>JBBABQ010000036.1:0-9115 GCA_041657565.1 Minisyncoccota bacterium | reverse complement strand
AGTCTCCCGTAGACGGCATAACCGTCGAAAAGATCGTCCCCAAAAAATACGAACTGATCATCGGATCGAAAAAAGATCCCCTGTTCGGTCCTGTCATAATTTTCGGGATGGGGGGAGTGGCAGTCGAGATCTTTAAAGATATAGCAACCGGCCTTCCTCCGCTGAACATGGCTCTGGCGAAGCGCATGATCGAAAAAACAAAGATATCCCGGCTGTTGAAAGGATACCGGAACATGGAAGGCGTGAATATCAGCGCCATCCAATTTGTCCTTTATAAATTCGCCTACCTGGTGATGGATCTCCCTCAGATCAAAGAAGCGGACATAAACCCGTTCGGTATGGACAAGGACGGAGGCATCGTTCTCGACGCAAAGATCGTCCTGGACCCGGAAGGAACAAGAAAAACCTTCAAGCCGTATTCCCATCTTGCGATATTGCCCTACGTAAAAGAACACGAAAAGGACATAACGGCCGCAGACGGTACAAGAGTATTTTTAAGGCCGATAATGGCCGAAGACGAAGACCGCCACAGGAAATTCATCGAAGCCCTTTCGGAAGAGTCCAAACGGTTCCGTTTTCTTGGGACTGTAAAAGATATCAACAGCGAATTTGTCCGCCGCTTCACTCAAATAGATTACGACCGCGAGACCGCGATCATCGCCGAGATAGAAGAAAAAGGAAAGAAGGAGACCATCGGCGTCGCCCGCCTGATAGAGAACGTCCTCGACAACACGGCCGAATACGCCATAGTGATCGCCGATGCCTGGCAAGGCAAAGAGATCGGCCGAAAAATGACCGGCCACATGATCGACATCGCAAAAAAGAAAAAATTTAGAAAAATATATTCAAATTTCCTGAAAGACGATCTCGAAGCCAAATCCCTTTTTCAAGAAGCGGGATTTTGCGTGGAAGAACGGCCGGACACCTTTTACGCTGAACTCGATCTTTAGCCTGCCTCCTTTCGGACGCCTCAAAATGTTGCGTTGACAAAGGACGAGCAATAAGATAATTTATCCTTACAGTATGGATTTCAAGACAAAACATAATAGCCAGATCATCATTATTATCAACCCTCTTTTAAAGGGGCATCTTTTCGATTAAACGGCAATAAGCAAGATCGAAGAAATACCCCTCCAAAAGAGGGTTTTTTGTTCTTAAACGGCCAAAAAACAAGAAGCACATTTACAAGATCGAATAAAAGGAGAAGATCCGATATGTCCGCATTAAGTGTTTTAGACACTACCTTTCGCGACGGAGCGCAGTCTCCGCTGGTTGAGACCATAGGAACAAAAGATAGTTTGAGATGCCTCAAACTATTGGACGATCTGGGTTTTGGTTATTTGGAAGCAGGCTTTGCCGCTTCCAATAACGGCGATGCTGAACGCATCAAGCAAGCCAAAAAACTTGGCTTAAAAGCCAAGATAGCGGCTTTCGGCTGGGCATCGCCCGAGACTGTCGAACAAATGACCGCGCTTAAAGTGCCGGTCGCGGTCTTGGTAGCGAAGTCCAGAAAACGGGATGTTTCCATATCTCTGCAGCGCGATCCGAAAGAATATTTGGATATCGTCGCAAGATCGGTGGAAACATTGGCCAAACAAGGAGTTGAAGTGATCCTTGACGCCGAACACGGTTTCCAAGCGATCAACGAGGACGACCAGCCCTTCTGTTTACAGCTTCTGAAAAGATGCTGGCAAGCCGGAGCGAGATGGATCGTCTTGTGCGATACGAATGGCAAATCATCAGCGGCCAATGCGGCCAATGCCATCCGGATCGCGGCAAAAACCGTCCCGATAGAAGTTCTCGGCGTTCATTTTCATAACGACCGAGGCCGGGCCGTAAGCCTTGCGGAAACCGCCTATCAACTGGGCGTCCGCCATATCCAGGGAGTGTTCGGAGGCTTTGGCGAGCGAGCGGGAAATACGGACCTGTCCGTGTTGATCCCCAACCTTTGCCAAGACTTCGGCTGTACTGATATTTCCCCGGAAACCCTGGAGAAATTCACGGCAGCCTATCGGGAGCTATGCGAGATCATGAACATCGTTCCCGATCCATGCCATCCATGGGTAGGCAGAGATGCTTTCTTCACGAAAGCGGGAATCCACGCATCAGGAGAAAAACGCGATCCGGGCAGCTATATGCATGCTGATCCGGGACTGGTGGGCAATAAAGCCAGGTTCGGACTGTCGGACATCTCCGGCAGGACAAACCTGGCCATAAAAGCCAAGGAAATGGGCATCGAAATACCCGAAAAAGAAATGACGGAACTTGTAAAAAAATACAAGGATCTGGCCGATTCGGGAATAAGTTTCGAACGCGCCGAAGCTTCGTTTTATCTCTGGATCTTGCGGGAACTGGATCTGTTCAAAATTCCCCTGGAATTCTCCAGCTGGAAAGTTTTGGACAAATTCCTTCCTGATCAAGAAGGAGATATCTCCGAAGCGACCCTGGCAATGAACGTTGGCGGCGAAGATCGCATTGCCGACGCCTGCGGAGCAGGACCAGTGAACGCTTTAGAAAAAGCCTTGCGCAACATCCTGTGCGGCCGATTTCCAGAGGCCGATCCCGTCAAACTGATGGGATTTACCCTGAAGACCATGGGCATGCAGGAAGGTTCTGCCGCGGTCGTTCGCATTTTATGCGACTTTACCGACGGCAGAGACAGCTGGACGACTATCGGAGCGGATGAAGATTTTCTCCGCGCCGCATGGCAGGCCCTATTGGACGGGTACTGCTACAAACTCGCGAAGATCGCGAGCAATAAAAAGCCGGCCACTTAAGTGACCGGCTCCTTTTTTATCTTGATGCCCGTACTATTCGCAACAATCGCAATCGCTGCCGCAATCATCGCAATCGCAGTTGCTCCCGTCGGCAAAAGGAATGCCGGTTGCCTCGGACAAGCTATCGCAAATTTTGCTTGCAGCGGTGATCGCGATATCTTCTTTTTTGAAATATTCCATGCAGATCTCGTTTGCCATCATCTTGGCTTGCGCCTCATTCAATCCTTGGCGCTGTTCATCGGAAACCTCCGAATCGCTTTCTTCCGAAGTATAGATCGCTTCAGCGCGATCTTGGACGTCTTGGATGGCGAGCATGGCATCTTTGTCTTTTTCCAATTTTTCAGCGGCTTTTTTAAACTCTATAAATTCAGGGGTCTGTAAAATGTAATCGCCAAACTCTTTTATTTTTTGGTCTAAGTTTTCCATAATGTTTATGAATCTTTTATTTTTATTATTTAATGATCGACTTGAACAAATAATTATCCGGCCGCATATACTCAAGTTTTTTCCATGGTATCGAACATATAGTTTCTAGCATACTTTTGCCTATCCTTCCATGCCATTGCCTCAGCTTGTTCTTTTTTGGCCCATAAGCATTTTGACCGCCTGGTCCATCGACCCGGCAAGGACGATCTTCCCCGCGTTCACAAAATATATCTCATCGGCATTGTCGATGGTGTTCAGGCGGTGGGCAATAATGACCTTTGTGGTTTTCTTGGGAAGCTTGTCTATTATATCCTCCAAGAGCTGCTCTGTCACCGTGTCGATATTGGCGGTCGCTTCATCAAGGATCAACAGGTCCGGCTCCCTTAAAACCGCACGGATAAAAGCGACCAGCTGTTTCTGTCCCAAACTGATGGTATCGCCGCTGGCCGCTATTTTTGTCTCCAATCCTTCGCTGAACCGTCCGATCAGCCCGAGAAGACCGGCTTCATCCAACGCCGTTGTTAGCTGATCGTCAGTGTAATCCATATATTTTTCGTTCCCGTAAACAATATTATCGCGGATAGTACCGGTAAACAGAAACGGCTCCTGCAGGATAAACCCTATCTTCCGCGACCGAACGTCGTGCGGATAGGAGCGGATGTCCTTTCCATCGAGTAAAATAGCTCCCTCGGACGCATCGTATAACCGAGCCATTAAAGATGCTGTGGTGGTCTTTCCTCCGCCGGTCGGCCCGACCAACGCGTAAGTTTTTCCTTTTTGAAGTTTTATATCTATTTTGCTCAAAACCGTCCTCCCTTCGTCGGGATAAGTAAAAGACACTTTTTTGAATTCAAGCAATGGGCCGTTGCCGCTAACGCCTTCTTTATCTTCAACGATCTCCATATCCGATCGAAGGGATAGGACCTCCGAAATGCGGTCCACGGCCGCGAAAGCGAGCTGCATCGAAGGCCATACTGCTGCCAGCTGGCGCAACGGACCATAGAATGTATTGACGTAAAGCAAATAGCCTATCAACGATCCGACCGTAAGATCGCCGGCATTAATGAGATATATCCCGTAGCCAAGGACCATCAGCTGGGCCATGCCGGAAGCGGTATTATATATCGGAGCAAAAATACTGCTGGCGATCCCGGCCTTGATCGACGCGCGAAAATTTTCCAGATTGACCGTCTTGAAATTATCGCGAAAATAATCGAAACGGTTGAATGCCGCCACAACCTTAAAATTAGCCAAACTTTCCTGGATCTCCGAGCTCATCCCTCCTGCCGCCTGCAAACTTTTAAAGTTGGTCCTTTCCACCCACGATGAAAGCAAACTGGTCGCGATAAGCACGGCAATTGCCGGGATCAAAGCGGCTGCGCCAAGACGAAAATTTATCGACAAAAGAAAAATGCCGGATCCAGCCACAATAAAAGAACTTCTCATAAATTGCATCAAAGCCTGGCCGATGAACTGGTTAAGTTTGTCCGTATCGTTGTTTATCCTCGAAATAAGATCCCCCGACTTGTTCTGATTAAAAAAGGCTGCCGGCAGTTCCTGAAGTTTATCGAAGATCGCGTTACGCAAATTAAAAAGAACCCGCCGGCCAACACCGCCCAACGTAATTGTCTGGATATAGCTCGCGGCCAGCGTTATCGCGTACACTCCGAGCAATATTGCCGTCGAGATCAAAACTCCGTGAATATCCTTGTTCTTGATATAAGAATCTATGGTCCAGCTGATGATCATCGGGTCGAGCAAAGCAGCAGCCGACCAAATTAAAGTCGCGGACAAAGCTATCGCGAGGCTCTTTTTTTCTCCGCTCAAAAGCGGCGAGAGCTTTTTGAACGCCCGCCTCAAGCTTTCCTTTTTTCTCGCATCTTTCGAACCGCTAAGCCTATAATTCATATTGGTTGGTGCTTCTCTGCGAATTATATATTTGGACGTATTCGGAAGAATTTTCCATCAATTGCTTGTGGGTGCCGCTTGCCAAAACCTCTCCCTCCATTAGAAGGATGATCTGGTCGTATTTTTCCACCGGCTCGATCTTCTGGGTTACCGACACCAAAGTGATGTTCGGATATTGCTCGCGGATATTGCTCAATATCTTCTGTTCTGTTTGGCTATCAACGCGAGCGGTAAAATCGTCAAGGAACAATATCTTCGGATCGAGCGCCAGCGCCCTGGCCAGCATGATGCGCTGTTTCTGCCCCCCTGATAAACTTGTCCCTCTCTCCGATACTATCGTGTCCAATCCGTCCGGAAGAGTTTCGATAAAACCCTTTAGCTCCGAAACGGCAACAGCCTTATCGATATCGGATCCGGTCACCGAAGAGCTGAAAGCGATATTCTCCCGCAGGCTGATGTTGAAAATGATGCTGTCTTGAAAGACCAGCCCCACTTGTCGATGCAATACCGCCTTATCGTATTCGTTGATATCTTTTCCATCGTAATAGACCGACCCCGACGCGGGGTCCAACAGCCCCACTAAAATATATATTAATTGGGTCTTCCCCGCCGCCGTCGGGCCGATTATGGCAGTCCTTGTCCCCGCTTTTATTTCGATGTTCACATTTTTGAGCGTCGATCTCTGGTCATAAGCCAAATTAATATTTTCGGCCCTGATGTCTCCTCTTAACGATGAAGCCAGCGATCCTGTCTCCTTCGGTTCGGGGGCCGCAAGAACCTCTTTGATCCGCGCGTAAGAAGCATCCGCCTGGGCGATTACGGTGCTCATAAAGCTAATGATAATGATCGGAAAAATAAGCATCGCCAGATAGTTGTTAAAAGCGGCAAAATCTCCCAAGCTCATTATTCCAGTGATCACAAAATAGCCGCCCAGCGATAAAATGATCAGCGTCGCCAAATTAGAGATAAAAGTGATCACCGGGATCAGACTGGCGAAATATCTCAGGATCGCCAAGCCGATGGCCTTTGATTCCTCGTTGGCCTCGGCAAATTTTTTGTGTTCATATTTCTGCGAGTCCAAGATCCTCACGATCGCCGATCCCAAGATGCTTTCATTTATCACTCTGTTCAGCCAGTCGATCGCCTCCTGGGCCCTGGTAAACAATTTGCGCACGCGCCCCAGCACAAAATAAAACGCCAAGCCGATGAAAGGCACCACCAGCAGAACCGCCAGCGTCAATTTCCAGTCGATGCCGAACATCAAAACGCTGGATCCCAAAATGAGGAATATCGACGAAACCATTGCCGGTATTACCAGCGATACGAACGTTTTTACCGAATCGACATCCGAGGTGAAATTTGTCAGAAGCTTGGCCGGAGTTATATTCTCGACGAAAGAATAATTTTGCACCGCGATCTTCCCCACAAGTTTTGCCCGCAAGTCGCGAGCCACAAGTTCTGAAGCGTATGTTTGGACCAGTCCCTGCAAATAAGTAAAAACAAAAATAAAAAAAGACACTAGCGAAAATTGGATCGCTAGCGTTCGAAAGCTAAATTCACTTTTACCATAAGTATCGATCGCCGCCGAGATCATTTTCGGTATGGCAAGATTCAATCCGCTACTGATCACGGTCAAAACGATAATTCCGGCAACGAACCAAGCGTATGGCTTTACCAGCTCAAATAAACCGGAACCCGGCTTCTTCTCTTTCTTGGATGTCTGTTTATTGCCTCTTCCCATCCATTTAAAATAGCTCTTCTGGGGCATTTTTTCAATTTTGACCGGCAGTACAAGATCATCCTTCGATAATGCCGTCTCTGCCAAGATAATAGGATCTTTTGATGCCGATATTCTTCAAAAAGAACCTGTCGTGGGATACGGCCAATACCGCCCCTTCAAAGCCCTTCAGCGCCTTCTCGACAGCCTCTATGGAGTCTATGTCCAGATGATTTGTCGGTTCGTCCAATATCAAAAAATTACTGCCAGCGGCCACTATTTTGGCCAGACACAGCCTTCTCTTTTCCCCAAGGCTCAGATCCTTGATCTTCTTTGACTGGTCGTCGCCTGAGAAAAGAAACCTGCCCAGCACTTTTCGCGCGTCTCCGGAAACCGGCATGTATCCTTTTTCGAATTCTTCCGAAACTGTCCTCTCGGGATCGGCAAACGCCATTTCTTGCGGCAAATAACCGATCTTTACGTTCGGGTTGATCTTTATCCCCCCTTCTATCGTCTCGATCTCTCCGAGAACGGTCTTGATGAAGGTCGTTTTCCCCGATCCGTTCGGTCCGAGCAAGGCAACCCTGTCTTTGCCGTATATTGCCATATCCGCCACATCGAAAAGTTTTTTGCCGCCGAACCCGAAAGAAGCATTTTTTATTTGCAAAACCCTCTGGCCTTCCCCCAGATAATTATCCAAAATGATCTTAAAACCTTTCTCCTTCTGCGGTTTTTCGATCCTGTCTCCGCTTTCTAAAAATTGTTCCAACTTCTTTTCTCTGTTCTTGGCCTGCTTCATCGCTTTCGCCGCCTTTTTCCTGACGTAATAATCGCCGCCGTTCGTCTTGCTTTCCAACAAAGCGGATCTGGCTTTGGTTTTTGCGATCTGCTGTTCTATCCTGCCGACATTCTTCTGCTGAAGACTATAAAGCGTTTTTTGGTTATCGGACTCTTCCTGGCGTATTTGGGCATACGCGCTGAAATTTCCGGGATAGATCTTCGCGATCCTTCCCTTCTCGGTCATTTGCAGATCGACGATCTTCGAGACCACCTCATCCAGCATCCAGCGATCGTGGGAGACCAATAATAGCCCTCCCTTAAAACCGATAAGAAAATCTCTGAGGAAATCCAAACCATCTATGTCCAAATGGTTGGTCGGCTCGTCCAATAAAAGAATGGTCGGTTCATCCGATAAAACCTTAGCCAAACTTATCTTTGCCGTCTCTCCTCCGCTAAATTCGCCCAGCTTCTTTTTAAGATCGACGGCATCAAGGCCCAGCCGGCCCAAGATCTTCTTTATCATCCATTCTTGGGCCGGCCTGCCGTCGTTAAAGAATCCCTCTACGGTCTTTTCTAAGTCTGTTTCGGCTGTCTGTTTGAGATATCCGATCCTTTCGCCCTTGCCTATAATAACGCTTCCCTGATCGGGCTCGATCTCTCCGGCAATGATCTTCAATAGGGTGCTCTTGCCCGCGCCGTTCTTCCCGACAAGCCCGATCTTCTCCCTGGCGCCGACGCTAAAAGAAACCCCTTCAAAAAGGGTTTCTCCTGCGAATATTTTTTTGAGCGATTCTGCTTTCAGCATTATATTTACCCTCTAAGAGAGTCCAAAGGTATCCGCAATCCGACCGGCCTGTCCGGGATAAAATGTTTGGACGTTTTTGGTTTCAGCAAATTTCCCGATAGGCCGGCCTGCACGACCATTTCCTTGGTGACCTCCTCCCCGTTTCTCCATGCTTCTATTTTTATTTCGGTATTTTTATAATCGACAAAGATACACCGGCGATAACGCCAGTCCGAGGAACTTGATGGCGTTAAACCGGTGATGGCCGTCTAAAATAATTCTTGTATTCCTATCGACGATTATCGGGTTATTGATAAACCCGTCTTTTTTTATTTCTTTGATCAATTTTCTCAAATGAGCCTTTCTGATCAGCTCGTGCTCTTTTATAGAGCCATTTTCTACGATCTCGATTTGTATTTTCATATTTTTTCTTTTTATTATTTAAAAACCTCCAGTTGCCGGGAGGTTTTGCTTGCAAAAAATATTATATAAATTTAATTTATTCTATGCGCAAAAACCCCGGTAGAAAACAGCCAGACAACAACAATTTCTTGATAGGATCATTCCTTCCATAACATTATACTACCGCAAATTTTGCGAATGTCAAACTCTGCCTTTTAGGTCCCTTCCTGCCAGCTGGACAGATATTTTTTCTGCTGGTCGGTCAATTGGTCGATGGAAACGTTCATCGAGCCGAGTTTCAAGCCAGCCACGTAACGTTCG
>JBBABQ010000035.1:0-9145 GCA_041657565.1 Minisyncoccota bacterium | reverse complement strand
AAAAATACCCGTTATAGTCTTTTCGGCTTTAAACCAGCAACCGGATATCGACCGGGCCATGGGGCTTGGAGCGTTGAAATATATGCCTAAGGATAACTACATGCCGAATCAAATCATAGAGGAAGTTAAAAAAATACTTTCCGGGAAGTGACCTTATGGAGCTGGATCTTTCTCAATTGAAGGCTATTCTTGTTGATAGCGGGCTGATCGGGGCCGATCAATTTGTCGCGGCGCAAAAAGAGGCCGAAGGGAAAAAGATCAGAATAGAAGATTATTTGATAGAAGAAGGGTTGATATCGGATGAGCATTTGGGGAGGATGGTCGCCGATCATTTCCGATACCGTTTCGTCGATCTTAGAAAACAGGTTATTCCGGAAGCGGTCATAACGATCGTTCCGGAATTGGTAGCGAGGAGCCAGCAAATAATCATTTTCGATAGATCGAAGGCCGGCCTTAAGATGGCGATGGCTGATCCTTCCAATTTCGAGATGGTTGAGTGGCTCAAGAGAAAGACGGGAGAGAATATCGATGTTTACTACTCCACAGCCAAAGACATAAGCGACGCTTTTAGGAGCTATCAAAAGGATCTTGGAAAAACGTTTGACGAGATCATCCGGGAGCAGACAGATCTGGTAAAAAGCGGAAAAGCGAAGACGGAAGACCTGCCGATAATCAAGATAGTGGATATGGTGATCAAATATGCTTACGAGAACAGGACTTCCGACATCCATATCAATCCGGCGGAATCGGGAACGCATGTTCGTTTCAGAATAGACGGCATACTTCATAGCGTTTTGGACCTGCCGAAGGAGATCCACGGATTGGTCGTCACTCGCATCAAAGTGATGGCCAAACTCAGGACCGATGAGCATTTTGCCGCCCAGGACGGGAAGTTTTCAATAAAATTCTCGGGAGAAAAATTCGACATCAGGGTTTCGATAGTGCCGGTGACCGAGGGGGAGAATGTGGTAATGAGGCTTTTATCCTCTAAAGCGAGGCGTTTCAGCCTGGACGGACTAGGTTTTGCCGAGCGGGACTTCGAGAAAGTTAAAGAGGCGGCCTCCAAGCCGTACGGCATGATCCTTTCTACCGGCCCGACAGGATCCGGGAAAACCACAAGCCTTTACGCCGTTTTAAAAATATTGAACCGTCCGGACGTCAATATCTGCACGATCGAAGACCCCGTGGAATATGAGATAGAAGGGGTGAGCCAGATACAGGTCAACAATAAAAACAATTTGACCTTTGCCCAAGGTTTGCGTTCGATAGTCCGGCAAGACCCCGATATTATCATGGTCGGGGAGATCCGTGACAATGAGACGGCCAGCATAGCGGTCAATTCGGCCATGACCGGCCACCTGGTTTTGTCCACCATGCATGCCAATACGGCCGCAACCAATATTCCCCGTTTAATGGACATGGGCATCGAACCTTTTTTGGTGTCATCTTCGATAAATGTCATCATAGGGCAAAGATTGGTCAGGAAGATCTGCACCAAATGCCGCGAAAGCTATCAGGTCACGAACGAGGAGCTTAAGAAAATGGGAATGCCGGAAAAGTTAATAGAGAGGTTTCTTGGAGACAAGAAAACCGTCCGGCTCTATCGGGGCAAAGGCTGCAAATCCTGCGTCAATACGGGGTACTTTGGAAGAATAGGGATATTCGAGGTTCTAGAGATGAGAGATAGCATCCAGCGCCTGATCGTTGAAAAAGCAACGGCGGACCAGATCCAAGACCAAGCGGTCAAGAACGGCATGACCACCATGCTTGAGGACGGAGTTGAAAAAGCCTTGAGCGGGATGACCACGATCGAAGAGGTCATTCGGGCCGCTTGGGAATAATTTTAGAAAAATAATTTTATGTTTTTCAATAGAGTTTCTTCACTCGACAAGATCCTTTTCGCAAAAGATCTTTCTCTCATGGTTCGAGCCGGCCTTCCGATCAGGGAAGCGATAGCCGCGGTCAAAGACCAGTCGGAGAGCCCGTATTTCAGAAAAGTTCTTGACGGCATCATAAAAAATGTCGAGAACGGCCAGCCTCTTTCTTATTGCCTTTCCCAATACCCGAAGGTTTTTGACGGTCTTTATATCAATATGATCAAAGTGGGGGAGGAATCGGGATGCCTTGAGGAGAATTTGAACTATCTTGTCATGCAGATAGAGAAGAACCAGGCCTTGCAGGGGAAGGTCAAGGCGGCCATGACATATCCTTCTTTTATTTTGGGCGCGGTTACTATCCTTGGGGTCGCGCTGATCCGTTTTATTCTGCCGGAGATCATCCCGGTTTTCAGCAGTCTTAAAATAGAACTGCCTTTGATGACGAGGGTTCTGATAGCCATCACGGATTTTTTGGAGCATTACGGCTTGCAATTCCTTGTCGGAGTAATTGCTTTTATCGCGGCCGTTGGAGCTATCGCGAGGCTCAGGCCGGTTAAATTCTTGATCCATAAGACGGCGTTGAAGATCCCGATCTTTGGCGCGATATTTCGGAACGTCAGCTTGTCTTATTTCAGCCGAACCCTTGGTTTGCTTTTGAAGAGCGGAATGCCCATAGTCAGCGCTCTGGGAATAATTCAGAAAACATCGAGCAATCTGGTCTTCCAATCGGAGATGGAGGAGCTTGCCGCCGAGGTGAGAAGAGGAGGCTCTCTCTCCGACTATCTTAAGGAGCGCAAAGGGATATTTCCGAAGATGGTCTCGAGGATAATAGGGGTAGGGGAAAAGACGGGGAGGCTGGAAGAAACCCTGCTTTATTTGGGCGATTTTTACGACGTCGAGGTGGACCGCGCGACGAAACAGCTTTCTTCCATCATCGAACCTCTTCTTTTGATCATTATCGGAATAACGGTCGGCTTTATATCTTTGGGAATAATTTCTCCGATCTATGAGATCACACGAGGGCTCGAAGTTTAAAAAAGGGTTTACCTTGACGGAGATCATTATTGTCCTGGGTATTTTGTTGTTGATTTTGGGATCGTCATTTCCTCTGGCCATGGATTTTTATCGGAACAGGCAGATCGGCTCCCATCTGAACGGACTCGTACAGGCTCTTCGCAACGCCCAGATGAGATCGATCTCGGGGGAAGGAGATTCGTCTTTCGGCGTAGAAATATCCGATGGCCGGTATACTCTTTTCAAGGGAGATTCTTACGCCGGAAGAGATCCGGTCTTTGATGAAATTACCGAGATTCCTCAGACCATTTCCGTTGAAGGGCTTTCGGAAATATCTTTCAGCAAACTGCGAGGAAAGCCTTCAGCGGTCGGGACGACCACCTTGACCCTTGGGAGCAAGGAGGGGAGGATAGAGATAGATGAAACCGGAAAAATAAGCTATCAGGAAGAAACCATAAATTTTAATCCGGTTCCGGCCACGGTTGAGCTTCTGGCCGGATCCTCTGCCAGCTCTTGGACCGCCAGCAATGCTCCGTATAATACTTATTATATGGACTCCATCGCCCAATCGATCTATTTGAAGTCCGATCTGAACGCGGCGGGGATCAGCGGAGCTTCCACGATATCGGAGGTTTGTTTGCAGTGTTCCAGCCTTCCCGGAAGGGACATAGCCAATCTAAGGATCAAAATGAAGAATACGTCGGCTTCATCATTGTCTTCTTTCGATACGGCCGGACTGGCCGTCGTTTACGGTCCGGCCAGCTATGCAAAGCCGTCCGCCGGAGAATGGGTGTGCCACGCTTTAGCCGCTCCGTTCGATTGGGACGGTTCAAGCAATTTATTGGTTGAGGTCTACAGAAACGATAACGCTTGGGTCAGCGGAGGCGGAAATTATGTCCGCAGTACGGGAAGCGGAAGAACTTATGGTGGATATTGCGACGATTGCACCGGTTGCGGAACGGGAGGAGATTGTTATTCGCCGTCGATGAGGGGGTCTTTCGCGCATGTGGAGAGCTTGAAGATCACTTATATGCCATCGGATTAACCGCCGGATATTTTTTAGGCCATTATGAAAAATAAAGAAAAAGGGCAAAGCTTGGTCGAGCTCATGATCGCTATGGGCCTTTTTGCTTTGTCTGCCGCGGCCATAACCCTTTTGGTCCTCGATTCTTATGTAGCTGTCCGGGCCGGCCAAGAAAAAACAAGAGCGGTTTTTTTGGCTGAGGAGGGGATGGAAGCGGCCAGAGCCATACGCGACAATAACTGGAGCAATTTGACCGTCGGCGATCACGGCATTGTCGTTTCCAGCAACAGGTGGTATTTTTCCGGAACGCAGGAAGATATTTCAAGCAAGCTCAAGAACGGGACAAGGAAGATCACGGTGGAACAGGTCGATACTGACAGGAAAAAGGTTACTTCTCTTGTCTCTTGGGATTTCAGCGAGACGAGAAGCCAGGAGGTTTCCCTGGTCAGCTATTTTTCCAATTGGCGCCAGTCGGTCAATCCGACGAGCTGCCCTGAGCATTGTCTTTTCCGGAATTATGCCGGCGGGATCTGCCGGTCCACCTCCGCCCAATGCACGGCGAACGGAGAGATATATTCTTCAAGAGGAAACACTTATTGCGCCGCTCCGAACCGGAGATGCTGCTGCGACCCTTGATAATTATGAAAATGATATCTAAAAAATCAGGATTTACCATAATCGAATCGATGATCTATATCGGCATAGCGTCCGGGGTTTTAGTGGTGCTTTTCAGTTTTGCCTGGCAGATCGTTTATGGAGGAGTGAAGGCTCAGTCGATCAGGGAGGTCCAGCAGAACAGCCGGCTGGCCATGGAGAGGATAGCGGAGTCGGTTTTGAACGCAAAAGATATTACCGTCCCCGCAAGCAGAGGAAACAATGGAACCACTCTTTCTTTAACGATGTACGATCCTTCTTTGAGTCCTACGGTCATATCCCTTTCTTCGGGGAAGGTCGTGATAACCCAGGGAGGGGAAGGTCCGTACGAGATCACGAACGACAGGGTGGAAGTGACGAATCTCCGTTTTACCAACGTTTCTTATTCCACCGCTCGGGAGACGGTCAGGGTACAAATGACGATTATTTATAAAAATCAGTCCAAATTCAGCTATTATGACGCTTCAATGCAAACAGAAGGGACTTTTTCCCTGCGCAAATAACAGCGGCGGATATGTGACGCTGATCTCGGTCATAATCGTTTGCGCCGCGCTTTTGATGGTTGCTTTAAGCTCCGGCTGGGCCAGCCTTGACGAATCGAAGGCGGGTCTTCGGGAGGAACGATCCTGGAGGGCTTATAATCTTGCCAGCTTGTGCGCTGAAGATGCTATAATGAAATTAAAAAGGAACCTTAGCTATGCGGGAGGGGAGACCTTGGCCTTTGACGATGGCAGCTGCTATATCAATCCGATAGAAGGCTCCCGCAATGCGAACAGGACCATAAAGACGGAAGGAACGGTCGGCGGCTTGGTAAAGAAGGTCGAGATCCAAATAACCGTGGTCAACCCGTCCACCAGCCTTTTTTCTTGGGAGCAGGTGTCTGATTTCTAAAATATGTTCAATATTTTTCAGAGAAAAGCCTTCGGGCTGGATATAAGCGACCAATCGATAGAGGTTTTGGAGTTGGAGAAAAAATCCGGAAAGGTTTTTTTAAAAGCTTACGGCAGAGTTGAGATCGGGGAAGGCCTGGTCCGGGGAGGGGTGATCGTTGACAGGGACGCTTTGGCAATAAAGATCAAGCAGGTTCTGGCGGAAGCCCAGCCGCGGCCGATAAAAATAAAAAAAGTGGTTTGTTCCCTTCCCGAATCGCAAACTTTTTTTCATTTTTTCCCCAGTGGAGAAGACATCGAACAGCAGGCGGCAAAGACCTTGCCGATCAATCTGGCCGATTTTTACTTTAACTACAGGGAAGGGCTTTTTTCAGCCGTTTCAAAAAAGATCGTTGAAGATTATCTATCCGTTTTGAACGCCGCCGGTTTGGATCCGGAGGTTTTGGACCTGGAATCGGCCAGCATAGCCAGAGCTTTCGGGGAAGGGATGGGCGTCAAAGAAGAATCGTATCTTGTGGCAGATATAGGATGCCGGTCTACTGTTCTTACCGTTTATGACGGCCGGGCGATCCGTTTAAGCGTTGCCGTTCCCGCCGGAGGCGATGTTTTTTCCAAAGTTCTTGCGGACAATTTAAAAATAACTCTGGCGGAGGCGGAACAGCTCAAAAGAGACTGCGGTTTTGACGTTGAAAAAAAAGAAGGAGAGATCATTTTTATATTACAGAGCGCTTTCCAGGAAATAATCAACGGCATCAAAAATTCCGTTAATTTTTATCGGAGCAAAAGCCAGAAAAAAATTTCGAAAATATTGCTTTGCGGCGGTTCCAGCTTGATACCGAAAGTGGATTTTTATTTGTCTTCCATTATTGATATTCCAGTCGAGATACCCGATCCCTGGGAAGGAATAGACGTGGAAGAGATACTAAAGAAAAAAGAATTAAGGAATATGATCGAAACAAGCCTTCACCCGATCTTTTTCGCCAATGTGATCGGGCTGGCCAAAAGAGGAATTTCCAAAGATCCGGGCCTTTGCGGGGTCAATTTGATACCATTGAAGAAAGGGGGCAAGCGGTGTTGATAAATCAGGCTTGTGGTTTTTTTCCAGGTAAATTATAATATTATTGCGTAAAGATAATAAACAATAACTAATCATATGCAGAAACAAAAAAACGGATTTACATTTATAGAGGTCTTAATAGCAATGGCCTTAATAGCGATGCTTGCTTCAGTGGTCATCGTTGCAGCCAATCCTGCCCGCCAGTTCGCTACAGGAAGAAACACCAAGAGATGGGAAGGAGTTAATTCGGTTTTGAACGCGGTCCATCAAAATTTGGTAGATAATGGAGGGGTATTTACTTGCGCTTTTCCGATCCCGACCACAACTGCCACTGTTATCAAAAAAACGGGAGGAGTTGATCTCTGCTCCTGCTTGGTTCCTGACTTTGTTGCCGGGATGCCTTATGATCCGAACGCCAGCGGCGCTTCTTATACCGACTGCTCCAACTACGACACGGGCTATACCATTATCCAGAGCACCACGACAGGAAGGATAACTGTTGCGGCTCCTTCGGCCGAGCTTAGTGCGACGATCGAGGTAGAAAGATAATCCTTCGTTCGAATGCATATTTTGCGCCCTGCGGTATTTTCGCAGGGCGCATTTTTAAAAAATGGGATCGCTTCTTAAAATAGATCGGACGGCCGCGGCGATCATTATCGCCGGCTTTGCGATGGGCGGTTTTATTTATTTCGCTGAAAAAACTTTTCAGAAGAGAGCAGGCGATCTTTTTGAGAACGGTCCTGCAATTCAAGGATCTTCTTTGGACAGGCCGGGGTTCCAAGGAAGCGCCACCGGTTCCGTTGAAGAACGGAAAAGCGATGATACCGCCGCCGTGCAGGGGTATGATTGCGTTTCTTACGAGAAAGCCGGAGATTTTGTCGGGGATACCAAATGTATTTTTGGGAGAGTGGACAGGGTTTTTATTTCTTCCGGCGGGACTATTTTCCTCGATTTTTGTCCGGATTATAAAACATGCCCTTTCAGTGCCGTTATTTTCAAATCGGATTCCGCGAAATTTCCGGACGTGGAGAAGTACGAAGGGAAGAATGTCGAGATCAGCGGGCTGGTCAAAACCTATCAAGGCCGTCCGGAAATAATCCTAAACGATGCAAACCAAATTGAGGTCAAATAACCGTTTAATTTTTATTTTATTTTTTATTTCGGCGGGATTTGCCGGTTATTATTTTTTTGCGGCTTTGGACCCGGTTTTGGGACCGGCCGGGAAGGACGAGGAGGAGAAACCTCTCCCTTACAGCGTTGAGGAGATAATAGACGGGGATACGATCAAGGTCGAGATGGGCGGCAAGACCGAGACGATCAGGCTGATAGGGATCGACACTCCGGAGATAGCCAGCCCTTATGGGGAAGAAGAATGTTTCGGCAAAGAGGCTTCGGAGGAAGCGAAAAAAATATTGGAAGGCCAAAAAGTCTTTTTGTCTGCCGATCCCATGGTTTCCGACAAAGATAAATACGGCCGGCTTTTGAGGTATGTTTTTTTGGCGGACGGCGAGTTCGTCAACGCCGAACTGGTCAAGGGCGGCTATGCCTTTAATTATCCTTACGAAAATTTCCAATATCTTGATAATTTCAACGATCTGGAAAAACAGGCCAGGGAAGATCGGTCGGGCCTATGGGGGGAGGGATGCGATTATTACTTTGAAACAGGGAGATAAGCATGTTCGAAATATCGAAAAAAAATATTTTTCGCGCCGTAAAAATATCGGTTTGCCTTGCTGTTGTCGGAGCGGGTTTCCTTGTTGCGATGAATTTTGAGATAATAAATTTTTCCAAAGGATATTCATATCCCGGTCCGGGATCTTCTCCGGAAGTTCAGGCAGTGATGATACTGGGGGCGAGAGTTTCAAGCTCTGGAATTTTAAGCGATATGTACAGAGACAGGGCGGATACGGCTATAGAGGTCTACAGGTCGGGTAAAGCGGAAAAGATCTTGGTCAGCGGAGACCATGGCCGGATCGAATACGACGAGGTGAATGCGGCAAAAAATTATCTTTTATCGAAGGGGATACCGGCCGAAGATATTTTTTTAGACCATGCGGGATTTGATACTTACGACAGTCTTTATCGGGCGAGGGATATTTTTCAGGTCAAAAGCTTGATAATATCCACTCAGGATTTCCATTTGCCTCGCGCCGTTTATATCGCCAGAAAATTAGGCATAGAGGCTTGGGGGGCCAGCGCTGACAGACATGTTTACGGCAGAGAACAATTTTACGAGAGCCGCGAGTTTTTGTCCCGGGCCAAGGCCTGGCTGGAAGTTCTTTTGCGGGCCAAGCCTAAATTTTTAGGCGAGGCCATCCCGATCACCGGAGACAGCCGGCCGAGCTGGGATGAAAATTAATCAGATGACAACAAAAAAAATTTTATGGAATTAATATTGATCCTGGGGCCGATGAAAAGCGGCAAGTCGTTCGAGCTGATCAGTTATTTCACTCCTTTGCAGTATACGGACATTCCCTTCAAGGTTTTTCAGTCCGCGAAGAACGTCAGGGACGGGAGCGTCTGGTCGCGCAATGGCGTGTCCTTGCAGGCGGAAAAAGCGGCCGATCTCTCCGGGGCGGAGGAAGAAGGCTTGAAGGTTGTCGGCGTAGATGAAATGCATATGTTCGCG
>JBBABQ010000034.1:0-9397 GCA_041657565.1 Minisyncoccota bacterium | reverse complement strand
GGCACCGGAGCGCTGTTTCGTCCCAAACAAAAGACCGCCCGAGCGGGCGGCCTTTCGATATTTCTATCCTCCTGATTTTGTACTGCTTTTGCTTATCCTTTCATGAAACGGATGCGTTGCTTTCTTTACAATGATGCCTCTTAAATATCTGATGTGATCGAATGCATATTAAAAAAAACGAAGAAGTACAAAATCAGGAGGGCAAGCTATTTAAAAACCCCATAGAGTGGGGCCTTCAGTTTGCATTTTTGGAGGAAAATGATTCTTGCTCTCTCGATAAATAAACTATACCAGCTTTACTTTTTCCTGTCAACCCCGTTAGAGATCATTGGTTATAAATGTTTCTTAAAACTGTTGTTTCCGAAATAGACAATAGACTTGCTTTTATCTCTAACGGGGCCAAGCGCCGACGCCAGAAAAAACTAAAAACCCCTTAGGAGGGGCTTTCAGCGACATTCTTAGAGAAAGCGGAACTTGCTTTCAGTGACTGGGATTCTAACAGCTTTCTTTTTTTCTGTCAACCCCGTTAGAGATTCTTGATTACAGCCATTTTTTAGAACCGTTGCTTTCGAAATAGACAATAGAATTTTGCCTTTATCTTGGAAGATAGGATCTCTAACGGGGTCAAATACCGGCGCCGAAGATCAACGGCTGGCGGAAAGGATCTGGTTCAATTTTCCGCGAGTGGTGTCCCCGACCTCTCCTACCGGGCTTGCCAATCCGAACGGGTCCATTAACTCCGCCCTGTATTTCAATTGAAACTTTTTGACCGCGGCCTGGGTCGATCTCCCGAAATGTATCGTCTCGTATCCCGCAGAACCGAAACCGCTGACGGCGATCCTGGTATTCGGATCGGAATTCAAAACGATCTGCAAATATCTGACATCCGCCGAATTGTCGCCCATCTTCAAATTCGTCTTAAAAGTAAAATCGGCGGGGATCCCGGCAATCCCTACAGCGTTTGCCGGTCCGGCGATCGGCAAAGAAACAGGTACGGATTGAGCCTTAGCTTGTAAAAAAGCTATCAGCCGGATGATCAAGCTGATGATCTCTTCCCGGGTCATTTGGATGACAGATTTTTGAACGGTCGATGTCGCAGCCGTTGTTGAAACTGTAGTCGTGGCAACCGCCCCCGCAACCAAGGTCGTGAAGGTCTTGTCCGTGTACGTGCCGATGTTGCCGATGGCATCCTGGGATTTGACCTGGTAATGGTAAATGGTGCTGGCGGTCAAACCGGTCAAGGCAACGGAATGGTTGGCGATGTATGAAGCAGAGGTCTTTGCCTGCTGGCCGTAGGCTGTGGTAGTGCCGTAGAGGACCCAGGACAGAGACCCTTCATTGGTTTGCCAGGTGATCGTGGCGGTCGTTCCGCTGGTCGGTGTGGCAACTATGTTGCTGATGGTCGGAGCGGTCTGATCGGATGCCGTACCGCCTCCTCCGCCGCCTCCTCCGCCTCCTCCGCCGCCGGAAGCTAAACAAGAATTACCGCTCTTATAATATCCCGAATCGCAGGTGATCGTACAAGTCGGATAAGCGGCAACCGTACCGTGAGAAACGCTCGCCGGATCGCAGACGTTGGCTGTGGCAGTAAAAGTCAGATCAAATCTTTCCGCGGTCCCTTCGGCAAAAGTTTCCGTTTCGTTGGCCGTAATTTCCGCCCCGCCGTTATACCCGGAAATTATCGCTTTGAAAGTTATGGTTCCGGTTCCCTCAAAAAGCAATCTGTCCTCCGCCGGATTGGCGCTGCTTAAGTTATCTGTTCCGTACAGTCCGGCCGTTGTAACCGTAACGCTGTCATAAAGTACTCCGCTGGCGTTATAAGCTCTTATCACCGTCCCCACAGGGACATTAGTTGAGGTATTGACCTTTGCCGTGCCCCAAAAAGACATCGGCAAAGAAGGAGCGGCCGAAGCCAAAGCCGGAAAAAACGAGATCGCCGCCGCTACAGCAAGATAAAGATATTTTTTCATGGTTTTTTCGTTTCAGGAGGAAAGGCCTTCGCTTTGGCGAAGGCCTTTCCTCAATTAATTCGGCTTATATCGGCTCCGTGTAATACTGGCTTCCCGCGTAGTTTCCTCCCTGCGGCGTAAATATCAGATATCCTCTTGTTTCTCTCGGGTTGATGATGTTCAAGGTCGGCAGATCGACACCCGATCTTCTCAATCTGGCCGTTGCCGCGAATTCAACGCTGGAGTCATTGGCATTGGCGGTGTAATCGAGAACATACCCGATAACTCCCGCGGCCATCCCTCCCATTCCATCGGAAGTGTCCGCATTAAGAGCGGTCGATTCGCTCGCCTCGACGGCTCCCTGATAATCAGCGACACCCACCGAGTTCCATCCCGCGCTCAACGTTCTGTCGAAGAGGCTGTTCTGCTGAGTCACTCCTGTCTCGTAAGTGATGGTTACCGTAATATCCGCCCCGCTGCTGTTGTAGAAAACATATCCATACAACGGCTGGGGAACTTCAAGCTGGTAGTGCGCGTGGGTCGAGCTGGCAACCGCACCGGCTATCAAACTCTTCCAGGTACCTCCTTCTATGATATAGGCCGCTCCGGAAGCTCCCAATTTGCTTACCAGTCCGGTCAATGTTGTCTGGGCCGGAGTCGTATCGGCGGTGAAAGAATCAACCAATTTCGGAGTAGAGAAAATATTCCATTCTCCGTTCTTCAAAACGATATCCTGGGTCGCCGTACCGTCAAGGTCGGTCTTGATCACGTAAGTGAAAGTGGAGACCGGGCCCAAGACATTGTTCTGTCCCATTGCTCTGACTTTAACCGTGGTATCGCCGGTAACATCTATTCCTGCTGAAGTATAAACCGTTGATGCGGTATCGGGAGTGGTCCCGTCGGTTGTGTAATAAACAGTCCCATTTCCTCCGTTCGTTATCAAAACAGTAATGGCCGCATTATAAACTCCGGAAGGATAATTCGCGTCAAGCAATCCCGGGACAGACTGGTCTACGGTGAAATTCACGCTGGCCGATCCGGTGTTGCCGGCCGCGTCGGTGGCGTAAACTGCAACAACGTGGCTCCCCGCGGCCAATTCAGCCAAAGATTCGCCGGTTCTTGTCGCTACGGGAGTTCCGTCAACTTTTACGACTATGGTCAATCCCGCGTCAACTTCGTAGGCCAATAACGGAGTGGTGTCACTGGTGTTGCCGCCGGTCGGAGAAGTGATGATGACGTTCGGCCCCTGGCCGTCCTGCGTGATGGTCGGAACGGTAGCGACGCCGCTCGATGCTTTGCCGGATTCAACGGCGTAAGCCCTAAAGTTATTGTCCTGGTTGGAATTCAAATCCACCGTGGCTGTCCAATCTCCCGATCCGTCGGCGGTCGCATAGAACCAGTTCGAAGCGCCCGGATAAGAATAAATGTAAATGTTGGCATTGGCCGCTGAAGTACCGGTGATAGTATAAGAAGTCGTTGTGACATATACGGCAGTAGCCGGAGTGATAACCGTCGGTGTAGCAGAGGCTCCGGTAACGGTTACGGATACGGTATTACTGGTCTTCCCGCCTAAGGTGGCTGTGATATCGGCCGTGCCCGCAGCTTCGGCCTCCAAAACTCCTGCGCTAAGAGTGCCCGCGTCGTTGTCAAATGAAGCAACAGAAGTAGCGGAGCTGATCCAGATAACTTCGGAAGTGATGTTTTTTTGGCTGGTATCACTATAAACTCCGGTGGCTTTAAAGGTCTGGAAATCTCCTATTGGCAATGAAGCGGTATTATCCGGGGTGAGAGCCTCTATAGTTATAGAACTCAAAGTAACATTCGAGACCGTAAGGGTTTCAGTTCCCGATACTCCGCTCAAGCTGGCCGTGATCACGGTCGATTGGTTCTCCAAAACTCCAGTGGCCTCTCCAGTAGCGTTAATAGTCGCGACAGTCGGTTTGGAGCTGGTCCAAGTAACGCTGGCGGTTATGTCGGCAGTGGAGTCATCGGAATAAGTTCCGGTAGCGACAAACTGCAAAGTATCTGCTTTCCTGATGGTCGGAGTGTTCGGAGTGACATCGATGGAAACAAGGCTGGCAGAAGCGCTTCCAATGGTCTTGGTCTTCAAACCGCTCAAAGTATTGGGGATCGCGTCGGTGACAGACTGTCCGACAAGCAAAGAGAATGTTTGCCCAACAAGGGTCCAAGCATTTACCGGCACCTTGATGGCAACACTATTGCTGGAAAGGGTCGCGGAAGTGATGTTCCCTTCTATGCTCGAGATGTCAAAATCAGTTCTCTGTACGCTCGAATCCAACAACGGTTCAGAAAATACAGCGGTTATGGTCGTCGCGCTCGAAGGAGCCGCGCTCATCAAAGCCGGAGCGACATCATCGGTCGGAGTTACGGACCCGGAGCTTAAAGCTGTGTTGGTTCCATCGGTAATGCTGGTTCCAGCGGTGTAAACGAAGGTCGGAGCCGCGGTCGAACCGGCAGTGTCAGCAAGAGTGATCGTGAACACCCTGCCTGAATCCGCGCCGGTAGCGCCGGTCACGAGGTTGGTGCTACCGTTGCCATCGGTAATGGTCCAGTCTCCGCTTGTCCAAACACTGGAAGGAGCAATGGTCTCGGAATAAGTAATGACCAATTCGTTAAGGTATCCGTCGGCGTCGCTATCATTGATATCGGTCGAGGCGATAACCGGTTTTACGGCATCGGTTACGGAAGTGATATCGGCCTGGGTCTTGGCAACGCTGTTTGACCAAAGATTGTTCGCACTGGAAACGTCCCTTATAGAGGTACTATTCGCATCGCCGCCGTCGTTATAAGTTATGGTCAAAACACCGGTTCCTACTTCATGGCTTCCGTCCAGAATTATTTCCAAGCAATTGTTCTTATTTTCGCCGGAGGCATATTTAACTTCGGCTAAAGCGATATCGTTCGAAAGATCCTGAGCTCCGTCTCCATTATGTACGGTCAAAGCGGTGATATCGGTTTCATCAATATTTCCGCCATCCTCCAAAGCTTCATTGAAGTAAATCACCACTCTGTCGATCTGGCCGTCGCTGGCCGATCCGTCTCCTACCCCATCGTCGTAAGCATACATCGCAACAGCTGTCGGAGCAGTGCCATCTTCGGCGCTGATCGAAACGCCCGTGGTCGGGACAACGTTCAAATTGTTCGGAACAGACGCCTCATCAACGATCCCTGTTGCAGCGCTGACATACAAAGTCGCGCCGTTGGTCCAATAACCTTGGGTCTGGCTGCTTCCCATCGAATAAGTGGAAGCGTCATTGCCGGTTGTGGCACCGGTAGCGGTTAAGGTCAAAGCCGTATCTCCGCCGGCATCGTTACCGATCGCAACAGTAGATCCATCGAAAACGGAAGCGGCATTGGTGTAGGTCTGGACCGATTCAACGCCGTCGCGGCTGACTTTCATTGTAAACGTAGCGGAACTGGCCACCACATTTTCGGAAAAGGTCAAAGTGACAGTGCTTGCGTCTTTAATATTCCCTGCCTGCAAGATATTAGTGCTGGCCGCGGAGATCAATACCGGCTTCGCTCCATCGGTCTCGACAACTGTGCCGTCTACTATCGCCGCCATGGCGTTCGGAGAAGAAGCCAAATCGTCGATCAATGTAGCATCGGCGGTATAATTACCAACATCTCCGCTGTTCGCCGCTCCCTCGGTAATACCGATATAAATGACATTGTCATTGGCTGTATCTGTCTCGCTGGTCGGAGCCGCCAAGGTTCCGCTCAAGGTCAAGGTCGTGATGCTGTCTTTGGTGTTGTCGAAAGAAGCATCGGAAACATCTTCGGAAATGGTCGCTTTGATCATATCGATCTTTCCATTGGAATCGTCATCCATGGTGGAGATCGAAACGATCACCGGCTTGGCCGCGTCAACTATGGCCGCAGGGGCGTAGCTGACAAGATCGTTGCCTGAAAGGTCTTGGACTCCGGTAGGATCGCCGGGATTAGTGTACCCGACAGCCGGAACGGCATCGGTATCGTAAGTATTTTCCGTCAAATTGAAAGTAAACGTATCATCGGTGGCAACTGTCGTGGACCAAGCTCCGGTTGCGCCGGAAACCGTGTATCCCGTTACCGCGATCCCTGAAACGCTCGTTCTGGAAGAATCCATGCTCTCATTGAACACTATGCTCGCGCCGTCGATCTTTCCATCCCCGTCCTGATCAAGAGTATATGCGGCGGAAACCGTCGGAGGAGTGGTGTCCAACAATCCGGAAACAACTATATCGGCAGAAGCCGGGACAGCGGCGTTGGCGGCTGCGTCAACTATGGCCGGGACAGTAGCGGAGTTCAAATTAAATTCGGCCGAGGTCGTCCAAGTGATGCTGGTCGCGCCATCGGAGGTTATAACCATTGTCGTCCCTCCTCCATCGGTAAATCTTGCGGTCTCATCGGTCAAATTAGCGATCACATAATCGGAAGCCGCGCCGGTCGGATTGAAGTAAACCGACGTATCGTTTCCGGCGTCATCGTCTCCCGCATCGGCAACGTCAATGCTTCCCGGAGTGACAGTTATCGATTCCGAAAAAGTGACGGTAATAACCGTTCCGCTCGGCAGATCGCCGCTGATAATGGCTCTGTTGGAGGCCGCGGAAACCGGAACCGGAGCAGCTCCATCAATTTCAGTAATGGAAGCATTGGCAGCTAAATAATTGGAAGCCGCATCAGTAATAGAATCTCCATCCGTGAAAACCACTTGGGCGGCGTCGGCCGCGGTATTAACGGCAAGATCGTCCGTATCATATTGGACCTGTATATTTTCATCGTTCGCATCGGCATTCGCGCCGACAGTAGTGATATAATCGGTAACTACTGATCCGCCGATAGTCCAATTGGTGGCGTCGAATGTCGCGTCTGTTATCGGTTCGGAGAAAACTATATCAACCGCGTCAACCTTTCCGTCCGCGTCCCTGTCTTTCAAGGTGGCAGTGCTGATAACCGGCACCTGGCCGTCGGTGACGGAGTTATTCAAATCTTGGGCAATACCATTGGTGGCTGCGGACACGTCTTTGACAGCATCAGCGGCTATGTCCAAGTCCGAAGAAGTAAAGGCTGTATTATTAAGGGCATTCACCGTAAGATCTACTTTTGTCGTATCGGCGTTAATAACGGCGGCCGTAGCGGTAAAGTCCGCTCCGGTTGAAGTAAAGTCGCTTCCATTAGCGGTAGTCACGGTGATCTGCTCGGAAAAAGTCATCCTGATATTGGTATTGCTGGTCGCGACAGCGGAAACGAATGTCGGGGCTTGGCTGTCGGTCACGCTCTGATTTTCGGTCAAGGCATTATTATTTGTCGCGGAATCCGCAACTGCGCTGGCGGCTATATCCAGATCCGAAGAAGTGAAAGCCGTGTCGCTAAGAGAATCGACGGTCAAGTCGACTTTCGTCGTGTCCGCGTTAAGGCCTGCGGCGGTAACTGTGGCTCCCGAAACAGTAAAGTCGCTTCCGCCGGCATTAGCAACGCTCGCCAAAGTTTCCGAGAAAGTCACCCGGATATTCGTATCGCTCGTGGCGGCGGCGGAAACGAAAGCCGGAAGCTGACCATCGTCGATGGCATTCCCGCTTAAAAGTTCATTATTATTTCCCGTCGCGTCTTCAACCGTATCGGCGGCAATGGTCAAATCGGCAGCAGTAAAGGCGGTATTGTTCAAAGCGTTAACCGTGACGGTCAAGACAGCTCCGGCGGCCGAACCGGCGGTCGCAACAATGCCTGTTCCAGTGATCGCCGTTCCCCAAGTCGGAGTTCCTACTACCGTTATATTTTCGGCGAAAGTAATAGCGATATGAGTATTGTCCGTAGCCTCGGCACTCACAAAAGCCGGCGGCTCCACATCAAGGCTGGTCAAGGTTAAAGCGCTGTGGGTATTGGTATCCACCATATCGTTGCCGGCCGCATCCTCTATGGAATTAGCTGCAACGCTTCCGACGTTTACATCTATCGTGTGGGTTCCCGGGGTTATGAGATTAACGTTGGCGGAATCGTCGGCAACATAAGAGTAGATCAAAGTATCGTTGGCCGCATTGGTCGTATCTCTGGCCACCCTCGTCCCTCCTCCGTTCTTGGTCGGAATGTTATCAGTATCAGTGGCTCCGCCTCCGAAGATAAAATCCGTCTCATGGCTGGCCTCGGTATCGGTAGGAACAGCCAAAGCCTCGGAAAATATAAGTTTGTAAACATCTCCCGCTTCATTAATAGCTCCGGGAGTTGCTCCTTTATCTCCGGCGTAAGCGGCCAAGATAACGGGTGCGGCGGCATCGGTCGGAGCTACGGCGGAAAAGTCTGCGGCTGCGTTGGCGGCGGCATCGGCTATTTCGGCGGTATTATCCAAAGCAACGGTCAGCGAGCCGACGGAAGTGTCTTCTGTTCCGGCACCTTCAGTAATATTCAAACTGATAACTCCGGACGCTTCGGAAACGCTAGTAAACGATCCGGCGCTCGGAATTCCTTCTACTGTCCAAGGCGCGGTCGCCGTAGTGGCGGCCAGATCTTCGGAATAAGTGACTTCCACTACATCAACCTTGCCGTCCGTGTCGGCGTCTTTCATCTGCATCGAAACCTTGACCGGAACAGCTCCATCAGCGATATTTTGATCGGCAATAGTCGCCCAATCGTTCGGAGAGGCGGCGTTGTCTTTTACCCTGTTATCGGCTGTGCCGCTTTGGGTATAAGTATAGGTCGGCTGGGTTCCCGATCCGACACCGGTCAGATTGGTCGTAGCGGTCATCGTCAGGGTCAAAGTATTGGTTCCGGAACCGGATATGGCCGAAGGATTGCCGGCAAAAGCGGTTAAATTGTTGGCCGTAACGGCGACTTGGGTCAGATCGCTGCCGTTCCAGGTAACAACCTCGGAAAATACCAATTCCAATCTGTCCACGCTGCCGTTCGCGCCGTTGTCTTTATAAGTTTTAGTGACAACGAACGGAGCGACCGCATCAGTGAGAGCCGTGTCGGCAAAAGCCGCAGCAGCAAGAGAAACAGCGTCAACTATGCTGGTTCCCGAATAAGTTACGCTCATCTGGTCGGTATTGTTGTCCGTATCGGCCTGGTCCAAGGTCAAAGTCAGAGTATCGGTCGTTTCCGAAGAAGCGGAGATCGTGACTGCCGCGTCAGCGGTATTCAAAACCGTAAATTCGTCTTTATTTGAGGTCGAACCGCTGATATCTTCGGAATATTTGATGGTGATGTTCTTTGTGTATCTGTCCGGAGTGTCGTTCGGATTGCTCTTGGTCGAAGCATTGGTCAAAAGAACGACCGGGGCCGCGTCATCGGTTTCGGTCAAAGCTCCGTCGCCGATATCGGCCAATTTTACTCCCGTGTCGGTTACTCCGGAAATTTCCGTGTCAGCATACGTTATCTGAGGCTTGACTCCGGTTCCTCCGGTGGTATAAGCAGTATCCGGGGAAAATGTCAGATAAAGAGTTTGGTAATCC
>JBBABQ010000033.1:5515-9447 GCA_041657565.1 Minisyncoccota bacterium | reverse complement strand
TACGGGAATAAGCATATTTATAAAGAAGCCGATACCAGCTAACTCAATCTCCCAGTTCCGATCGTCCGTAAACGGTTTTTGGTCTGAAATAACTTTCCCATAAAATCTAACAAGAAAAGCCGCCACAGAGATAATAATGGCTGGTGTTATTAAATTCGATGCCGAAATTGCGATTTCCATATTGCCTTATTCTTACTACAATCGGCAAAGAAGTAAAGATTTACCTCAAAGGCTATTCTTTTTTATCCTTAAAGCTTTCCGCCTCCTCATCAGCCATCAAGTTTTTGGATCGTTCTGCGCTTTCCCGCTCGATCTCTTCCCTGTTCCGCATATAATCCGCACCGATCCCGACTTGTCCTATAAGAGAATTGAAGGTTTCTTCATCCCATTGATCATCGGCATAGCTCATAAATTCCCAAGGATATGGCACGGGCAAGGTGGAAATGCCAACAATGCCGTTTTCCGGCTTGTTGGCGATATAACAGCACTGTCTCGGAACTTCCTGCAAGAGCTGGATGTTTATTTCCCAGCCCGGAACATGGCGATATAGCGGCCCCATCAGCTCCTTTGCCAACAATTGGGCATCTTCCCGATTAACTCGAAAACAAGCTTGTATCCCGCAGTTGGCAAGGATTGAATCCCGCAGATCATCGGAAAGCTGGCTCAAATTCTGATGAGCCAGTCTTAGGGAAAGTTTGTATTTTCTGGCTTCGCTCAATATCTCGATAAAACTGTTGGTGGCAAAATTCTGAAACTCGTCGATGTAGAGATAAAATGGCTGACGTTTCGTTACCGGCAATTCGTCGCGGGAAAACGCCGCCATCTTGATCTTGCTCACAAGTAAAGCTCCCAAAAGGTTTGCACTATCGCCGAGCCTACCCTTATTCAAATTAACCAGCAGGATTTTCTTGTTGTCCATTATGTCGCGCAGGTTGAAAGAGCTGTGCGGCGAGGCGAATATCTGACGGATCGCCGGATCGGAAAGAAAGGCGTCAACCTTGTTGAGTGTTGATTCCATCCATTCGCGCCAAGTGCGGACGGAAAGCGATTCAAAGTATTTGAAACGCTGGCGGCAAGTTACGCTTTTGACGTTCTGTAAAATCTTCTTGCGGACTTCCAGCTCGGTTAAAAGCAGGGGCAACTCGAGAAGCGTCAAATTGTTTTCCGCCAGCGCAATCAAAGAATTGCGCATAATGTCGGCCATCCTTTCGCCCCAAGCGTCCGCCCATATCTTTTTAAATGCTTCTACTAATTGCGCCGCGAGGCGTTCCGGCGGAATGCCGTTGATCGATTCAAGCGGGTTAAAACTGGCCGTATTTTCAGGATCGGTCGGATCGATCAAAACGATGTCATTTTTGAAATCCTTTTGCGTCCAAAAATACAGCCAGCCTTTTATATCATCAATCAAATCGCCATGCGGATCGATCACGCCAAAACCTTCGCCTTGGATAATATCTTGAATGATAAGCGATTCAAGAAATTTTGACTTGCCGGAACCGGACGCACCCACGGCGTAAAAGTGAGTGCTCCGGTATTTCGTATCGATTCCCTTGATGTTGCCTACCAAGCCAGTGGTCGGGTTTAGCGCACCATCCACCCACCCCAAGCCCATCATGTCTTTCTGTATCGGAAACCGCCATAACGGATATTCTAAACCCGCCGCTTTTCCTTCCGGTAAAAGCGGCTCAATTTCTTTTCCAAGCATATTTTTAAAAAACGCCTTGAGAGGGGCCAAGGCTCGGCGGTTTTGTTCTTCGGCCATTTGCGTTATGCAAGGTTCAGAAAACCTTTTGATTTGCGGTCAACCTTTGAGAAATCAAAATTCACAGCATCGGCGATATTCTCCGATCCGTAAAGTACGCAATGGTGAACGGTTCCGGCGAACGCGCTCAACTCTTGCCTGTCGAAAAGATCCATATTGTCCATCGTAACTCTCCGCTTTGTGATCTTGTCGTAAAGCATTATCAAAAGATATACAGGGTATATCGTAAACACGACAAATCCGGGCATATTGGCCATAAATTGCATAAACTTGCTGGGTCGTTGGGTAAGATACCAGGCGATGAGCAGCTGCTTGCCGTACTCTTGGGCGCAGACATTGACGACATAGCCGTCGAAATACTTGCTCTTGATGATCAAAAACAGCCTGCCGTCGCCTTTTAATCTTCTGAACAACGACGGATAGACTTTTTCTTGCGCGACCGAAAGCGTGGGCGGTTGCAGTTCATCCAGCCGACTTTCGATCAGCTGGTAAAATCCCTGCTGGCGGCCTTGCGCGCCTTCGATCAAAACACTCCACTCTTCTACAATCTCACTTTCTTTTAATTTTGCCATTTATTTGTTTTACAAAAAAACGCCGTCGGCCTTTATTCAAGCAAGTGGCGCAAACTTTCGCCTTTTGCCGATTTCCAAATTGGCGTCAAAATGTTTTTGGAACTTTCCAAACTATACGACTTCTCGCAAGCGAACCAGAACATATCGCTTCCGGTTTCTTTCCCGTTCGCTTTGGCGGCGATTTGGCGTAAATTTTCAGCTCGCTGTTCGGAAATGCAAACAGTCAGGACGCGGAAAGTGGAAATGCCAAGTTTCCGCTTCTGCCCTCCTTCCAGCCGCCAATTCCAGTATCCTTTGAATTTGTTTAACATCCGCTCAAGCGTCATTGTTGAGCGGTCGGCTTCTAAGAAAAAATGAGTGAAATAGTCTTTGTCCTCGATGGTGAAGAAGGCGTCCGGCGCAATCGGTAGGCGTTCGCCTTCGCAATTAACGGCATCTATTAATCCCAAATCTTTCCATACTCGCAATTTTGACCTGCTGTTTTTCTCCAAGGCAACGCTTAACGCCGTCCGAAAACCGGAAATCATCAGTGAATGGCCTAAAAAAGAAACTCCTATTTCTCTTGATGATTTGGCCTTGATTGCCGATCCGTTGTTTTGAGAAACCAGCGCGGCTCCCTTCTTTCCAAGCGAATAAACCAAATATCCCGAAGGTTTGAAATATGAAAATTGCTGGATAGGCCGCTCGATGTAACCGGCTTGAAACAAATTAAGCAATTTTCTTTTAATCGTTCGCTCGGCTTGGTCCGGGCACAAATCAAGAATCTGCCGCGTATCAAGAAAGCGGTAGTCTGATAAAAGTTCTAATATTTTGAAGTCCGCCGAACCGATCCTAAACGTGGGAGGGGTTTGGCTCCTCTCGTATTTTTTGAATCTGTGTTTGGGCACTTTGAAAACTTTTGTTTATTGTAAATATCCGCGCTTTCGTTTATTCTACAAAACTTTTCATTTTTAGGATATATCCATTTATATTGGCCAGTTTGCAAATGGACAATAAGCGATTCCACTTCCAAGAGCTTGAATCTTGAATAAGTCTTTTTCCAGTTAAATTTAGGCCCCTTTAAAACAAAAACCGCCAGAGACGGTTTGAGTGCGTTCAACTTTTCAATTGAGTTCAGCCGGATCGATCCGTGATCGACCTCAATCCCGACCGTATAGCTTCCCTTTTGGGCGAATATATCAATCCGCCCCTTCCGGTTCCGCCAGACTTCTTTTTCCGTCCGGGCTTCATAGCCCAAACGCGAAAAATATCTCATTATGAGCCATTGAATCTGCAAATGGTGCGGCGTACGAATTTTTAGCAAATCCTCGACTAAATAATTCATAAAATTTATTATTTTTTCTCAATAATTTTATTCAAGACTGAAACCAATGATTCTATTGATTTTCTATACCTTTCAGTGGGACTTTCGATACTGAAACAAAATGCTTTTCCAGAATTTTTGACTGTAAATTTGAATTTTTGATATATATTTATTAAAACCTTTTGTTGCAAATACCCTTCTTTGTCCGGATATTTTTCCAGCCAGATAGGTTTTTCATTTATTATCTTTTGTCGACGCTCATTATCATCATTCAAGTCCGTGATCTTGATAAATA
>JBBABQ010000033.1:0-5505 GCA_041657565.1 Minisyncoccota bacterium | reverse complement strand
TATTGCGCGTCCGCAGGATCATCTATCGGAGAGAATTGATCTAATACTCCAAAATCCGAAAAGTCAGCAAGAATTGCTTTATCTCTTGACTCTTCCTTTGAGACAAAAACTTCGACCACAGGCACTTGCAAATCATCAATTTTCAATATCCCAAGATATCCTAATATATTATCGAATTTTGTCTTTGGACAATCTCTGTCATATCGGGGAAGAAATTGATCTGCTTTTTTCACATAGTCGTACTCATAAAACCTACTAAAAGTTTGTAACAAAACAGGATTAGTAAATTTATTATTTTTTAACTCTTTCTCAATTTCTGATATTATATCCTGCTTCTGAACATTTTTTTCATCGCCAGCACCGTTAATCATCGCTTCGAAAATCAATTGGTCTTCCGATCTTGCCATACCTTCTCCAAAATTATCTCCCCAACCAACATAACTGACGTGCCAATCTTTTATGAATGCGGCTTTTTCGCTGATCTGATTATAGCCCCATGAAGGATATTTTTTCTTCGGAACTTCGTTGGTTGAATCGTTATAAGCATTCAAAGCAATAAGCAAGGGACGAAGATGTCCAGATTGTTTAAAAGACTTTTCAACTTTATCCTTGAATTCGTTTAATTTTTCAGGATCAACTTTCACGGATTTCAAATACTCTTCTTCGTTTTTTTCCTGTTCTTCGTGCGCTTTTCTAAGAATCTCTTCCAAAGCCGCAATTTTGCTTATTGCAGCACCGTCTAAAACAAAAGCCCACTGGCTTGGTTCCGAATTAATCGAATCCAAAATAGTCATCAAATTCTTTGTTCCCGATTTTTCTTCTGAAAGAAAAGCAAGGTTTCTACTCGGTTTTATTTTTATTTTATTAATTTGTTCTTCATTCTGATTTTTTAGAATTCGTAAAGTCATTACACAATAAAGCCTGTCTAATTTTCCCTCAACATCAATCCAATGGACTTCGCCATCAGCTACCACTTCCCAATCATCCCAACCCCAATGTTCTTCGGTCTCAAAATTTCTTGAAGCATCAAATATTTCGGTCAAAGAAACGACATCATCAGAAATATATTTGGCTACGGCTTCAAAAAAATCCTTTAATTTTGCATTAGCTTGGTTTTGATTGAACTTGTCGAGTATTTTAGCCGCAAGACCAAAAAAGACTTGTTTTTGGGCCAATTTTATTTTTTTCGCCGATATTTCTTTTGCGTGTTGCCTCTCAAGCTTTATTTGAATGTCTTGCTTTTCTTTTTCTGACCGGGACCATTTAAGGGCACTTTCAAGATAATCCGCGTTTGGATGATCATTTTTAGGATCAAAATGTCTATATAATCGCGAAAATTCTTCAGCGATTTTGACAAAAGTTTTCAAATCGCCGCGATCAAATGCGGCTTTTAATAAAGACTGAAAAATACGAAAAATATATATAGCAAAATCTTCATATTCTTTTAAATCTCCCACACCTTCTTCGCTATTAAATTGTGGCTCAATATATAAATCCGATAGCTCCTTTAAATAACGCCAAGATCGTTCGATCATAAATGATTTCAGCTCGCCGTCAGGCTTGTCCTTTGTTAAGAAATAAAGAAAAGTCGAATAACTAACAAATTGCTGGAATAGATAATGATCTCTTGCTTGTACTGCTCGAATGGCGATAGAAATTGGTAAAAAAGCAATATCTGAAATCACATCCCTATTATCGGTTGATGACGCAACAATGAGAAGCTCCCTGATATCCCTTTCAAGCCATCTGACCTCGTTCCACCCGTCAAAGATATTACCTCTTTCTTTTTTAGCCTGTTCAGAACTAAATCCTCCACCAAAATCATGCAAAGTTTCCAAAAATGTTTCGGCTAGATCAAGATAGTTTTGTTTTAAGCTATCTATTGATCCAAGGGAAACAGACTTTATTGCCGTTACGAGAATATCTTTGATCCCCTGTAACTCTTTGCGGAAAACTTCCGAAGCTGGATCGGATTTTTTAAAACGAAAAATATGCTTAGCTCGATCTTTAATATAACTGATAAGGGATGGATCAATAGCAAATTCTTTTGGCAAAGCTAATATTGCCTTACTGTCTTTCGTAAAAATTGTATCTGGCGGTAAATATTCTCCGTAACGTTTTAACAAATAAACTTTTCTGACCTTACCTGTACCCTGAGAGAATTCGACACCTCCGCCCCTTCTTGTGGCTTCTTGTAAAATATTGCCTTGATATATACTAAAGCCCATTTCTTTCGCCTTGTTTTCGAGGTATATAGCCAGATTATTCAGTTCTGTAATATTAATATCAGAAAGCCAACCTTCCTTTTCGCTCTCAATAAAATCATATCTGCCAGCTTCTTTATCGAGCCAATTTTTTGAAAAAGTGTATTCCATTTTCAGCTCCTTGTCAGAGCCGATCTTATTTAGCAATATCCCATTACCGATTCTTTCTCTTACAGAATCGAAAACAATCCTTTTTAAACGATCCTTGAAAAGCTTCTCGCGATTTTTCTCACAAAAGGCAGGATCAATAAGAATGCGAATGGTTTGAGCAAAAGACCAAATTATTGCCATGGCAAGAGCAATCGGTAGCAATAAACTAAAAACCGCCATTTTAAACCAGATAAAATTCAAAAGCGACAATATTGTGAATACAACTATCGGCCACAAATAACTGCTGGCCAATATAAATTTTTTTTGCTCCGTACTTTTCCACCCGTCCCTGATGGTTTCCGCAATAAAGATAATCAGCGCAAACGCCATAGCAACAAATCCACCGATAATTGCAATAACATTCGATAAATCTGCTATCTCGATACTTCTAAGAAGGAATTCTCGAAATTTGTCTATATCCAAAATATTTCCATAATTAACATCCGGATGCGTAAAGAAAAAAATAAATACGAAAACCAATAACATTAGAGTAAAAGAGGCTACGGAAGGAAGATAAAAAGTTTTTGTATCAGCCGGTAATTTGAATTTAAGATAACGATGAACGATTCCGATAGCATCAAATAAACAAAGTTTTATTTGATTTAATAGCCGCGGGAAAATTTCCTTGTTAAATAAACTGCCACGTTTATTATCCTTCTTCCCAACTTTCAACTTCTTTTTTGTCTCGGAAATATCGTTTTCGATCAAGACGGAAAGCCAGCCGCTATTCCATTTTTTATATTCTTTATATATCCATATGACTAGCCATATGATGAATAATAAAATCAAAGAGTATAAAAAATACAAATTCGAAATTACCGTCCAAAGAATACTCAAAAAACTGCTAGATGTTTTAATTATAAAATCACCAGCAATTTTCAAACTATTAATAATATTGTCTATGGTTTCTTTGGAAACGGGCATTTACATCAAAATGATTATTTAATAATTTTCTGCCGCATGGTTCCTACATTTTACTTCTTTTTTCCCGAAATTAATTACTAAATTTGAGTATAAAATCTGTAATTTTATTTTTTATTTCCTCGCCTGAAAATCGACTGCCGTCAGGCCGAAAGGCTTCTATCCTAAAAGGGTCATATTGCGACTGTTTGTAAATCTTGAAAGTATCCGAATTTCTTTCGTCGTAACGTTCAAAGTATTGACCTTCATCAAATTCCCTTCCCTTTCTTCTCATACGCTCTATAGCGGATAGTTTACAATTTTCTTCTGTTCCCCATAACAAAATGGGAATTACTCCAAGTTGTTTTAAGGAATCTATTTTCTCCGATGTAATTCGGTACGTGGTCGGAAATGAAACAATGATCCCTTTATTTTCAACTTCGTAGCGCTTTTTTAGCTCATCCAATAAATATTTAAAATCTACTTTTAAAAAGCTTTTATCCCACTCCAAAGGAAAACCGTAAGCCGCAAAAGTGTTCTTACCGTTATTATCCGTATCAATTTTTAATAATGAATACCCGTATTCATTTTTGATCAAATTGCAATAAAATGACTTTCCTACTCCAGATGGACCAAAGATGAAAATAATCGATTCGTGCATATTTATTATTTAGCGGAATTATTTTCAAAAGTCTGATCAAATTCTTCCGGACTGATAACTGTGTCAAAAAGGCCAACATCCTCTCCTTCGTGTTTATTAATACCGGCGTATGTTAAACTCGCATCCTCGTATCGTTTAAATTTATAAACTGCGTCATTCATCAAGGCATTATTGAAAACACCCATATTAACAAGTAATCCAAAATCTTTTTTTGTTATTCCGGTAACTTTTTTGAATAATCCGGGCTCCAATTCAGTAATTACGTCTTTAAGCGCTCTTTCCCGATAATCAGTAAGATACATAAAAACAGGAATACGGGTTGCAAACTTTATTAATTTTTCTTGTATTTGCTTTCTAAGGCTTTTATATTCTTTTTCTTCTTCGGTGAGCTCTTTTTTCTCTTTTTTAGACAACACTTTATCGTTTGCTTCCTTTTTTATTTTCTCAACAGATTCGGATTTATTAATAATGGTTTCGATATCTTGATTTAAATTTCTAAAACCCTCAATACTCATAAGAGCATCCATCGCCGCTTTGTTATCCATCAATCGCTTGAGCGTATTATTATCTACGTTCACAAGCAAAGCGCTTTCCCAACGTCGAGCAAGCAATGTGGCAGTAGTTCCGCTCATCGCCATATCCAAAATCCCCGCTGCGTCCACTTGTTCCATCGCAAATCCATTATAAGCAAGAACCGGAAGAAAACTTATAAATTCAGCTACTTTAGTTTCCGGATTCGTTTCGTTCACATTGAGGCGACAGCTATATTCTGCAATTTGTCTCAGAGCTCGATTAGGGGCAAAGTCAAAAACATAGCATTCGTTTTTGATAACCTCTTCTTTATTCGGTGATTTATTGTCTGGATTTTTAATAGTCCATGGCGACTGAACGCGGAAAGCGGCTTGAAAATAAGTCTCAGGCGTAGAACAACTGCGAAGCATAAAAATACCCGTCCATGGCTTAACTGTCACACCAGTTAGAAGTTTTCCGCAGGTTAATGTGATGGTTTTTGACTCTAACGGATCGTCCATCGCTTCTAAAACTGGTGGCAATGCTTTCATTCCTATACCGGCGTTTTGGCCTGCTGCCACAATTATTTCGCAATCATGATAAAATATATTTTGTTTATTTTTCAACAAATTACGCATTGCATAACATGAAGCAACTGAAGGCAAAAACCAAAGCGTATGATTAAGCACATTTAAAAGCTTGGTATGAGAATAAGGCATTGGTGGTTTCTTGGCGCCAAGTTTCAAATTATCGATTGTTGTTTCTTGAAAAGACCCGCGAATCAAATCAAGCCATTTTTGTACCTCATCCTCATATTTGAACTTAGCTTTTTTGTCTTTTCCCTCGGCCGTAAAAAATTCATTTAAATCAAATTCGTTAAATTCACCCTGCTGGGCTATTTCTACGATTGAATCGGGAAGCTGATAGGTCATCATTACCATACGCGGTAGCGATGCATATGGGTTTGAACCATCCTTTTCATTCCATGATTCTTTTGCTCGTTGTTCATCAGAATAAGTC
>JBBABQ010000032.1:0-10084 GCA_041657565.1 Minisyncoccota bacterium | reverse complement strand
GAAAGGATCGGCAGAACTTCTCTCTTCCGCTGAGAAAGCCAATATTTTGAAAAACAACATACTATATATAGACAGCATCAGATCCCTTTTTGAATTGGCCAAAAAACAGGAGTGGATCGATAACCGCAACTTTTCGATCCTGGAGGCGGAATACGGGAGGCTGGACCAGGTTTTGAGAGCGCGTTATTCCCAGATGACCGAACCTTTGGCATTGGCGGCCGGATCGGTTTTTAATCAAGGCTCCGAGGCGGATCGCCAGCCTGCGGCGATAATGGACCTGGCCGAGGAAGAGCAGAGGGGAGATGTCGAGATCAAGAGGGATTTTTTTGAGAAGAAGGATGGGGTTTCTCTTTTGGAAAAAAAGATATTGGAAGCTTTGAAGGGGAAGGGGAGGATGAAATCCGGCCAGTTGAGGGAGGTTTTGCCGGATCTTAACCGCCGTTCGATCTTGAGAAAGCTGAACGAGCTGAAGGATAAGAAAATGGTAGACACTTCCGGCACCGGACCCAATACTTTTTATTTTCATAAGAGTTAGGACAACGGAAAAGGGATGGAAGGAGAAATAAAATTATTGATTGATATTGTCAAGAAATATTTAAACAAAAATTATTTTATCGGGAGAGAACAAGGTTGACTAAATCAGCAAAAAGTATTATAAAGTTATTCTAACCTATGGGACAAAGCTTGGGACAATGGGACAGCGAATGGGACAATAGGGCGCCCTATGGGACATTTCTATGGGACAATGGGACAACCTATGGGACAACCCATGGGACAAAGCTTGGGACAATGGGACATTTCTATGGGACAATGGGACAACCCATGGGACAAAGCTTGGGACATCTATCGCGGCAATTGAGATATCATGGATAACAGCAACATTAAAAAGGAGGCTTTCTCTCAAATATACAAACAGAATGTAGACAAGGTCTACCGTTTTGTTTACTTTAAGGTCAGTTCCAAGGCTGTTGCCCAAGACCTTACCTCTGAGACGTTCACTCGTTTTTGGGACCAGCTTTGCCGCGATAAGGACATCAAAAACCCTTCGGCCTTTCTTTTTCGGACCGCCCATAATCTTCTGGTCGATCATTACCGGTATAGGGACAAGCATAGGGACAGCGTAGACATCGACACTTGTTTTGATCTAAGGGACGAGAAGGTCAATATCGAGCAAGGAGCGATCCTGGCCGACGATTCCCGCCAGGTCCAAAAGGCTTTGTCCCAATTGCGCGACGACTGGCGCCAGGCTGTTTCCCTGTACTACATCGAAAAGGCGCCGATCAGCGAGGTCGCCCAATCTCTGAACAAGTCCGAGGCCGCCGCCAGGGTCATGATCCACCGCGCCTTGAAAGAGATCCGCCAGATCATCGAAGAGGCCTAAGCCCGCCTTCGCCCCGCACGTTTGCGGGGCTACGGCGTGGCAAAGCCCGCCTTCGTTACGCTACGGCATGACAAAGTGTAACAAAACGGCTGAAATTACGTCATAACTTAAGACAAGGATAAATATGCCTTGTTTCAAAGATATGCAAATCGAAGAAAAGAAACTAATTGAAAAGCTCGAAGAGATGAGCAATATCAAACCTGATGCGGATTGGGTGCTTTTGGCTGAGCAAAAAATAACGGCTTGCGAGCCTGCCAAAAAGACCTTTGCCTGGATCGATCTTGGCTTTGTCGCCAAACCCGCTTTCTCTCTCGCCTTTTCCGCTATAGCGGTCGTTTCTTTGACCGGAGGCGTTGGGCTTTCTTTGGCCCAGAACGCCTTGCCCGGAGATCTGCTTTATCCCGTAAAGAAAGCTTCCCAGAACGTCAGGATGGCGTTCGTTTCCAATAAAGATATGCCTATGGCCCAGTTGGAACTGGCCCAGACCAAACTTGAAGAGTTGGCCAAAGTTACCCGGCAGGATAAGAACCAGGGCCAGAAATTGGCGGCCAGTATTGCCGAGACCCAGAGGACGATAGAAAAGGCCTCAAAGAGCTTAAAGCAAATGTCCGACACGGACAAGCAGGAATTCGCCCGCCAGGTTGTCGGCCAGCTTGAATCGTTGAAAACCCAGCAAAAGATCATTGAACAAACGATAAGAACGGACATCATCAACGATGTGCAAAAGTCGGCGCTTGCAGAATCCGCCGCCGCGTATTATAAATTATATTTAGACAGCGAAATCGAAAGATTGGAAAACAGCAGCTTGACCGAAGCGCAGGAGCTTCTGTTGTCGGATGCGAAGAAAGCTTTGGAGGAAAGCGAAGTGGAAGAAGCTTTGGATATAGTGGTGAACCAAATACCTGCCAAGAAAGATATGCCGCAAGGAACAAATAATTCGACCAGTACTGAAAAGGAAATAATAACAGAGGACGCGACCAGCACGGAGAAGACAGAGGATTCCGCCAACCAAACCACAACAGAGGATAGCAAATAACTAGTTTGCTCCGCGAGCGTCGAGAGTAGAGAGTGGACCGTCGGATCTGCTTTCTACCCTCGACATTCGAGGAGAAATGCGGCCTTGGCTTTCCGGCCTCGCCGTGAACCAGTTTGAAACTGATTTACGGCGAAGCCAAAGAAGTTAAGGCTCAAAAGTCGCTTGAGGCGAAAGCCCAAAAACGGTCGACGGCGGCTAATAACAGGTCAACAATTAATTAAGACGATCCGATCAGCAGAATTTCCGAAAGGATATATCGCAGATCGATCGTCAATCATAAATAAAGCAAAAATGAACTTTTCAAGAAAAAAAACAATAGTCGCGCTTTTTAGCGTCGCTTTTGCTTTAGTAGTCGCCGGTCCGGCCAGCGCCGCTTGTACCCAGGCAGACAATTTTGCTGGATGCTCTCTGGAAGAATTACAGACGCTCTTAGCTCAATTGACCACCGCCACCACCCAGACCCCGGCCGCCACTGCTACTGGCAATGTCCCCGCTGCTTGTGCTGGAATTACCTTCACAAGGAACTTAACCGTAGGCTCCACCGGAGCTGACGTAAAATGCTTGCAGGCTTTCTTCAACCAAAGCGCTGATACGCAAGTTGCCGCGACCGGAGTCGGTTCCGTCGGCAACGAAACCACCTATTTTGGTGCGAAAACAAAAACTGCCGCCATGGCCTTCCAGACCAAATATGGAATCACCCCTGTCGCCGGTTTTGTCGGTTCTATAACAAGAGCCAAATTGAATGAATTATTAGTTTCTGGAACACCCGTTACCGGAACCTATCCCGCAGGATGCACATCATCCGTCGGATACAGCCCGACAACTGGTTTACCGTGCTCTTCAGCTACCCTTCCCGCAGGATGCACATCATCCGTTGGATACAGCCCGACAACTGGTTTGCCGTGCTCTGGTACTGTAACGCCCGTAACTCCCGTTGGAAATCCTTTAACAGTTGCTTTGGCTTCCGACACCCCGGTTGGCGGGAACGTCATGGCTGGCGAGGCTAACAAGGTCGTCACAAAATTGACCTTCACTGCCGGAGCCGATGCGGACGCAACCATCAACACGTTGAAGATCAAGTCTTACGGCACCGCCGCTGATGCTGATGTCACAAACATCAAGATCTACGTCGATGGCATTCAGATTGGAAATACTTACAGCCAGTTGTCTGCCGGAACAGCTTTCTTCACTTTTGTTCCTGGGATCACCGTTACAAAAGGAACTTCCAAGACAGTTGATGTAGTCGCCACCATCCTTTCTGGCACAACGAATTATTCCGCTGCCGTCAGATTGGGAGTTGAAGCCGCTACTTCTATCGGAGGAACTTCCTTCACTGGAACTTATCCGGTTGTTGGAAATTCTTTCACTATAGTCTATGGAGCGAATATCGGAACAGTTACGGTTGCTAAAACCGGAACCGTACCGGTCACCAGCGTTGGAGCTGGAGCCACAGATGTTGTTTTGGGAAATGTCCGCATTTCTGCCAATTCAACCGAAGATATCAAAGTCAGCCAGATCGTTATCACCGCTTCTTCTACTGCCGCTGCCATCTATGATGGCGACGTCGTGAACATCAGAGCCAACGTTGGGGGAGTTACCCAAGGAACGGTTACTGGATTCAGCAATAGAAAAGCCACGATCAATTTTGCCACTCCTATCACTATCACCAAGGGAGGATCCGTTGTTGTTCAGATCCTCGGCGATGTGGTCCTCGGCGTCGGCAGAGAGATCAAGATCCTTGTCGCTGCCGGTTCGGTTAGCGCCACTGGTGTAACATCCGGAGTTGGAATAGCCAACACCGCCGCCTCGACCGCTGATTCCACGATCTCGATCACTGCCGGAAGGTTGACCCTTTCCACGAGCACTGCTTCCCCGTCGGGAACTTCCGCTCAATACGTCAAATCATCCAGCCTGCAGACCTTGGGAGCCTTCAATGTAAAGGCTACCGGAGAACAGGTTTTGGTCACAAAGATCTATGCTGGTATTGAAGAGACCACTGGTACCACCACTGCTGGAACGATCAGCTCTGTCGGTATCTACCTCAACGATAGCCTCATATCTCAGACCTATGATATTGCCGCCGCTGATTGGGATGATTCCGAATCTATCAAAACTTTCGATATTAGCGTCACGATCGATGCCAACACTACCGCGACCTTCTATGTGAAGGGTATCACTTCCGGAATTACCGCTCCGACCACAGCTCCTATCCACGTCGTTTTGACAGGAGCCCAGACTGAGAACAGCGGATATACTCTCGTTGGTACAGGTTTGACCTCTTCCGGACAGCAAGGACAATCGTCCGATAATGTTAAGAGCAATACACCCTTGACCCTTCCTACGATCACGATCTACGGAGGAGCCTCGGCTTCTGTTGCCGCTAACACTTCAGCCACCCCGCAGAACCAGTCCGTTTTGACAGGAGCTGCCCAGGTGCTCGTCGGAACCGTTAAAGTCACTGCCCAAAGAGAAGATCAGACTTTGTCTCAATTGATTTTGACCGGAGTTCCGAGCGGAAGCACGACCGCCCAATTGTTCTCTGGAGTTGCTTTGTTCGATGGTGATACTCAGGTGACCGATTTCGTCGCCCCGAGCACCAACACTGTCACCTTCACTACCAATGATATCTTGTCTCCTGGAGTCACCTTCGTAAAAGGAACTGCCAAGACCTTGAAGATCGTTGGGAACACCTTGAGCGGAGCCGGAATTGATGGAGATACGGTTTACTTCAAAGTTTTGACTAGCGGTATAACCACTGTCGGAAACGACTCTAGCGAAAACGCTTCTGCCCCGACTTCTGACACCAACCTTACGTTCTCTGACGGTACTTACAATCACGGCACTTACACCTTTAACGATATTGTCGTTACTGCTGCCAAGAATGCCGCTTCTCCGTCCGGAACCGTTGGCAGAGGAACCTTCAAGACTTACGCCATTTGGGACCTTCAGTCCTATGGAACGAACGATGATATCACCATTGGTACCACTACTTTGACTTCGAACAGCGGTATCCCGAGCGGATTATCGACAACCACCGATCTTGGTATGTTCAGATTGGTTGACGCCGATGATTCCTCAGCTCTGGCTTTGGCCGCTTCTGACTTCAGCGTTACCAACGGAACCGTCACCTTCGTCCCGACCGCTAACAACACGATTACTGCTGGCACAACCAAGAGGATTGCCCTGTTGATCACCACCAATGACACCACTACCGGAAAATGGGTTGCCAATACCGGAATGTTGTGGACCATTGGAGATTCTACAGCCATCTCTTTGTCCGCCGGCGGTCTCGGTTCTGGCGATGGAATCAACTTCTCCATCCCGGCCGACACCAATGCTGTTAGCATCGGTAGCTAGTTTTTCCTCCTTGGATCTCTTGTGAGGATCCTCGGATAAAGCAAAATCCCGCCTCCCCTGAAAAGGGAAGGCGGGTTTTGTTTTACCGCGCCGAAGCTAACAAGCGAAGGCGGGTTTTACCGCGCCGAAGCTGTGGGTTTTACCGCGCCGTTCGTGGCGATGCCCGCCTTCGCCCCGCACGCTTGCGGGGCTACGGCGTGGCGATGCAACTAATTTTTTGGATCAACGTATTATTAATTGGGCGGGAACCTTCTAATCCCGGTTTCCGCCTGTGCGTTTATTTTATTTTGTTGTATACTAGATTTGTAAAAATAATTTTTTTAAAATTATGGAAGCGAAAAATATATTAAAGCTTTCAGTATTTTTTGCGTTGTTTATCAGTTTGGCGCCCATATCCATCCAGGCCGCCGCTCCGAGCGCGATCGCGGATTTGCGGTGCAGTTATTCTGGAACGCCGGGAAATATCCAGCTTTCCTGGACCGTACCGTCCGGCAATCCAACCGGTTATGAATTGCGTTATGACCTTTTGAGCATTACCGAAACGAATTTTAACGATGCTTCTCCTTTTAATTACGGCTGGACCGGAGCAGAAAACAGTCTTTTGGTCACCGGATTCGCTCAGAATAAAGATTGGTATTTTGCGATGAGGGCATCGAGCGGCGATGGCGTTTCCGCTCTTTCCAATGTTGTCCATTGCCAAGCCAACACTATTGTCGGAGTCAACGCGGCGACTTACCCGAGCTCCGCCATCACCAATCTCTCTTTCGGATCGGAGATAAAGGCCGGAGAAGATTTTTTGATCAAAGGAACGAGCTCGGATCAAGGAGGATCTTCGATCAAAAAAGTAGAGATCAGTTTTGACAACGGTTCGACTTGGCTGGCGGTTTCGCCGGCCAGCGAAACAGCTACTGGTTTCGAGTGGCAGTATAATTGGTCCGCTCCCAAAGCCGGGAGTTATTTGATAAAGACCAAGGCTACGGATTGGCTTGAGGCGCAAGAAAATTCCTCTTCATCTTTGACCGTTAAAGTGGTAGAACAAGATGGCGGACAGACGGTTACAACCACGGCAGAGACATTACAGCCGACCTCAACAGTCTCTCAAGAAGATCAGCAAAAACGCAGCCTGCTGATCCAGATCATCCAAATTTTATTGCAAATTCTCAGCAGAAGATAAGACAGGGTCGTTGTTAAAAAGTTTTGATCCGGGTTGGGCCGGAAATTAGCTATTGCAAATGAAACTTAGGAATTTTTTATTGTTTTCATTGATCTTACCGGCTTTTTTGCCCGCTTTGGCCAAAGCCGACTATCAAGACCAGCGGGCGGATTTTTACGTTGAAAAAAATTTCGCGGCCAGCTCCTCAACTCAGCAAGTCTCAGCTTCTTTAAAGAAGATCGGCAGCAAGGCTTATTTTTACGTCGAAGACAAATGGTGGAGAGGTCTGACATCGGCGGAACAGCAAAAAGCCTCCTCCGACCTGGATGATCTGGCCAGCGAGTTCGACTCGAAGATATACAAACTTTTGACGGCGCAGTTCGGTTTGGAATGGAAGCCGGGCATCGATAATGATAACAAGATCACGGTGCTTTTCCATTCGATGAAGGACGGCTATAACGGTTATTTCCGTTCCGGCGACGAGTATGAGAAGATCGATTTCCCAGCCTCTAATCAGCGGGAGATGGTCTATTTGAACGTTGACTATTTATCCGATCCTTTTGCTAAAGCTCTTTTAGCCCACGAATTTACCCATTTGATCGGATATAACCAGAAAGACCGGAAGTATGGAGTTACCGAGGCTGCTTGGCTGGACGAGGCCAGAGCCGAGTTAGCGGTCACTTTGCTTGGTTACAGCAATGATTACGACCAGAGCTATCTGAGGATGAGGGCTATGGATTTCTTGGAATACCCTTATGATTCTTTGACCGAATGGCAGGGACAGGCTTACGATTATGGAGTTTTGAACCTTTTTACCCATTATTTGGTGGAGCAGTACGGCGCAGAGGTCCTTTCCGGGTCTTTGCGTTCTTCCAGGGTCGGGACGGACAGCATTAACCAATATTTGAAAGACCATTTCAAGGGGCTTACCCTTAATCAGGCTTTTAGCGACTGGAGCGTGGCGGTTTTAAGGAACGATTGCTCTTTGGGGGAAAAATATTGCTACAAGAACCAGGGGCTTAAGAACATCAAGCTGGTGCCGTTCAACAATTTTATGCCTTTTTCGGGAGAGAGCACGATCAATCTCAGGCAGAATATGACCGAATGGTCTTGCCATTGGCAGAAGTTTACCGGCGGCAGGGACGGATTGAAGATAGATTTCAAACCGGCAAGCTTGTCCGCCTCTTTCAAAGTCCGGTATGTTATCGAGGATAATGAGGGGAAACTGTCGCTGGGCGATTTGAATTTGGACAAAAACGGCCAGGGTCAGCTGGTCATCCCCGATTTCAGCAAGAACAACAAGTCCATAACGGTTATTCTCTGTTTGGAGAAGAGCCCTTCGAATATGGCCAACGAAAGATCTTACGCTTATTATCTCAGCGCCTCGACCTTAAATGAGGCTCCGACCGGCGAACCGCAGATCAATCTGCCCTTCAAGATAGACAAGCCGATCAGCGAGATGTCGCGGGAGGAGATCCTGATAGTGATAATAAGGATGATCCTTTACCTGAGGGGAGCGACCATCTAAAAACAGATCAAAGAAAAAACAAAGGCCAAAAAAGCCTTTGTTTTTTAAAAACCCATATGAACAAAGCCATCCAAAAAGTTAAACAAGCTGGTCGAAGCCCGGCTTCGACCAGCTTATCCACAGGGAAAAAGGTGAAGGTTGAACATCCTCGGTCTTAACTATATTTATCTTTAACCATATTTATTAATATGCCAAAAAGACGAATAGAATTTATAAGCGGAGAAATATATCACGTAATGGTCCGTGGTATCGAGAAAAGGGACATCTTTATGGATGATCAAGACTACTGGAGGGGCATTTTTTCGTTGTATGAATTCAACAATTCAAGATCGGTTGTTATGAGGGGAAGAAGAGAGAACCGGAAGAAATATCTGAGCGAAGCTGTTGAAGCTGGTCGAAGCCCGGCTTCGACCAGCTTTAGGGAGGAGTTTGTCAGCGTGTTGGCTTTTGTTTTTATGCCGAATCATATCCATTTGCTCTTACGACAGGAAAAAGAAGGAGGCGTCAGCGGTTTTTTGCAGAAGTTGAATACTGGATATGTAAAATATTTTAACGAAAAGTACAAAAGGGTTGGCCCGCTGTTCCAAGGAAGATTTAAGGCTATGCATATAGAGAATAACGAGTACTTGAAGACGATTTTTGTTTATATCCATACAAATCCTCTCGCCATCATTGAGCCTGGCTGGAAGGAAAAGGGGATCAGCGACGTTAAAAGGTCTAAGGAGTTCCTAAAAGAGTATCGCTGGTCGAGTTATCTTGATTATCTTGGAATATATAATTTCCCGTCAGTCACCCAAAGGGACCTTTTGCACAATATAATGGGCGGGAAAGAAGGGATTAAGGATTTTGTTGATACTTGGATTGGATACAAGAAAGAGGTTAACAATAAGAGCTAATCGGATTAAACCTTTAACTTTAAAAATCAAGCAAAATAGCTGTGGATAAGCTGGTCGAAGCCCGGCTTCGACCAGCTTATCCACAGGTTTGGGGAAATTGTGTGTTATAATTTTTGTACTTTAGCTTTAACGGCTTTGTCCCAGAGCTTAAAGCAACAATTCTTTTGGATATTTAAAACTTAATCTTCTTTTGCGGCTGAATAAGATATTTGTTTATATTTTCCGGTTTTAGCGCCTACTCGGGCGCTGGGCTGAATCCCGGAAGATCGTTAGTTGCGAAGCCCGCCAGTTCCTTTAAAGCTTCTTTTTGCGCTGTTTATCAGCCTTTTTTTATTTAGCTTATAACTGTGAAAATATGAATAAACTTATAACGATGATCAAAAACAAAAGAATCATCGTTTCTACGATTTTTGCCATTATCTTATTAATATTAGGCTTATTTTGGTTGGCCAATAACAAAAGCGCCCCGGTTCAGGGGAGTTCTGAAGACTACCGGATAGCGGACGGGAAAGTAACGAATTCCAAGGCTGGCGTTTCTTATAACGTCCCCCAGGGTTGGACCGCGGAGAAGTTGGATTACGATCAGGGATCGATAATGCTCTATTCTTCGGAAACCGATGCCAAGAAGACCGAAAACGGGGGTATACAACTTCCGCTGGAGAAAGGGTGTTTGATAGAGACGGGAGTTGCTTATAAGGATTATGAGATAGCAGACATTAAGCTTGAATCTCTC
>JBBABQ010000031.1:0-10493 GCA_041657565.1 Minisyncoccota bacterium | reverse complement strand
GGCTGACACCGGTCAAATACCCAGACCCGCCTGCGCCTAAGACTTGGACAGGGGTTAACTGCTGGGTAGTATTATTGATCCCAAGCTCACCACTGGAGTTATTTCCCCAACACCAGACAGTTCCGTTAGACTTAACGAAACAAGTATGATTACCCCCAGCTGAAATTTGGGGGACTACACTAACAACAACTTCCTCCTCGCTCCCGCCTCCCCAGCTTCCGAATGCCGGAGCGTCGTCCTCCAGCGCGACCCCGGTTTCTCCGCTGACGCATAGGTATCCTCCCTTGGACTCGGACTTGGCGCAAAGGGTGTAGTAGGCGGTGGTGGTGGCGATGTATTTGTAGGAATAGTCGGCTTCCACGTTGTGCTTGGGATCCCTGGGGATGATGGGCAAATAGCCTCCGCCTTTCATGGCCTGGGCAAACGGTCCGTTCGCGTCATTGTCCTCTTCAAGGGAAATGGCTTCAGCGGCGAGAGGATACTGGTTGCCATTCGCCAGGTAGTAAGCCTGGAGGCTCTTCTTGACCTGGGACAGCTCTCCCTGGCGGCGGGAGTCGCGGCCGTTGGACAGAGCCGATTGGGCTCCCACAAAGATCAAAGCGGCCAGAAGGCCGACGATGGCGATGGTCACCATGATCTCGACCAAAGTGAATCCTTTTTGGAGCTTTTTTCGGATTTTTTTAGCAATATTTCGAATAGCCATTTAAATTTATTATAGCAAAACAAATAATAAAAATCAAAGGCTAAATGTATAAACACCTCCGTTCTTTCCATTAAAAAACAGGAGCGAGGTTATAGCCCGCTCCTGTCGCTGTTAAGCGGCGATTTTTTTGAAAATCTCCAAATGATCCGGAAACATTACCAGATTATCTTCTTGGATCTCGCCGTTTATTTCTTTGGTCGTGCGGATGTTATCCGCATCTTTCCTGCTTAAAAAAACCAGATTCGGTTCGGCCCCGGAGTAAAGTTTAACCTTATCAACCTTATCCAGTTCTTCCTGAGAGATCCGGACAATAAAATTGTAGTCCGTGACCGGCTCTCCGTTTTTTCCCCGGTATTCTTCCGGAGAAAAACGGAAAAACTTTCTGCCGCAGCCCGTCTTTCGAGACAATATTCCGGCGAATTCCTCTCCCACCTCTTCTTTTGTTTCCCGAAATAAAATTTTCATCGGAGATTCACCGGGCTCTCCTTTTCCCGTCACCAATGGCTGCAAAACGCCCGGATAAGATTGATATTCAGGAAAGCCATCCTTCCCTATCTTCGTACTCAAACGGCGCTGGACTGGAAAACATCCGACTTTCGGACCGTTGGTTAAAACGGCCCACAAGCTTATTTTTTTCATAAATTTAGCTTAAAAAGGTTTCCCCTTTAAGCTGCTTATGGCTTTAAGCCAAAAATACGACCTTTGGAAACGAACTGAACTTGGGGCATAATTTACATCTTTGATGAAATATGTCAAGGAAAAAGTAATGGATATAGAACAACTATTGGACAGAATAAAGGGTTACAACCCCCAGGCAAACCTGGAGCTGGTCAGGCGCGCTTACCAATATGCCCTAAAAGCCCACCAAGGCCAAAAAAGGGCTTCCGGCGAGGATTATATCGTTCATCCTTTTGCCGTGGCCGAAGCGCTGGCAGGTCTGAAACTAAGTTCGACGACCATAGCGGCAGGCCTTTTGCACGATGTGGCCGATGATACGGAATACAAGCTCCCGGCGATAAAAAAAGAATTCGGCGCGGAAATCGCTTTTCTGGTGGACGGAGTGTCAAAACTCGGAAAGATAAAATACCGCGGAGCGGAGCGGCAAGTCGAAAACCTGAAAAAACTTTTTTTGGCCATGGCCAAAGACATTAGGGTCGCCTTGATCAAATTTTGCGACCGCATCCATAATCTCAAGACCCTCCAATACCTCCCCCCTGAAAAACAATACAGGATCGCCTTGGAAAGCGCCGACATCTACGCTCCTTTGGCGAACAGACTGGGAGTTGGGATCATTAAAATGAAACTGGAAGACCTGTCCTTCCCCTATATTCTCCCGAACGAATATAAAAGCCTGATAGCCAAGGTGAAAGACAGATACGAAGAGAGGGCGGGATACTTGGAAAAGATCAAGCCGATAATAGAAAAAGAGCTGAAAAAAGACAAGATCGAACCAGTCCAAATAAACTGCCGGGCCAAAGGATATTTCAGCTTGTACAAAAAATTAAAGAGGTACGACAATGACCTGGAAAAAGTCCATGACCTGGTGGCACTGAGGATAATCGTTGCCAACATTGAAGACTGCTATAAGGTCCTGGGAGCGCTCCACAAGCTCTGGCATCCGATCCCGGGCAGGATGAAAGATTATATCGCCTTGCCCAAACCTAACGGCTACAGGTCCCTGCACACCACCGTGATCTGCTTTGACGGAAAAATAACCGAGTTCCAGATAAGAACAGTCCAGATGCACAGCGAAGCCGAATTCGGCATCGCCGCCCATTGGTATTACTCGGAACAAAAGGGCCTGAAAGCCTATATCAGAAGAAAGATCTCCGCTCCGCCGGAAAAAGAGATTGCCTGGATAAAACAACTGAAAGAATGGCTGGAAAGGTCCAAAGGGCTGGCGCCGGAACAATATCTGGAATCTTTGAAGATCGACTTTTTGAACAACAGAATTTTCGTCTTCACTCCCCGCGGCGACGTTGTCGACCTGCCGGAAAAAGCCACTCCGATCGACTTTGCATACGCAATCCACGGAGAGGTCGGTGCGCGCTGCGTCGCGGCAAAAATAAACGGAAAGATGTCCTCCCTGTCGAGCTCTTTAGAGAACGGCGACGTGGTGGAGATAACCACCGACAAGAACAGAAAACCGTCCGAAGACTGGCTGAGAATAGTAAAAACGAGCTTCGCCAAGTCGCAGATAAGAAAATTTCTGAAAAAGGAATCCTTGCTGCAGGAACAGGAAGGGGACGTTGAAACAAAAGAAGAGAACCTCATCCAAAGAATACTGCCGAAGATAAGAATGCCTTCCAAGCCGGCAAGTGCGCCCAAAAAATTATTGATAGGCGGACAATCCGATCTGCTTTTTAAGGTCGCTAAGTGCTGTTCTCCCCAGCCCGGCGACAAGGTCGTGGCTTACCTGACCAAATACGACGGGGCTTCGATCCATAAGGCTTCCTGTAAAAATCTCAAAAAACTTAGCGGCAGATTTCCCGACAAGGTCTTCGAATCCGACTGGAAATAAAAAATTGCACAGGTGGCACCTGTGCAATTTCCCTGCGAGGGTCTAACCTTTGCAGATTTTAAAAAGAGCGGGCCGTCCCCGCTCTTTTCGATGCTGCTCTATTTCTTAAAACTTTTCAGCCATTCGTCTATATCTTTTTTCGTCCTGAAAGTGATGGTCACTTTCAGCTTGGAATCCTGTTCCTTCACCTTAAAACTTTCCAAATTCAAAACTTTCTTGATATTGTCCTCTATTTCCAAAATAATGGCTGACGGCTTTTTGAAAGCACTTTTTCTCGGCTTATCGCTTCCCGTTCCCTCTATCTCTTGGGCTCTTTTCTCGGCCTGCCTTACGGAATAATTATTCTTGATGACCTCGTCGCAAAGCTTCAGCTGTTTGTTCTCGTCCTTTACCATCAGGATCGCTCTGGCGTGGCCTTCGGTGATCCTGTTCTCCTTGATCGCGGTCTGAATGGCTTCAGGCAAGCTCAAAAGCCGCATCGCGTTAGCCACGGCCTCGCGGCTCATCCCGACCAGCTTGGCCACCTCTCTTTGCAATAAACCGAATTCTTTTTGAAAACGCTCAAAGGTAACCGCTTTCTCGATCGCGTTCAAGTTCTCGCGGTGGATATTTTCTATCAAAGATATTTCCAGCTTTTCCTTCTCGGTTTGTTCTTTAATGATAACGGGAACCTGGTCCAGTCCGATCAATTTGGCCGCCCGCAAACGGCGCTCGCCGGCCACGATCTGATACTCCGGCACCATCCCCTGGGGACCGTGCTTTTCGTTCTTGGTAACAATGATCGGCTGCAATATCCCGTATCTTCTAATGGATTCTGCCAGCACTTCCAAAGCCGCCTGGTCGAATTCCTTTCTGGGCTGGTAGGGATTGGGCACGATCTGGCTGGTTTCAACCCAAAAAATAGATTCTTTTTTATTAGGATCCTGCGTCGGTTCGTCGCGGCGCGGGATCAGCGATTCAAGGCCTTTGCCAAGCATTTTACAAAAGATCCTTTTCCGCCGTTCCTTTCAGCTTGAAAATTCGAGCTTAAGGAAAACGGATCAGGCTTCACAAAAAATTAATTCCTGGGCCAATTCGCGGAACGACTGGGTAGCTTTCGAATCGGGAGCGTATCTCAGAACCGTACGGCCGTAGAAAGGAACTTCGGACAAAACGACCGTTCTCGGTATCACCGCGTCAAAAACATAACCCGGAAAGTTCCGCCTCACGTCTTTCGCCACCATTTGCGAAAGCTTGTTCTGGCGGTTATACATGGTCAAAACCGCTCCGCGGATCTTGATATCCCTGTTCAAATTCTGGTTGATCATCTCCACGGTCCCCAAAAGCTGCTCCAGCCCTTCCAAAGCAAGGTATTCGCACTGCACGGGGATCAGAACCTCGTCAGCGGCCACAAGAGCGTTCAAGGTGAGCATCCCAAGGCTCGGCGGGGAGTCTATTATCACGTAATCGTAATTGTCTTTGACCCGGTCGATCATCTCTTTCAGCTTGAACTCCCTGTTTTTCATATTGACCATCTCCACATTGGCCCCGGCCAGGTCCTGGCTGCCGGGCATAATATCAAAACCCATAAATCCGGTGTTCCTTATCGTCTCCATCGGCGAAAGCTGGCCCATCAAAGCGTTGTAAACGGAAGTGACCAGGGTCTTCGGCTTAAGCCCCAAAGAAAAAGTGGCGTTGGCCTGCGGATCGACGTCTATCAACAAAACTTTCTTGCCGAAAGCAGTCAAAAAAACCGGCAAATTGCTGGCAATGATGGTCTTTCCCACTCCTCCTTTTTGGTTGGCAATACAAATCACCTTGCTCATCATTCTAAAATTAACATATATAAAAGTAATTTACAATCAATGGTTTTTATGTTTAAATAGGAGAGTAAAAACCGTTTGCCGCGGTGTTGGAATGGTATACAAGATGGTCTCAAAAACCATTGATCGCAAGGTCGTGAGGGTTCAACTCCCTCCCGCGGCACAAGAGAACAACTTTCGGGGGAAACCCCGATTTTTTGTTGCGCGGCGGCTATTGTCTCCCGGCCTTCCGGAGATTTTTTGGCGGAAGAATAAAGGTTCGAGCCAGTTATTCTGGCCTCGCTCTCTTTTCAGCTAATTTTTAAAAAATTGACGAGAAATCAATTTTATATTATATTGGTCAAGTCTTCAGACCAAAAAGACAAGAGCTTTAATCTCTTGTCTCGGTCGAAGGCAAGAAGCTCTTTTATTTTTTTAAAAAAACCATGATTGAAATACTTATTGCCGCTTTGGCTTTCTTGGCCGCCTTGATAGGGATTGTTTTCTTGGCCGCCCTCTTTTATGTATTTCTCGGCTGGGTGATTTCTTTTTTTGTGGAATCTCATCTTTCCGAAAAAAGAAATTACCTTGTGGCAGGGAACAGCAATAGCCCTGCTTGCATCTATAATAGGGGTACTACTTTAGTCTGCCCCTAAAACAACTCTCCTTTTGGAGAGTTGTTTTACTATAAAAGACCGCCTGGCTATTTCTTTTTAATTAAATTATCGATTATCTCCTCCAGTTCTTGGAGATTTTTTATTTGAAAGTCTATGTATTCGTTATCCGGCGTTTCGGCGTATTTGCCTTCCCCCCTTCTTATCCTTACGGCGATCACTTGCGGATAAACTTTTTTAACGTCCATAAGGGCTTGCGGATTGTCTTCCAAAAACAAAACTTTTTCTTTTTTGCTTAAAAGCGCTTTGAACGGTTTGGATTTGCCGATATCTCTTGTGATCTTCACTTTTCGGAAATACTTGCTTATCTTGGCCGAAGCAACCTTCATCTTTTGAAATTTCTCTTCGCCGTAAGACAGCATGAAAAGGGTATCTATTTTTTGATGGTTTTTCAAAAAATCTATTGTATCGGGATACAAAAATTTCGGAGAAACCTTCAAAGTCCCGGCAAACGCTTTTTGCATTTTAGATCCTTTGATGCCGGTCTGTTTCTCTATAAGTTTCATTTGCCTCGCCGGTTTGTAATCCCGGCCCTTTCCTTTGGAATCCTGAAAAGTTTGCTGGAACAGCTCGTCGCTCACGCCCAAGCCGGCAAAAGCAGCCTTGATGGCTTCATAAAGGCTTTTGGTGGAATATAACGTGTGGTCAAAATCTAAAACTAGGCGCATAAAAGTTAAAAATCTGGTCGAAGCCGGGCTTCGACCACTTTGCCGTTATTTTACTTTGTCTTTCCCTCCAGCTCTTTTATCTGGCTTTTCAACTCGGCCATCCTCAACTCGCGGCCCACGGTAAGATTATACCATTTTTCAAGCTCCTGGGCGCGGTCTTCGGCGACTTTTTTGCTTTGTTCAAGAGCTTGGTTCGAAGACCGAAGGTCTTTAGTGCGCTCGGTGACTTTTTCCTCAAGGATCTCATTCCTCCTCGCATCCTTCCTGCTTGCTTTGATCAAAAGATAGCCGATAAGGCAAAAGACTAAGAAGATCGACCCTTGGACGATTATTTCCTGGGAGAAATCTCTGAAAAAAACTTGAAAAAGAAGAACTATCCCGAAAAAATAAACCAATGTTTCGGTCAATAATACCTTTATGTCAAAAAGCTTGTCTTTCAATATCGCGTAGGTCGTAAGCCCTATCCACGGTAATGAAAAGATAACGGATAGGTCTATGAAAGAAAATTTCGGGAAAAATAACGGAAGAACGCCGGCTGCCGACACTCCCATAAATGAATATATCGAAATGCCGATAATAAAATATTGCAGCTGCCTTTTTTCTTTCGACATCGTGCTTTTCAAATAGGCCTTTATCAAATAATACAAACTGAAAACCAGCCCGGCTATTATATAAAGCCTGATATAGGGGCTGAGGAGTCCGTGCGTGTGCTCGTTAAGATAAGGATATCGGCTTTCGATCTCGGCAACAATATACGGCGTGAATAAAGACGTGAGCACTATGACAACGGCTATGGAATACCAGATACTTATTTTCGCCCTGAAATTTTTCATATTACCGGAGAATATGTAAACAAAATTAAGGAAAGACGGTATCAAAAATACGCCAAAAAAAGTTGACCTGTACAAAAGCAGCCTTTGCCAATCGAAAAAATAAAAAAAGCCGAAGACGAAAGCATACAATGAAGAAAAAAGGGAAAGTATTCCCAAATGGAAAGCCGCCCGGTTATCTCTCGCCTTTCCCAAAAGAATAAGCCCGAGTATGAGGTTACACAAAGAGCAGACGAACAATACCGATCCCCTTATTTGGCTGATATCCATATTATTTTACGGCCGCCATTACGACCTTATAATCCTAGATAATATTTTGGAAAACTTTTTTGGATCGTGGACCACCATCGTCCTTTTGTTCACTCCTATCGCGAGTATGTCCGCCGGATTTATTTCCTGCAAATTTTCGTCCAAAAGGTCAGCCCCGGCGAACTTTTTATTTTTTAAAATATCCGGTCCGTATCCCACGAACTCGGAACCCTTAAATATTTTTGAAACTTGCTTCAATATCCCCGCCGCCGGTTTTTTATTATTGAAAATCACCCGGTCGATCGAATCTTTCCCGCCTAAAAATATCTCCGCTTCTTCGGTGAATTTCTCTACGGTAAAACCGTCCGTATTTCCCGGCTGGGTCATCAAATTGCAGATGAATATTCTTTTGGCTTTGGAGTTGCGGACAGCGTCCGCCATGCCTTCTACCAAAAAATTAGGCATCAAGCTGGTATAAAATTTTCCCGGTCCGATGATGATGACATCGGCTTTTTTAATGGCCGCGACCGCCTTGGGATTGGCCTGCACTCTCGGAGATAAATATATGTCCTTAAATCCGACCTTGGACAAATTCGGACAATTAACGATCTCCTCCTCCCCCTTCACGATCTTCCCGTTATCCAGCAAGACCTCTATATCCGAATTGTCCAAGGTTACCGGTAGAATTTTCCCGTTGATCTTTAAAATTTTTCCGATCTTTTCCAGCGATATTTCGCATCCGTCCTTGATCGCCGCGGCGGCCAATAAAATATTGCCGAGATTATGCCCTTTTAAGAAGCCTTTTTCAAAACGATATTTTAAAAAGGGGACCAGCTCCTGGTCTTCGGCAAGAGCGATCAAACATTGGCGCAGATCGCCCATTGGCGGCAAACCGAACTCCCGGCGGATCTGGCCGGTCGAGCAACCGTTGTCGAACATCGCAACGACGGCCGTCAGATCGGTCTTACCTTTCAAGGCTTTAATGACGGTACTTACTCCCGTCCCTCCGCCGATGCAGACGACCTTCTTTTTTAGACGTGGCTTTTCAGGCATTCGGCTATATCAGCTTCTTTATTTTCTTCTATTCTTCCCATTTGATCTTCGTAGGTTTCTTTCTCCGCTTTGTAGAACACGCCCAAGGGGACCTTGCCTTCGGCGGCATAATCCCATTCTTTTATTAGGCCCATCGCCTTCTCTTCGGAAGACGGGTCTTCGTTGACGGCTTCATAAACGTTCTCGTTATAGAATTGCATATTGTTGAAAAAAGAAACGCAAGGTTCAAGAACTTCAACGAAAGAAAACCCCTTATGGTTGACCGCTTCAATGATCGTATTTTTCAAATGCTGGACCCTTAAGGCGTAGCTTCTGGCGATAAATCCGGCGTTGGAAGCCATCATCAGCTCCAAAGGATTGATCGGGTCCTCGACGCTCCCTTGCGGGGTCGATTTGCCTTTCAAGCCTTTTGGCGAGACAGCCGTGAACTGGCCGGTGGTAAGAGCAAAAAGCCTGTTGTTATGCAAAACGACCTTGATGTCTGAGTTCCTTTTCGCCGCGTGGATTAAATGGGATATGCCTTCATCCAAAGCGGCTCCATCCCCCAAGAACACCAGCACCGTCAGATCGGGGTTCGCCAGTTTTATTCCTTCGGCTGCGGCGATCGATCTGCCGTGCAGGCCGTAAAAACTGTTCAAGCCAAGATAATCGACTATCTTGGAATTACAGCCGATATCGGCGACCAAAATTATTTTCTCTTTTGGCGTCCCCGATTCGATCAAAGAATTCACCGCATCTTTAACGGCTTGAAGAATACCGAAATTACCGCAGCCGGGGCACCAAGTATTCGGACAATATGTTTCTAGTTTTTCCATAGATTTATATTTTCTTTAATTGGATTTCTAATTCTTGGGCGGTAAAAGGCCTCATATCGTATTTCAATATCCTTTTGTCCGCTTCGATGCCGTGGCAGTTCAAAACCTGCTCCAGCTGCCCGGTGGAATTAAGCTCGACCGAAACTATTTTCGACGCCCCTTTTAAAGCTTCATACATCTGCTTCTCGGGGAATGGCTGCAAGACAACGGGCTGGACGACCTTAAGTCCCAGCTTCTCCGCAGCCTCTTTGACCGCTCCTTTGGTCGAACCCCAGCAGATCACGACTTTTTTCGATCTCGGATCGCCGTAAACCTTGACCGCGTCCTTCATCTCTTCGACCTCTATTTCCATGGCTTCGAATTTCCTTGATCTCTTTTCCTGCATTTTGACGATCTCCTCTCTCTCTTCGGTCGATATGCCAAACTCGTCGTGCTCGTAGCTCGTGCCTTTTACCACGGCGCCGGGCTGGCCGGGAAAGGCCATTGGAGAGATACCGTTCTCTTTGTCCGCGTATCTCTTATATTCCCCTTTGCCGTTCCATCTGAGATCTTTTTCTTTTTTAACTTGTTTCAAAACCGCCTCGTCAAAAGTAAATGTGCCCTCGGAAACATCCTTATCGGTCAGCAAAATTGCCGGAGTCTGATATTTCCAAGCCAAATTCAATAATTTTCCGGTCCAATAAAACGATTCTTCCGCGTCGCCCGGAGCGGCAACAAACCTTACGAAATCTCCGTGGCCGGAAGCAAGAGTGCAAAGCAGATCGCTCTGGCCGTTATACGTCGGCACTCCCGTAGCCGGGCCCGACCTCTGGCTGTTCACGACCAAGAACGGCGTTTCCGACATTGCCGCCAAACTGATACCCTCGGTCATCAACGCAAACCCTCCTCCCGATGTTCCGACCATCGTCCTTCTGCCGGCAAAAGCGCTGCCGACGGCGGTATTGATAACGCCAACCTCGTTCTCTAGCTGGGGAGCGATCACGTTCAATTCTTTCGTGTGCTCGGCCAGATAATGAAGGATGCTGGTCGCCGGCGTCATCGGGTAAGCGAAATAGTTTTCCAACCCCGCTTTGGCCGCGCCCAAAGCTATGGCCTCGTTTCCGGTCAAAAGCGGTTTCGGTTTGTTTTTCAGCTTTTCTATTCTCGCAACGCTCTCGACCCCGTCATAAGCTTTTTTCGCTATCTCTAAATTCTTATCA
>JBBABQ010000030.1:0-11686 GCA_041657565.1 Minisyncoccota bacterium | reverse complement strand
GCTGACTTATTGCCTATTTTTAATACCCTATTTTCCTTACTTTTTCAAGTAGGCGCCGACGGCGAAAACGCTGGAAAGCGATCCCAGGACCAGCCCTACTCCGGCCTGCAGGCCGACAAGGTTCCAAATGTTGGCTTTATAGAAATCGAAAAGGTTGAAGCCCAGGAACAAGCCGGAAAATCTTTCCTGCATAAAGTAGACAAGGGCGGTAAAAAGGCCGAAGGATATCAGAAAGGCTACCAAGCCGCAAAGCAGACCCTGGACGAAATACGGGCCCTGAATGAAGGAGTTCTTGGCTCCGACCAGACGCATGATCTCGATCTCCTCTTTCTGGGAAAAGATGGTCAGCCTGATCGTGTTGAAGGTCACCAAAATGGCTACGAAACTCAAGAAGGCTATAAGGGCAAAACCGAAATTACGGATATTGTTGGTCAGGTCGGTCAGTTTCTGGATGACCGTGCCGCGCTTGTAATCGTTCACGTTATAGACAATGCTTTTGAACTCGTCCTTTTTCAAAAAGTCGGATATCTGGCCGTACTGGGATGAATCTTTGGCTTGGATGCGCAAAGAGGCCAGAAAAGGATTCATTTCAATGGCCTGGAGCGCTTGGAAATAAGCGTCGTCCTTATGGTTCTCGGTAAAGGTCTTTTGGGCGTCTTCCGAAGAAACATATTCCACTTTTTTAACTGCGGGAAGGTTTTTCAGCTGCTCCTCTACTTTTACGATATCTTCGCGGGCCGTTCCTTCTTTAAAAAAGACCGAGACGTCTATTCTTTCCTGCAAGCGGTCGTTCAAAAAGTAGATGGCGCCGCCCATGAGATAAAGGGAACTGGCCAGAAAAATGGCTATGAAAATGACGAACAGGGTGGCGAAGGTCAGAATGCCCTGGCGTTTGAAATTATCCCACGCGGTTTGAAAGATCTTTTTGAAAGTTGTTTGGTCCATAAGAATGAATTTTGTTTATAAAATGAATCTGCCTTTTGCTTCGTCCGCTTTCACCTGCCCGTCTTCCAATGTTATGACGCGCTTTTGCAGGGAGTTGACGATCTCTTTGCTGTGGGTAGCCAAAAGGACAGTGGTTCCCATCTCGTTGACCTTCGTCAATATCTTTAAAATATCGCGGGTGTGTTAAGGGTCCAGGTTGCCTGTCGGCTCGTCGGCCAGGATCACTCTCGGCCGGTGGATCAGGGCGCGGGCAATGGCCACGCGCTGTTTCTCTCCACCGGACAGTTCGCGGGGAAATGAATTGGCTTGCCTTTCCAGCCCGACCAGATCAAGTATCTGCCCTACCTCTTCCTCGGCCTTGGCTCTTGTTTCGGTAACTTCGAGGGCATAGGCCACGTTCTCGAAAACGGTCTTGTACGATAACAGTTTGTAGTCCTGAAAAACGAAACCTATCTGCTGGCGGAAGGAGCAGATATCTTTGTTTCGAAGATCGCACAGCCCGTGGCCGTCAAAAGTAACCAGGCCGTTGGTCGGCCTTTCCTGGCAGGAGATTATTTTCAATAAAGTGGTCTTGCCCGCGCCGGAGCGGCCGCAAAGAGTGATGAACTCCCCCGGCTCGATATCAAAAGAGATCTCCTGCAAAGCCACGCGGGGCTCGCGGTTGAAACTCAAAGGATAGACCTTAGTGATATTTTCAAGTTTGATCATTGTGCTTTATTTCAGCGTTTATGAAATCTTCCAATTCTCCATCGAATACCGCCTGGATCTGGGACGTTTCCATCCCGGTCCTCAGGTCTTTCACCATTTGATAAGGCTGAACAACGTAAGACCTGATCTGATTGCCCCAGCTGGCCGACACTTTACTGCCCTTTATCTGGGACATTTCCTTCTGCTGTTCCTGCATCTTCCGCAGGAAAAGTTTTGCGTAAAGCATTTCCATGGCCGTCTCTTTGTTCTGGCCGAGCGATCTTTCGGTCTGCGCCGACACTATCAATCCGGTTGGTATATGAGTAATACGTACGGCGGACATTCTTTTGTTCACATATTGGCCTCCCGGTCCGGAAGCGTGGAAATAGTCCACTTTCAGGTCGGCGGGGCTTATGTTTATCTCTTTCCCGTCCTTTATCTGCGGCAGGACCTCGACCAGCGCGAACGAGGTGTGGCGCAATTTCTGGGCGGAAAAAGGCGATATCCTGACCAGGCGATGGACGCCGGTCTCTTTTTTCAATATGCCGTAAGCGAACTTTCCTTTTGCTTCGATCGTCACCGATTTGATGCCGATGCGTCCTTCGGGCCCTCCGGCCTGGCCGAAATCCTGATCCAATATCTGCAATTTAAAACCTTTCTTCTGGCAGTATCTTTGGTACATCCTGAAAAGCATTGCCGCCCAGTCCTGCGCGTCTTGACCGCCGGCTCCCGAGTAGATCGAAAGCAAAGCGTTATTGCCGTCGTACTTTCCCGAAAAATTCGCCTCAATGCTTTTCTCTTCCACTTTCAACCTCAAGCTCTCTATTTTCTGGGCCAGCTCTTTTTCCAAGCTCAGATCGTCCTGATAGATCGCCAGCAATTCTTTGACGTCTTTTATCTCTTTCTTTATATCCTCAAAATCTTTCAGCCGCTCTTTTCTGTGGGCCAGCTCCTGCGATATCTCCTGGGCCTTTTCGGCGTCCTGCCAAAAATCGCTTTTGGCGGAGATCTCTTCCAGCACTTTTATTCTTGGCGGGAGAGCAGCCAGGTCAAAGACGGTCCTCCAGAAGAAGGACCTCTTTTTCGATATTTTCAACTAGCTGATTAAGATTTTCCATATCTGTAAACTTTTTCCCATTAAAGGATGCTTGAGGACTTTCCACATTGGAAAGCCAAATTCATTTTACCAAAATTTTAAGGGTCTGCATATCCTCCCCAAAGCGCCTACTCGCCGGCCCCGGAAACGTTCTTCTCTCCCTCTCTCCCCTCGGCGTCGATCTGCTCCAGTTTATCGATCATCTTATCCACCAAAGCTTGATCCCCTGCCGCCTGGGCGGCTTTCAGCGCCGCCAAATAGGAATCTTTCAGCCTGGGTTCCAGCTTGATTGCTTTATCCGCCAGATCGTTCGCCTCCGCGAACTTTCCCAAAGAAACTTTCAGCTCGGCCAATTTCCAATAAACAAACTGGTGCTTGGGGCTGATATTCATGGCTGCTTCAAAGGCCTTTTCCGCTTCTCCGGCTTTGGAGGCGTCCAAATTAGACCAAAGGGCGTAGTACTGGGCCAGATCCAGCCGCGAATAAAAATCCGAAGGGACCCTTTTGATGCTTTCTTTCGTTTCGTTCGTAAAAAATTCAAGGCCGCTGTTGAATTGGCCAAGGGTTATTGAAGAATCCGAACTTGATAAAAGGTCTTGGAAAGAATCCTCTGAGCATTTTATTATCTGATATCTACCGACCGGGGAAGCGGCCAGCGCTTTCCCGCAAAGATCTATTTTTTCATCTATATCGACGCTTCTGATCGACTGCATCGCTAAAGTGTTGCCTTGCAGCGGATAGATAACGAACTTGAAAAAAGAAAAGACGAAAACGGCCAAGACGATCTGCGCCAGCAAAACGGGGTGTTTCGCCTTTCCCTCTTTTTCGGCGCAAGCCGTCCGGCCTTCGCCGTCCAGGCTGGCCGCATAACTTAAGATCAGAAAAAACATCAGCAAGCTGGAAACGGTGTCGAAAACCGTTAAGTTCTGGACGAAATAGGCTGCTAGCGCCGCCGCGGGAAGGGCCGCCATAAAAAAATCGGCCTTTCGGGAAAGGTATAAACGGCCAAGCATCCAAAGAACGATCCCGAAAAGAACCAGATAAGAAATGGACCCCAAGGCGCCCAAGGTAACAAAATTATCAACGATAATATTGTGAGCCCGATCGAACCGGGCTTCGCCGCCATACTCCTTCAAAAAAAGCCTTGGATCGAAATGCGAAGGAAAGGCTATCTCGAAATTCTCCGGCCCCCAGCCGAGCAAAGGCTTTTCCAAAAAAGACGACAACGACAGTTCCCAAACAACCAGCCTGCCTTTTGTGGCAAGCTGAGCGAACTTCTCCTGAACCGGATTTCCCGGCTGAAACACCAGAAAAGCCATGATCAGAAAACCGACGCAAGCCGAAGCGAGAAACGCTATTCCCAAGAATCTCTTTTTGCTTTCCTTCTTTATAATAAAATATAACGGCAGTAGCAAAAGCAGCCCTCCGAACAAAGAATATTTCGCGGCTCTGGCTCCCTTGGTTAGAATGTCCGGGACCAAACCCTGCAAAGAAAATTTATAATCCTGCTGTCCCCGGATGAACGCGTTCCAAAAATTGCTGTCCTCGAACAAAAGGCAGAAAACCATCACCGCAAAGCAAATAATAGCGAATGCTTTTATGCCTTTGCGCAAAGCATCCGAACGGCCTTCGAATTTAAAAAAGAAGAGATAAAGGGAAAGGAAAGCGTTAAAAATGAGATAAGACCCCAAGAAAGAATCGTTGCCCATGGTCCCCCTGTTCAGAGCGGCATCGCCGGGAGAAGACAGCGCGCTGATGCTTGTCAAAACCGCGGCCAGGCTGGAAAAAGCGAAAACGACGGGCCAGTCTTTCTTTTTAAGGGTGGAAGAAACTGCCAGGAAAAAAGCAAAAAGATGAAGCCACATCAAAAGCCCGGTCGATCTTTCGTAATTCGACCAAAAACTGCGGGAAGGATCAACGCCGAAAAGGGTGCTCAGCGACATGGAAGCCAAAAAAACCGCCAAAGCCGCCAAGACGGCGTTCTTCCTGGGCCTGAATTGCGGATAGAATATCGCCGCTATCAGCCAAGTGAAAAATACTGCTTCGGAAACAGCCATAAAGTAAAGGCTTTTCCCGCTCACATACGGAAAAAAAAGATCTTTAAAATATATCAGCGGAGTGAACAAAGCCAATATCGTTCCTCCGATGATCAGCTTTTTCCAGATCAAAGGGTTTCCCTTTTCTTTCGGGCCGATTCTATCGCCGGCCGGAGAGCCGGACCGCTTTAATTTTTTTTCCCTTGATCTTTTTCCCATCTTGGACAGCTTCTTAAAGTATTATTCCTTGGAACATTTCAGATTAGAGTAGATCTTTTCCGTTTCGGCCAGCATCCTTTGAACGGAAAAGTCCTTCTTCGCCCTTCTAAAACCGGCCGCTCCCATCCTTTCGGCCATCGCCTTGTCTTGGATAAGTTTTTCCAAACCGTCTTTTATCTCCCGCACGTTTTTTCTTTTCACCAAAAATCCGCAATCTTCGCCGAAAGTTTCCGCCACTCCGCCGACGTCGCTGGCGACTATCGCCATCCCGTGAGCCATCGCTTCTAAAATGACTATGGGCAATCCTTCCCAATGGCTTGTCAGAACAAAGATATGGGACTCTTTGAAAATATCCATAAGGTCCTTGTTGGAAAAAGAATTTTCTATCTTTATCTCTTCTTCCAATCCGATATCGGAAACGAATTTTTTGAATTTTGTGCTTTCCGGCCCTTCTCCGATCATCAGGACGGAAATTTTCTTTTTTAGATCGGGGTCCAAAAGCTTCACCGCTTTCGCAAAAGAGAAAGGATCTTTCTGCTTCGCCATCCTGGCGGCAAAGACAACTTTTAACGGATAGGAATATTTTTTTTCGGGCAATTCCTCCGGGATATCGGTACCGTTATAGACGGTCGCTAATTTCTCGGCGGGCGCTATCCTCCATTTCAAAGCCAGCAGGCGATCCTGTTCCGAAACGCAAATGATCTTTTTACAAAATAAAGCGGCTAGCTTTTCGGCGGCCATAACCGGCCATTTCCTGAAAAAAGGAGTGCCTTCGGCAAACGCCCAGCCATGGGCGGTGAAAACGACATCGACCTTGTTGCCGGCGGCCAGCCTGGTCAAAAATCCAGCCTGAGTGCTGTGGCAATGGACAATATCCGGCTTGAAATCTTCTATGGCCTTCCGGATCAAAACCGCCGTTTTAAAATTCCTGATCGGGTCGAAATATCCGCAAAAGAACGGATTCGGATAAAATTTTATCCCCATTTTTAAAAGCTCTTTTTCCAAATTGTCTCCGGGGAAGCTCATTACGCGAACCTCATCCCCTCTTTTTTCAAAATATTCCACCAGCTGAAGGACGTTGGTTTGAGCGCCTCCTATGATGGAAGATGTGATCGTATAAAGAATTCTCATCCTTCTTCCTCCAGTATTTTCTTGGCGGCGATCCTTACTGATTCGTCGGAACCGTGCCTGGGCAGCCAGCCCGTGCTTTTTATTTTGGCCAGGTCGAAGCTGTAAGCCGGAACGTCTCCTTTCCAGCCTCTGTCTCCTCCCGAATATTTTATTTTGAAATCTTTTATTCCCATCTCTTCGGCCACGATCGCGGCGATCCTGTTAAGCGAGGTCTGGCCCTCGCTTCCCAGGTTATAAACATCGCAGCCGGCGTTCGAACTCTCGGAAACGCGGACCATCCCTTCTATACAGTCATCGACCAATAAAAAAGATTTTCTTTGCTCGCCGTTTCCCAGTATTTCCAGGCGGCCCGGATCTTTCTTGAAACTTCTGATGAAATTAAGGATAACGCCATGCTCCATTCTGGCGCCGACGATATTGGCCAGCCGAAAAATACGGCCTTGGATGCCGAACAAATGGGAATAAGCGCTGATCATTCCTTCGCAAGCCAGCTTTCCGGCGCCGTACAAAGATATTGGAAGAAGAGGCCCGCATCCTTCGGATAAAGCGCCCGAAAACGATTCTCCGTAAACCGTCGAGCTGGAAGGGAAAAATATCTTTTTGGAGCCGGACCGCCTCATCGCCTCCAGAACATTTTTAGTGGCTATGGTGGAGTTGTTCAGATCGCAATCGGTGATTTCCATTCCCTTCACGATATTGGTATTGGCTCCGAAGTGCCATACTTCATCCTTGCCTGGCGCCGATCTTTCCAAAGTCTCGAAATCAAGCAGGTCGGCTTCGATAAACTTAAAATCCGGGTTCCCGGAATGTTTTTTTATATTTTCGAAAGATCCGGAAGAAAGGTTGTCGTAAACGGAAACTTCTCCCCCATTCTCTAAAAAATGGTCTACGAGATGGCTGCCGATAAAACCCGCCCCGCCGGTGATCAAATAACTTTTTTTGCCTTTTTCCATTGTGACCGGATAAATTATCCTATTTCCGCAAAACTTTATAAGCTATTTTAACCGATATGATGAGATTGGGAAAGAGAACCATAAAAAAACAGGCGAAACGCCTGTTTTGATCTTGGAGCCAGAGGTGGGAATCGAACCCACAATCTACACGTTACGAATGTGTTGCTTTGCCATTAAGCCACTCTGGCGTATAAGACCTAAACATTCTATGCCGTACTGCCGGACAGCCTATTCCGAAACTGAATAAGCATATCAAATTATCGATAAAATTTCAAAGGGTCGAGAGGGTCGAGAGGGTCGAAAAAAAATATTATTTTTCGACAATGGCGTAATCGCCCGAACTTAGTTGAAAAAGCCTTTGCCGATAATCATCTTTGGTTATGCCTCCGCTGGCCAAAAGCCGGGCCAAACCGGCCAGATAGTCGTTGCGGATGGCCGAGATGGTCAAAGCGGAATCATAGATCCGCACCTCGTCTATAAGGCCGTTGTAATAATAAGTGAGGCCGCTGCCTATCGTTAAAGGATTCGTCCCGCTGACAACATCCTTAATATAAGGAACCGTTCCAAGCTTGATCCCGTTCTTGTAGCAAGTGATCTCTTTTGGGGAAAGAGTTCTCGAGCAGACAATGTGATACCAAACTTCTCCGTCCGTAAAAACATTGTTGAAGGTTCCGTACTCCACCGCTCCGTCGCCGTGGCGCCAGGCTATCGCCCGCGCCGCTCCCCTGACGTCTGCCGCGATCAGCCATTCCCTGGTGTATTCTTTGGTCACGATAGGCATGAAATCGTTATCCAAAACATCGGGCTTGACCCAAAAAGACAGCGTAAGGTCCCCGGTTATTCTCAATGAAGAATTATCCGGCCCCAAAACATAGTCTGTTCCGTCAAAATCCAAACACGATCCGCTGACGCAGTCCAAACCCGATTTCCAGGTCGGAGTGTTCGTCAATGTTGCGTTATTCCCCCCGACAGTATCTTTGGCCGCTGTTCCCCCGTTCTCGTCAAATTTCCATTCGGAAACCCGATTGCTCATCAAAGAATCGCGAACGGAGTTGGAAAAAACCTGGCCCCTGGCGATCTTGGCCCGGTCGGAAGCCATCGACATGCCGACAGTTATTATCGCCGCCAGAATACCGATGATGGTGATGACCACTAAGATCTCGAGAAGAGTGAATCCTCTGGAAAGCCGATCCTCGTTTATCTTTCTTCTTGAAATTATCTTCATCATATATCCGATCCGGATAATTTATCAGCAAGCCCGGCAAAATAATTTCCTTTTATCTCGGACAAACTCAACGCTTTATTATAGATCCTTACCGTGTCTATATAACCGTTGATGAAGCTGCCGGCGCCGTTCCTCGTACCGAATCTGACCGGTGCGGCGCTGGCGTTCAAAACACAGGAAAGATCTATGCTTGACCTCTCGGCCCCGTCAAGAAAGATCTTCATCTTTTGGCGATTATAAGAAAAAGCCAGATGGTGCCACTGGCCGGCGGAAACCGCCATCAAAGCGCAGTTATAACAAGCGCCCGATGCCGATGTATACCCGCCGACGCAAATCTGGGTTCCGCTCCCTCTCACGTCCATCCAATAGTTCGTCGGACCGGGATTATCTTTGGAAACTATGGTCTGGGTCCCGGTCAGGTTATTAAGATTGAACCAAGATTCAACGGTTATCTCCTCTCCCGGCCTGAGATTTTCGCTGTCGCCGACAGAAGACTGGTAAGACGCCCCGTCATATCTTAAACAATTCCTATCTACGCACTCGCTGCCAGCCGAGACAGCGGTGTTCGAAATAAAATGATTGCTTCCCCAGGAATCTTGCGGCAGCCCGCTTGCTTCGTCCAATCTCCACTCCGAAACCAAAGACGCAAGAAGCGAACTCCTCAAGGAGGAAGAAAAAGTCTTCAACTTGGAGATCCTCGCCGCTTCCCTCGCGCTCGACATGCTTACCACGATCAGGCCCGCCAGAATACCAATGATGGTGACCACCACTAATATCTCGAGAAGAGTGAATCCTTTCCGGCCGTCCGGACCGGCTGTTGTTCTTTTTTGCATAGCTAGATGAAAACCGCCCTTTCAACGTTCGGTTCAAAGTTCTTATACATAAGCATTTAAATTATAGCAAAAATCAGGGAACAGCTTTAGTGGATAATTCCCAGCCTTGCTTCCCGCGGCAAGGCTTTGCTGTTTTTTGAAAGGTAAGGTAAAATAGTCTTTATGATAACCATACTCAACGATCAAAATTTCAAACAGTTCATCGAGACCGCCGAGAAACCGGTGCTGGTCGATTTTTTCGCCAATTGGTGTCCTCCTTGCTCGATGCTCGGACCGGTCATCGAAAAAATAGCTGAAAGCAAAGAAATGAAAGACAAACTGATCTTCACCAAGCTGGATATCGACAATTCCCCGATGACCGCCCAGCAATTCGGAGTGGAACAGATCCCGACCGTCATACTTTTCAAGAACAAAGAGGCTGTGGCCGACTTTTTGGGATTTATGCCCGAAGAAGCGGTAAGGGACTGGATAGAAAAAGGCTTGAAAAAATAATCACCGGCTGCCGGACAGCAACTTTTTAAACTTTTTTAAAAATGGAAAAAGATATAGAAGAAGCCATTAAAAAATATGAAGAATACGCAGAGAAGAACGGGCTCAAATTGAACCCCAACCGCGACCTGCTCGAAGCGCTGGCCAAAAGGCTCTTGGAGAACGAAAAAAAATACGGCGCCCGCTATTGCCCGTGCCGCGTGGTCAAAAGCCAGCCCCAGATCGAAGAAAAAAATATCTGCCCCTGCTTTTACTCCAGAAAAGAGATCGAAGAAAACGGACACTGCCTTTGCTGGCTCTTCCTGAAAAAATGATCGAACGAAAACAAGCCTTTCTGTGGAAAGACTTGTTTTTTATAGCCCGGTATTTGTGTTATATTTATTAAGATGAACATCAAAAATACCCTAAAAAGATTCGACCTTTTCGGTTATTGCAAAAAATACGGATTGGGCCCCTGGCAATGCCCGCAGTTCCTTTTTTTGGTAATGGGATTGATAATCTCTTTCTGCGAGATCTTCGTTTATTTTCTAGGCAACTACTATATCGAAGATCCGAAGATAGTGCTTCTTATCGTCATGACCCTTACCATCATCCTGTTCGTCATTTCTTTCAGCATAGTGAAAGGTTTTGAAAATTTGGCGGAAGCAAACCGCATGAAATCCGAATTCATAAGCGTGGTCTCCCACCAGCTCCGCGCCCCCCTTTCCAATTTAAGCTGGACCCTTGATCTGCTTATGTCCGGCCGCATGGGCAAGATCGAAGACAAGCAGGTCGAATATTTTAAAATACTGAAAGAGAACAACGGCCGGATGAAAGATCTTGTTTCCAGCCTTTTGATAGTCTCCCGCCTGCAGTCGGCCACCTTGGCTTCCAACAATGAATTTTTCTCTTTGGAAGAAATGATGAAAGAATCGATCAAATCTTTCCTTCCTTACGCCAAGGCATCGAACGCGGATATAAATTTCGAGGCCCAGCCCGGCCTGCCGCCGGTCTTCGCCGACAAAGAACAGATAAGGATGGTCTTTGAAAATCTTTTGGACAACGCCATCAGATACATCAAAGGCAAAGGAAGCATCTCCGTCATCCTTAAGAAAGAAGGCAAGGACATGCGCTTCTCCATCAGCGATACCGGCGTGGGAATACCAAAGCAAGATCAAAGATATATTTTTCAAAAATTTTTCCGTTCGGAAAACGCGATGAAGCACCAGACCCAGGGAACGGGCCTCGGCCTCTATATCGCCAAATCGATAATCGAAAAATCGGAAGGAAAAATGGGGTTCGAAAGCCAGGAGGGAGCTGGAACGACCTTTTGGTTCGTCCTCCCGCTAAAAGACAAAAAATAAATTACCGATAAAATCTAAGAAACCAAAATATGAAAACCGTATTATTTATCGATGATGAAGCCGCCTTGCAAAGGACCTTGGGAGAATTCCTGAAACAGGAAGGGTATAACGTCTTGAGCGCGCTGGACGGGGAAAACGGATTAGAATTGGCCAAAAAGCAAAATCCCGATCTGATCCTTCTCGACCTGATCATGCCGAAAATGAACGGATTCGAAACGCTGGCAGCTTTAAAGTCCGATCCGGGAACAAAATCGATCCCCGTCATCATCCTCACCAATCTTGAGGATATTAACGATATAGACCGGGCGATCGAAGCGGGAGCGGACAGCTATCTTTTGAAATCGCACTACAGCCCGGATGAAGTGATCGAAAAGATCAATCAAGTATTAGGATGCAAATAAGATCATGAGAGTCGAACCCCAACAATTAAAATCTTTTCTGCTCGACGCGGAGCTGATCACGGAAGCCCAATTCGTCGACGCGGAAAAAAAAGCGGAAAGAGAAAAAAAGACCGTCGAGAACGTGCTTATCGCCGACAATTTGATCTCTGAAGAAAAAATAATCCAGCTGACCGCCTACATCCTCGGGATACCTTTCGTCGGACTGGAAAAAGAAACCCTGCCGCCGGAAGTATTGAAGATCATCCCTGAGCCGATCGCCCGTGCGCACAATATCGTAGCCTTCAGAAAAAAAGGGCAGGATCTGGAAGTGGCGATGCTTGATCCGGAA
>JBBABQ010000029.1:0-11777 GCA_041657565.1 Minisyncoccota bacterium | reverse complement strand
GCGGCAGGAAATAATGATGACCGAATTCGACGCTGCCAACCTTCAGGTGATCAGAAGATCGGCCGCTGACATGGCCGTTGAAAATTTTAGAATGATTTTTGAATCCGCGAAAGAGAAACTGAAACTTTCCTTCCCCGGCCAAGACATATAGAAAAACCGAGAAGCAGACGCCCCCCCTCGTAAAAGAGGGGGGTTAAATTTTATGGTTAATTTGTTATAATACGGCTTATATGATCATAGACCAACTGAAAAATTCGGGGTTAAGGGGCAGGGGCGGAGCTAATTTTCCGACCGGTTTGAAGTGGGAAGCGGTAAGGAACGCTCCGGCCGAAAAAAAATACATCATCTGCAATGCTTCGGAAGGGGAGCCGGGAGTGGAAAAAGATTTTTTTATCTTAGATAAATATCCCGAAGAAGTGATCAAAGGGATAAGCATAGCTTTGGAAGAGATCGGCAACAGTTCCGCTTATATTTATCTTAATCCGGATTATTTTACCCGGCTTGAGAAAAAGATGAAAGAAGCCATAGGAGATCTGCCTATTGTTTTGTTCAAGAAGCCCCATGGATATATTTGCGGGGAAGAAAGCACTATTTTGAACATAATAGAAGGAAAAGAAGCCCGGCCGCGGCTAAAGCCTCCTTTCCCGACGGAAAAAGGCTTATGGGGCCAGCCGACTTTGATCAATAACGTCGAAACTTTTTATCAGGTGGCCCGGATCGCGGAAGGGACATATAAGGCTGACCGTTTTTACACCCTTGGCGGAAAATCCAAGAACAAAGGAGTTTTTTGCTTGCCGGAAGATCTGACGATAAAACAGGTTTTGGAGCAGACCGGCAATCAGCCTGATTTCGATTTTTTTGTCCAGATCGGAGGAGAAATGAGCGGAGAGATACTTGTTCCTTCCGAGCTGGAAAGGCCGGTGAGCGGGGCGGGTGCCGTTATCGTATATAAGACATCGGAAGATCCTCTTGCTTTGATGAGGAAATGGGCCGGATTTTTCATGGATCAGAGCTGCGGCCAGTGCATCCCGTGCCGCGAAGGGACTTATCGTTTGAATGAGGCGCTGGAAAAGAAGGATTTTGACAGAGACCTGGTGGAAGATCTTTTATTCGTTTTGGCCGAGACTAGTCTGTGCCCCCTCGGGCGCGGAGCGGCAGTGCCTTTTATCGGTTATTTAAACAAAATATATGGCAAACATTAAGATCATTATCGACGGGAAAGAGATAGAAACATCGGAAGGGAAAACGGTTTTGCAGGCCGCCCGCGAGAACGGGATAAAGATCCCGGCTTTGTGCTATCATCCGGACCTTAAAATAAAATCCAATTGCCGTCTTTGTCTGGTGGAAATAAAAGGCGAGCGCGGAATGGTTCCCTCTTGCCGCGTCCAAGTTAAGGAAGGAATGGAAATAACGACCGGGTCGGAAAAGATCGACCGGGCCAGAAAGATCAACCTGGAATTGATCTTTGCCCAGCATTTTGAGGAATGCGGCGATTGCAACTGGGGGAGCGGCTGCCGTTTGTTGGGATTGGCTTTGAAATACAAAGTGAACGTGAGAAGATTTCTAGATAGGAAAGAGAACGGCAAGATCTATCAATTCGGAAGCATAGTTTTCGACCAATCCAAATGCATCAATTGCCGCAATTGCGTGGAAGTTTGCGCAGAGCAAAAAGTGAATTTTTTGGAACCGGCGGGCAAAGGTTATAAGGCAGAGATAGAGCCTTCCAAAAAAGAAGACAAAGATTGCGTTTCTTGCGGCCAGTGCATTTTGCGCTGTCCGGTCGGAGCCATCGAGGCGGTCGGGGAGTTTGAAGGAGCGGAAAAGATCTTGCAGGAAAAAGGGAAAATAAAAGTTTTTCAGTTCGCGCCTTCCATCAGAAGCTCGATCGGCGAGCCTTTCGGCCTGCCCGCCGGTTCGGTCATGACGGACCAGCTGTCGGCCGGATTAAGGAAATTGGGGGCGGATAAGGTTTTCGATGTCAGTACGGCCGCTGATTTTACTACCATAGAAGAAGCGGGAGAGCTGGTGGAAAAAATAAAGAACGGAACCGGCCCTTGCTTCACTTCCTGTTGTCCGGCATGGGTGAGATATCTTGAGTTCAACTATCCGGAAATGATCAAGTATTTCGCTACCACCCGCTCTCCCCAGATCATTTCGGGAGGGTTGATAAAAACTTATTGGGCCAGCAAAGAAGAAATTGATCCGAAAAAAATATCCGTCATTTCCGTGATGCCTTGCACCTCGAAAAAAATCGAGATCCAAAGAAAGGAGGTCGAGATCAACGGGCTTCGGCCGGTTGATTATGTGATGACCACTCGCGAATTGGCTTATCTTTTTAAGAAAAAAGGGATAAATCTTAAAAACATAGAACCAGAACCGGCCGATTCGCCGTTCGGCGATCCTTCCGGCGCAGGGGTCATCTACGGCGCCAGCGGCGGAGTGGTGGAGTCCGCTTTAAGGACGGCTTATTTCAAGTTGACGGGCAAGGACCTGCCGAACGTGGAGTTCGAACAGGTAAGAGGATTGCAGGGAATGAAAAAGGCGGAATTGGAAATAGAGGGAAAAAAGATCAAAATAGCCGTTGTCAACGGTTTAGCCAATGCCAAAATTATAATTGAGGAGCTAAAAAAAGATCCGCACGCTTACGATGCGGTGGAAGTGATGGCTTGCCCCGGCGGATGCATCGGCGGAGGAGGACAGCCTATGCCTGTCAGCGAGGAGATAAGAAAGAAGAGGGCGGCCGCGCTCTATCAGATCGACCGCGATAAACCGGTCAGGTTGGCTCACAGGAACCCGGATGTCCAAAAGGTTTATGAAGAGTTTTTAAAAGACGATAAGATCAGGCATGCCGTTTGCCACACGAGCTATGGCAAAAGATCAAAAGGAGAGATAAAAATTTTAAAAAATTCAAAAGAAACCCTATGAGCAAGATTAAAATACAAGCGTTGTCGGGAAGATCTCTGGCTATCGCGCAGTATGCGTTATTTTTGTCTTTGGCCTTGGCTATCCCTCTCTTTCATTCGCAATATGTTACGGGTCCGCTGGTTAATGCGGTTTTGTTCTTGGCCGCCGCCTTGTCCGGATCAATCGGCGTTTTTTTCATAGCGATGGTTCCGAGCGTGATCGCTTTGTCGGCCGGATTGTTGCCGATAGTTTTGGCTCCGGCAGTGCCGTTCATTATGCTGGGGAACGCCATCCTCGTTGCCGTTTTCATAATGCTCGGCAAGAAAAATTTTTGGCTGGCAATGATCTCGGCCAGTTTCGCCAAATTCATTTTTCTTTTCGGATCCAGCCAGATCGTTGTTGGCTTAATTGCTAAAAAACAAGCCGCCGCCGCGGCGGCCTCCATGTTAAACTACCCTCAACTTATCACGGCCTTGGCCGGGGGAGCGATAGCTTGGGCTGTTTTAAAAAAGTTGAAGAGGATATGACCTCCGTATATTTGCCAAAAACCCCGCCAAATGGGCGGGGTTTTTGTTTTTAGATAAATAATTCCCCGCACGATACCATATGGTACGGCGGGGACTGGAGGGCCTTTTGCCTCTTTTTGCCGTTTTTTACGGCGTTTCGCTTTTACTTGGCGTTCAGGCGGAAACATATTGTTCCGTCGATGCGGCAAGGGTTTGTTCCTCAACCATTCGGCCAGCCTCTTGGGCGATGCTGGAGATCTTTTCGCCGAAGGATTCGAAGCCTTCGGAGTCAGCGATCATTGCCAGCTTTGCCAGTTCGTCTCTTGTTTGCGATAACCTTTTTGCGTCCAGTTCTTTCGGCATTTATAATGCACCTCCCTAAAGAACAAGAATTGGAGATTATCAAACCCGGCGCCTATTGTCAAGAGACCGGCTTCAGATCCGGCCAAACAAAAATCCCGCTTTTGGCGGGATATTTGTTCTTCTATTGAAAATTAGAAGCGGCTGGGTCTGTCAGCTCTTTTTTTCCTCCAGCATTCTTTGCAGTAGATAGGTCTATCTGCAGCCGGGGTAAAAGGAAGCTCTGTGATCTCAGCTCCGCATTCAGAACATTTCCAGCTTCCCTTGACCATCGGTCTGGGAGCGAAATCTCTGCGCGGTCTGTCGTTGTAATTTCTGTCGTCGAATGACATAGTTTTTTGAGAATGTATTTTAAGTTAAATAAAACGACCTTTCTCTCTAAGCCGTTTTACTTATGTCCGTTTTTTGCCCGCCTTCGTCTGTTGACTTTGGCGAGGCGAAGCGGACGCCTTTAATTTTTTGAAGACTAAAGATTTGCGGTTACGACTCTAAGAGCTTGTTGGTATTATAGGTTAAAATAGGGGAAGAGTCAATAGCCGCCTTCATTTACATCCCTTTTCAAATAAGTTAAGATTTAAGAAGAAAAATGGATGCCTGCCCTTGATCATAAGCCGGGCAGGACCTGAAATTAGATCTTAATTTTTAAAATTTTTGAGGCTTGCCGGCTTTAGGCCGGTTTACCGGCCGATCTTTAAGGCTATGACCAAAAAAAACATACTTATTTTATCCGGAATCGGGGTGATCATGGTTGCCGGAGCGATATACCAGATAGGATTTTCCAATAAAGAACCCGCTTTTAACTATGAAGAAGTAAAAAGATCGGATATTTACCAAGAAGTTTCCGTTTCCGGCAACGTGACGAAGGGCAAGGAGGTCAGTCTTAATTTTTCCGGTTCCGGAAAGCTCGAGAAGAAATACGTCCAGGTCGGCGATGAGGTCGAGGAGGGCCAAAAGCTTGCGGAGCTGGACAACAGCCAGCTGGCCATTCAATTTCAGGCCAGCAGCGCCCAGTTGAGAACGGCGCAGATCAATTTGGAAAAATTAGTGGCCGGGGCCAGCGCCGAGGATGTCAGCCTTTCCCGAACCGCTTTACAGAACGCCCAGGAGTCTTATCGCGCCGCCCAGCAGAGCTATAATGATACTCTTACCCTTGTTGATGCGAGCTTGTCCAACCTTTATAAAAGTTCGCTGAACGATCTTGCCGAGAGTAATGCCGATCTTTACAGCGCCTTGATCTTTTTGCAATCCAATCTTTACGCTTCGGACAGCAGAGATGTCGAGAAAGTTAGGGTTGAATCCGAAAAAATGAGCGCATCTTATCAGGATGCGAAAAATAGCTTGGCTCAGGCTCAGGCCAGCGGCGGCCAGATAGAGATCGATGTTGCGATAGAAAAAACAAAATTGGCGCTGGAAGTTTCCAGGGATGTTCTTCTTTCGGTGAAAGAAACTTGGCAATTCCGTTCGTCGGCCAGCGCCGTCCAAAAATCTTCTCTTGATGACCATCAAACTTATATAAACTTAGCTTTGTCGTCGGTGGGCGCCGCCCAAGACGCGATATCTTTGGCCAAGGCCAACAACCAGTCAAGCATCAACACGGCTTCGGCGGCTATGTCTTCGGCTCAAGGCCAAATGAATATTGTCCAGGGCAATCTTGATAAACTTCTAGCCGATCCGCGGCAGGAAGATCTCCGATTGGCCCAGGCTCAAGTCGATCAAGCCCAGTCCCAGGTCAATCTTCTCGGGAAACAGATAAGAGACGCGGTTTTGAAGGCTCCGGCGGCCGGAAAGATATCCCAGGTCAATAAGGAGGAGGGAGAAATGGTTTCAAGCTTGAGTACCCAGGATTTTATTGTTTTGATGCCCAAAGAACCTTTCCAAGTAGATGTAAACATCCCCGAGGTGGATGTCGGCAAGATAGAGATAGGCAATCTTTGCACCATAGACCTGGATGCTTTTTCCGAGGAGGAATTTTCGGGAAAGGTTATTAAAGTTGATCCTGGGCAGACCGTCATTTCGGGAGTGGTTTATTATAAAACCACGATCTCTTTGGACTCCGAAGACCCGAAAATAAAACAGGGAATGACGGCCAATGTTACCATAGTGACCGCTTCCAGGGCTGGCGTTTTGAACATACCGCAGAGGGCGATAGTCGAAAAGGACGGCAAAAAGATGGTTCGCGTGGTTGAAGGGGATAAATTCAATGAGGTCGAAGTTCAGACCGGATTGAAAGGTGTTTCGGGAGGAGTGGAGATAACCAGCGGCTTGAAAGAAGGCGATAAGGTCGTAACTTTTATCAAGGGAGAGTAGTTTTTGCCCATTCAATATTTTTATGACGATCATCGAGGTACGCAACCTTAAAAAAATATATGCGAATGATTTTGTTTCCACGAAAGCCTTGGACGATGTTTCTTTTGATGTTCAAGAGGGGGAGTTTATAGCGATCATCGGTTCTTCCGGTTCCGGAAAATCGACTTTGATGCATATTCTGGGCTTGCTGGACCGGCCCACTTCCGGAACTTACAATCTTGAAGGAAAAAACGTTTTTAAAATGTCGGGAGACGAGTTGGCCCGCGTCCGCAATAAAAAAATGGGTTTTGTTTTCCAGTCTTTCAATCTTTTGGCCAGGACATCAATTTTTGATAACGTGAAATTGCCCTTAGTCTACGGAGGATTGTCCAGCGAAAAAGAGGAGGAAATGGTGGAGAAGGCCTTGGAAAGCGTCGGCTTGAAAGGGAAGACAAACAATTTTCCGAATCAGCTTTCGGGCGGGGAGCAGCAAAGAGCCGCCATCGCCAGGGCACTGGTGAACCATCCGGCCGTTATTTTTGCCGATGAGCCGACCGGAAATTTGGATAGCGTTTCCGGCCAGAAAGTTCTGGAGATACTGCAGAAGCTTAACGATGAAGGGCACACGATAATTTTAGTGACGCATGAAAAATATACTTCGGAAATGGCCCAAAGGATCATCCAGATGAAAGACGGCAAAGTGGTTTCCGACGAGAAGGTATTGGATCGAAAATTGGCTAAGAACGGTTTGATAAAATAGCTATGAGCTTGATGGAGTCGATAAAAACGGCGTTAGTCAGCCTGAAGAGCAATAAAACCCGCTCGGCTTTGACCATGCTCGGCATCGTTATCGGCATTGCTTCCGTTGTTACCATGGTTTCTATCGGCAACGGCGCGAAGCAGCTGATCATCGGACAGTTTTCTTCTTTAGGATCGAACAATATTTTCATCGAGCCGGGAGCTTTTTCCAAAAAAATGGAGGGAAATCAGGGAATGCAGTCGATGATGGAAGAGATGACCATAAAGACTTTGAAATACGAAGATTACATAGCGGTCGCAAAAGACCCCTTGATAAGCAAAGCGGCTCCTCTGGCCTTCGGATCGGAGAAAGTTTTTTATAAGGGCGGCGATTTTAAAGTGACCTATCTGGGGACCACTCCGGAGGGGGTCAGCATCTTGAACAAAGCGGATTTCATCTATGGGAATAATTTTACCGATGAGGACGTTAAGTCTCTCGGCCGAGATATAGTGCTCGGATACAAGGTTAAAGAGGATTTGTTCGGGGATGAAGACCCCGTCGGAAAAATAGTCAGGATAAAGGGAAATAATTTTAGGGTTGTCGGATCTCTGGACCAGCAGGGAACCCAGATGTTTTTGAATTTGGACGAGGTGATCTATCTACCCGTCACGACCGCCCAGAAGGTCATATTGGGAGCCGAGCACATCCAGGAGATCGTCGCCCAAGCCAGGGACGAGAATAGGATAGAAGAGGCGGTCGAGAGCATCCGTTTGACCGTAAGAGAAAGGCACAATATAGATAATCCGGAAGGAGACCCGGCCAATGACGATTTTAAGGTGGTCAGCCAGAAGGAGACGGCGGAGATATTGGATACGGTGATAAGCATTTTTACGATGTTCTTGTCATCGGTCGCGGCCATAGCTTTGCTGGTGGGAGGGATCGGCATTATGAACATTATGCTAGTCTCGGTAACCGAGAGGACCAGAGAGATAGGGCTGAGGAAGGCTGTCGGCGCGCGCGAGTCGGACATAATGGCTCAATTTTTGATAGAGGCTTTAATATTGACCTTGATCGGCGGTTTATTAGGGATACTTTTTGGATGGGGGTTCTCTTTCTTGGCCAGCTTGATATTGGGAGCGGTCGTAAGCATGGGGTGGGTATTCTCTTTCCCGATAAGCGCGGTCATTTGGGCTTTCGGAGTTGCCACGGCCATCGGCTTGGTCTTTGGGATCTATCCGGCGCGCCGGGCCGCCAGGCTTGACCCGATAGAAGCATTGAGGCACGAATAATCATTTTTTTTCAATAAATATGGATTTTTGGCAGGAAATAATTTCCAACGAAACATTAATAGCGGTTTTACTGGCTTGGTTTATCGCTCAGCTTCTAAAGGTCTTAGGGGCATTTAGGGACGGATTTTCCAGGAAAGATCTGAGGAAATTCGTTGATACAGGAGGATTTCCGAGTTCCCACTCGGCCACCGTGGCCGCTTTGGCAACTTCTTGCGGGATCATTTCCGGATTCGATTCCCAATATTTCGCCATTGCCTTTGCTTTGGCGGTCATAGTCATTTACGACGCTTTCACCCTTCGCCGCGAGGCCGGCCGCCAGGCGGCAGCCTTGAACAAGGTATTGAACGATCTCTATAACAATAAAGGAATTCAATTCGATAATTTAAAAGAGCTTATCGGCCATACCCGAATAGAAGCTTTTTTTGGGCTGGTGATAGGAATTTTGGTGGCCGTTTTTTTGCACAATATTTACTAGAATAAAAATGAAAGGCAGTTTGATATTTTTTTTGATCTTGTTTTTGGGCGCTTCTTGGCTGTTCTTTAATTTCGCTTGGCAATTTTTTCCAGCCGGTTCCGGGTCTCCTGAAGAAATTTTTATCGTCTCCAAAAAAATTTCCCAGACGGAGATCGCTGCAAAATTGGAAAAAGAAGGATTTATAAAAAGTCAAAGCGCTTTCGCAAAAGCGATCGAGATGGAAGGGAAAGGAGAGGAAATAAGTCCCGGCGGCTATTCCATCTCGAAGAGCATGTCGGCCCTTTCGATCGCCAAGGTTTTGCTGGCAGGCCCTGTTCAGAAATGGGTCACTTTGCCGGAAGGATTGAGAAAAGAGGAGTCTGCTGAAATTTTTGCAAAAGAGCTCGGCTGGGACGGATCTCAAAAAGAAGGATTTTTAACTGGTTCCAGGGAAGGATATTTTTTTCCGGAGACCTATCTTTTGGATGCGAAAATTGGAGGAGGAGAGGCCGCCGAAATATTATCGGCCCAATTCGACAAGGAGATAAAAGAGCTTGGCGGAAGCTATGATAGCGGCCTTGGACTTGAAAAAACGGTCGTGCTCGCTTCGCTTGTTCAAAGGGAATCGAGGGGAGCGGAAGAAATGCCTTTGGTGGCCGGTATAATTTTGAACCGTTTGAATGAGGGGATGAAGCTGGACATCGACGCCACTTTGCAATATCAGATGGGCAGCGCTGAAGAATGGTGGCCGAAAGTCTCTTCAACGGAAAAGTCGGTCGTTTCCGATTTCAACACTTATTTGAACAAGGGATTGCCTCCGTCGCCGATATGCAGTCCCGGCGCGGATGCCCTTAAGGCGTCGATGTTCCCTCAGGAAAGCCAGTATTTTTATTATCTCCACGATCCCAGCGGCCAGATTTATTGCGCCAAGACTTATGAAGAACATCTGGCGAACATCAATAAATATTTAAGGCCGCGTTAAAGGGTATCTGCAAAGGGTCTAACCCTTGCAAACTGCACCTGTCCGACAGGTGTAGTTTATCCGGCCTGTGGATTGCGCGTAAGCGGCCGTTGACAATAGCAAAACTTAACTAAATAATGATATTGCAATAGTTAAATTTATATAAATTTGTATATTATGATGATAAAGCGGACATACGATCAAAAAGAAATTGATTGTTTTGATAAAAAGGAGGACAAGATCGTTTCTCTCGGCCAAGTAAGGGAAAACTTGGAGATGATCCGTTAAAAATTTATGGAAAAAGATAATCCGCAATCGCAGATCGTCATTTATCAGACCGAAGACGGCCAAGCAAAGGTCAATGTTCTTTTTGAGAACGAAACCGTATGGCTTACGCAGGACCAAATGGCGGATCTTTTTGAAAAGTCAAAATCTACCATCAATGAACATATACAGAATGTTTATGACGAAAAAGAGCTTATTCTGGAGCAAACCATGAGAAAATTCGGAAATTCCGAATTTTCTACCAAGCCAACCAATTACTACAATCTTGATGTGATTATCTCCGTTGGTTACCGCATAAAATCTCAAAGAGGCACTCAATTTCGCATATGGGCGACTGCGCGGCTTAGAAATTACATAATTAAGGGTTTTGCGTTGGATGATGAGCGGATGAAACAGGGAGGAGAAAGAGCGCGATATTTTGAAGAATTATTGCAGCGAGTTCGCGATATTCGTTCCAGCGAGCGTAATTTTTATCAAAAAGTGACGGATATCTATGCCACCAGTATCGATTATCGCAAAGATGATGAGATGACCAGGGAATTTTTTGCAACAGTGCAAAATAAAATGCATTATGCCGTGCATGGGCATACCGCCGCAGAAATTATATCTTTGCGCGCCGACAGCATAAAACCAATGATGGGGCTTTCAAATTTCAAGGGTAAATACATTACCGTCGGAGATGTGAAAATAGCCAAAAATTATCTTTCCGAAAAGGAGCTTAAGCAGCTTAATTTAATCGTGTCTTTGTACCTGGATTTTGCCGAGCTTCAAGCGACAAACGAACGGCCGATGAAAATGGCGGAGTGGATCGGGAAGTTGGACGATTTTTTGAAATTGAGCGAGAAAAATATTCTATTGAATGCTGGAAAGGTTAGCGCAGAAAAAGCGAGCGAAAAAGCGGAAAGTGAATTTGCAAGATACAGGAAAGAACAAGACAAAAAACAGATATCCGATTTTGACCGCGAAGTGAAAAAAATATTAAAATCAAAAAAGAAAAATGGTTAAAAATAGGGTCAGCCGCAATTTATAATGCAATAAAAGTCCATTGGGCTATTGTAAAAAAGAGGAAGGCCAAGAAATGGCGGCTGGCCCTGTTACCTCTAACTGTTGGATAAATAAGGTTAATTTGGGATAATAACGCGCAAAATTATGGATACCATCAAAGAATGTTTCGATATTATTTTGAAAGGCGGCAAAAATGATAGCCGATTGGCCGCGCGCCAGGTAAGGAAACTGCTTTATAGCGCGCGAAGCGGCAAGGATATTTATCAAGACATTGAAGATACCATCAATAAAGTTCCCCGAGAATACGCAAAAATTTTGGAAGAATGGAGGCAGGAAAATTTTGTGACGGCGATTTCAGTCATTTATTTTTTGCATGACAAAGAAGAAAATCCTGATTTTCTATTCCCTTGGCTTTTCCAATTATTGCAGCATCCCGGCGGCGTTATCCGCTACGCAGCCGTCAGAATGTTTGAAAATGAGATCGGGCTGTTAACTGTTCATCTTCGTTGTCCGGATTATAAGCAGAGCAAATTAAAATCCGAGCGATCCGATAGGATTTTGCAAAGCCTTTTTTTGAGTTTGAACGGATTGTTAACGATTCTTTGGGGACCGGAATATAACAAATTCAAATATATTGCTTCTTTGCCGGCAAGCCCATACAAGTCGGTACAAATGGTCTTGTCTGAAATGGAAGAATCTTGCGGCCAGGAATATTTTAGCCATTTTTTTAGCTAAGGAATAAAGATTGGATAACCTGCACAGGTGTCACCTGTGCATATCCCAGCCTGTGGATTGCGCTCGTATTGTTTTCCCTCAAATATATTTATATAATCAAACCAATATGAACATCTCTCAACTTTTTAACTCTCTCTCTCTCTCGGTTTTGGGCGGGAACTGAAAGGAACTGAAAAGGGGAACTCCCGCGGTTTCACTCTCATCGAAATCCTCATCGTCATCGCCATCATCGGCATTTTGTCCGCGGCGATTT
>JBBABQ010000028.1:0-12072 GCA_041657565.1 Minisyncoccota bacterium | reverse complement strand
CCGCCATCGGCCCGATGGAAACCATTAAAGAAACCTTGGAGCAGGGGAAGATCCCGCCGGAGGTTAAAGGCATCGGTCCGAAAAGGCTGCAGAAGATCCTGCTGGAATTGACCGGGAAGATACAGGAGATATCGAAACAAAGATCGGCCGGGAAAGCTTCCGTTCAAGACGATGCCTTGGAAGCTTTGGTCTCGTTGGGATTTCCTCGATCGTCAGCCAAAGAGATTTTAACGAGCCTTCCGGCGGAGATAAAAGAAACGGAGGCGAGGATAAAAGAAGCATTAAAATTTTTAGCAGGGAAATAAATGACAGCCAAAAATTTTATCAAAAAATTTACGCCGAAACCATTGATCAGCCTCTATCATTTTAAGTTGTCTTTTCTGGGCGCCTTGAAATACGGTTTTCCTTCCCGGAAATTGGAGGTTATCGGCGTGACCGGCACCAGCGGCAAATCTACGACCGTCAATTTGATCTCGAATATTTTGGAAGAGGCGGGAATTGCGGTCGCTTCGACCTCCTCGATCAGGTTCAGGATAAACGGCAAGGACAGGCCCAACCTTTTAAAAATGACCATGCCCGGTCGCTGGAAGATCCAAAGTTTTTTAAGGGAGGCGGCCAATGCCGGCTGTAAAATAGCGGTGGTGGAAGTCACCTCCGAAGGCATTGTCCAACACCGCCACCGGTTCATAAATTTTAAAATGGCTTTATTCAATAATCTTGCCTTGGAGCATATCGAATCCCATGGCAGTTTTGAGAATTACCGCAAAGCCAAGGAAAAGCTTTTCCAAACCGTAAAGGGCATCCATATCCTTAACCTTGATGACGATAATGTTGAGCATTTTTTGAAATATCCGGCGGAGAAAAAGTATGGATATACTATTAAGGGAAAGATCGTAGAGGGAGTACAAGCTATTTCTGCTAAAGATATTAAAAGCGTGGCCGGCGGATCCGAATTTGAGGTTGATGGAATGAAAATTTATCTGCCCCTCCAAGGAGACTTTAATGTTTGCAACGCCTTGGCCGCCATCTGCGTCGGAACGGCCAAGGGGATAGACCTATCGACGATGAAAAAAGCCTTGGAAAAAACCGCGACCGTACCCGGCCATATGGATGAAATAATGTCCGAGCCTTTTTCTATCTTCGTTGATTACGCTTTTATTCCGAGCACCCTGGAAAAAGTCCAGCAAACGTTAAAGGCCAAGGCCGTCGCAAGAGGAGGAAGGCTGATCGGCGTATTGGGATCGTGCGGCGGCGGCCGCGACAAGTGGAAGCGGCCGGTGCTGGGAGAGATCGCCAAAAAATACTGCGATGAAATTATCATCACCAACGAAGACCCTTATGATGAAGATCCGCAAGAGATAATCGACCAGGTGGCCAAAGGCGCGGGAGATAAAGCTATAAAAATATTGGACCGGCGCGAAGCGATCAGCCAAGCTCTGAAACTGGCCAAGCCCGAAGACGTGGTCATCCTGACCGGCAAAGGCTGCGAGCCTTGGATCTGCGTGGCCGATGGCAAAAAAGTTGCCTGGGACGAAAAGAAGGTTGCGCTGGAGGAATATCAAAAATTAATTTCCAGATAATTTTATGTTTGAAAAGATAGCGGAATTGCAGAAGGTCTTGGATAAAGAAAAACTGGACGCGCTGGTCGTTACCAACTCGGCCAATATTTTTTATCTGACGTCGTTGGGCGACCCGACAAACGACAGGGGATTTTTTTTGATAGTTTCTAAAAACAGTTTCAAGCTGATAACCTCGATATTTTATCAATTCAAAGTCGAGGGCAAAGTGCCGGAGGGAAATTTGATCATCGTACAGAGAGGGAACTCCTGCTTTCAGCGGGTCTTGGAAGAGTTGAAAGATTTTGAGAAAGTGGGCTTTGAGAAAGAAGACCTATCGTACAGCGAATACGAAATTTTAAAGAAAAGCCTTGGCGAAAAGAAGATGGTCTTTTGCAGCGAGCTCGTCGAAAAGATAAGAGAGATAAAGACCGCCGAAGAGATAGAGAAGATCAGCCGGGCGGCGGCCATTACCGATAAGGCTTTTTGCGATGTTCTGGCCGCGATCAAGCCGGGCGTTACGGAAATGCAGATCAAACAGAAGATCATTGGCATAATGGAAGACGAGGGAGCTGACGGGGTCGCTTTCGAGCCGATCGTCGCCAGCGGGAAGGGCAGCGCCGACCCGCATTACCGTTATTCCCGCGACAAGATCGAGGAAGGAGAGATGGTCCTTTTGGATATAGGTGCAAAATATCAAGGCTATTGCGCCGACCTGAGCAGAACCGTTTTTATCGGCAAAGCGCCGGAAAGGTTTAAAAAATTATACAACATAGTTTTGGAGACCCAAGAAATGGCGATCGCCCAATGCAGGGAAGGAATAGCGATCAAAGAATCTTCCCTTGCGACCATCGAGAATTTTAAAAAATACGGAGAGGACGAGTTTTTTATCCATAGCCTCGGGCACGGAGTAGGGGTGGAAGTCCACGATTTTCCTTTTATCAACCCGAAGAACGAGAACAAATTCAAGAACGGAATGGTTTTTGCCATCGAGCCTGGCCTTTACCACGGGGATTTCGGCGGTATCAGGATCGAGGATCTGTGCCTGATCGACGGAGAATGCCGGCTTTTGAGCAAGGCCCCGAAAAATATCATAGAGCTTTAAACAGAATATTCCCTAGTCAGTCACGATTTATACCCATATCGGTCCACAAGTTTTACACAGCTGGTCCTTGCCCAGTTCCCCGAAAAAAATAGAAAGGGTCTGACCCTTTCTAGAAAATTCAGATCGTTTTTGCTTGTGCTCTTTGCGGGCTGGATTGACTTTTCGCCTTTTTAAGATTAAAGTCTAATAGCTCAGGAGTTGCATTAAATTTTTTAATATATAAAAAAGACCATGGAAACAAAAACCGCAAAAATAAAATTCGAGAGATTAAACTTGCCGAAAAGCCTCGAGAGGCAGATCAGGAACGAAAAATCCGCTATCCGCAAGACCGCTTCGAGCGTTCAGGAAAAGGCCAGACTCGTTGACGAACTTTACAAGAAGGTTTTGAGGGTCAAAAAAGCAGAGCCGAAAAAAGCAGCCGCCAAGAAGTAGTTTCAACTTTATACAAAAAGCCGCGCCCATTATGGGCGCGGCTTTTGTTATAGGTTTTTTACCATATAAAGCTCTTTGAGCTTGAAGCCGGATCTTTTAAAGTATTCTCTGGCTCCGACGGACGAGATGGCCGCCAGTTTTTTCAGCCCGAACTCTTTTTGGGCTATTTTTTCGGCGGCCTTTATCAGTTTGTTCCCCAAACCTTTATGCTGGGCGGATATTTTTTTGTTGCTGGAAATAGGGGTAAGCATCCCGTAGGTGTGCATTTCCCTGATCAAAGCCGCGTTTTTCAGGACATCGAAAACAGGCTTTTGTTTTTTATCGTAACTGGAAGAAGCGATCCGCAGCCTTAGCAGACTGAATATTTTTTCCCGGCTTTTGTTTTCGAAGCTCAAAAATATCTCCTGTCCCTTGGAAGCGGGGTAGTCGTGGCGGAAAAGGAAAACCTTTTCTTTGGGATCGTATTCCGATTTTATCTCCCGGCAACGGATGCACTGGCATCTTGAGCCGTCGGCTTGGAGTTTTTTTTCGACAACCTGTCTCAAATTGGAGATCTTTGCCGGCCCTTCCACTATGGTTTTGGAGGAAATGTCGCGGATGACCCTTTCGATCCTCACGTAAGGAGGGACTGTTTTTTTGATCTTTACGATGACATCGATCAGCTCTTCGGCGCTGCAAGGCTGGTATTTTTTATCAAGATACCATTGGTAAAGCGGCGCTTCCTTGACCAGGGCGCAGGGGTAGATCTTCAAGCTATCGGGCTGGAAATTGGGATTAGAAAAAAGCTCTTTGAACATAGCCGAGTCCCTTTCGGGGTCGGAGCCGGGAAGGTTCAGCATCATTTGGTATGAGATCTTGAACCCGGCGTCTTTCAGCAGACGGGTGGCTTTTACGGTCGAATCGATCAGGTGACCCCTTTTGTTTAACAGCAGGACGTCGTCATAGATAGATTGGACCCCGAGCTCGACCTTAGTGACGCCGTAGGCTCTAAGCCTTTTTATCTCTTTTTCGTTTATAAAATCCGGGCGGGTTTCCACGGACAGGCGGACGATGCGGTGTTTGGCCTTTTCGTTTTTCTTTTGAGAAGATAAAAGGTCTTTGGAAGAGACCTTCTTTCCTTTTTCGGCGTCATTGCAAGCGTCAAAGCATTTTTTGATGAAATTTTCTTGGTAGGCTTTTTGATAGAAGCTCCAAGTTCCGCCGATGATCCTTAGCTCTATTTTGTCGGTGGGGTGGCCTTCGGACTCCAGCATTTCCAGTCTTTGCCTTACTTGCAGATAAGCGTCATATTTCAGTTTTCTGGCCCGTTCTACCGCCGGTTCGCCCGAGAGGTAGCTTTTGGGTATTCCCGCCTCGTTGGGGCAATAAAGGCAGGACCCGGGACAGGGATAGGGCTTGGTCAGGACAGAGACGTTGACTATGCCTGAAAGAGACCGGACCGGCCGGGTTTTCAGGGCCAGCTCCAGCGTCTTGTCGGGCTTTATGCTTTTATCGGCCAATAATTCGTGATAAGCTCTCAATAGCTCGACGTTGCTTTGAAGGGGGATCTTATGGTCTTTCGACAGTTTCCTTTTTAAGCGCGCCAAGTCCTCCAAGGTTTTGACTTTGGCCTTTAATAAAATTTTGATCATGATCCGATTGGTGTTTGGGTCCATAGAACTGCAATGAAAAAAGATCTCGCCGAATATTTGCTTAAAGAGGGGGAGAGAAATTACGATATGATCGCCTCTGATTATGCTCGCACGCGCCGTTATAATTCGCAAGACCTGCTGGATCTGGCCGATCTGGCCAAGCCGGAAGAGAAAATTTTGGATCTGGGCTGCGCCAACGGCAGGATGTTCGAGCTTTTCGCGCCCAAGGGAGCGGAATACTACGGGGTCGATATCTCCGGGAAGCTGATCGAGATCGCCAAGAAGCTGTACCCGGCCGGGCATTTTGAAAAGGCGGATGCTTTGAGTCTTCCTTTCGCCGACAACACTTTCGACAAGGTCTATTTTATATCGGTTTTACATCATATTCCTTCCGGGGAATTTCGGCAAAAATGTTTCAGCGAGATAAACAGGATCTTAAAGCCGGAAGGGAAATTGATCTTGAGGGTTTGGGACCTTTTGAAGATCGATAAGGGCCGGGCGTTGCTGCTCAAACATACGCTTCTAAAAATGGCGGGAAGAACGAAAGTGGATTTTTTTGATCTGATGATGCCTTGGAATGATTTTAAGCGGAACCAAAAAGGAGAAAGGTATTTCCATCTTTTCCGGACCGGCGAGCTGAAAAAACTGGCAAGGTCTTCCGGAATGGAGGTCGAGAAGGTTTGGCGTAGCGGAGAAGGGAAGCTGGCCAATATCTATTTGATCGCCGGCAAAAAATAATATCCGTCCCCGTGGTCCAATGGATAAGATAAGGGCCTCCGAAGCTCTAGATGCAGGTCCGATTCCTGCCGGGGACACTAACTAAAAAATAATTAATTATTAAATTTTTAAATTTATGAGCAAGCCTACGGGAGGAACAGCGGGTTTATTGGTTTTAGCCGTATTGATAATGGCTATTTTTGGGGGATGGTATTTTTTTACCAAAAAATCTCCCGAAGGCGGCCCTTGCTCGGGCGACGCTAACTGTCAAAATGGCCTGCGGTGCGTAAACAATATTTGTTCGTCCGGAAATCTGGGATCGGCTTGTGTTCAGAAAGGCGATTGTATTACGGGAGATTGCGTCCTCGGCAAATGTTCCAACGCGATACCGGCAGCCCAGTGTTCCAATTATAAAGAATGTTCGGACGGGTTGTTTTGCATAAAGGGGTCGTGCGTTGCTCCGCAAAATTATACCAAGTATTTCAGCAGAGTCGTTGTGGCGAAAATGAAACCTGGTTTGCCCGCGGGAGTGACCAATCCCACTGTTTCCGAAACCGATTTTAAGACTTCGGACGATATAGAGATAGATTTTTTTGGGGTACAGCCTGATTCAAAAGGAGAAATATATTACGAGTTTATCAATGCAACCACCGGAGAAACGGCGATGTCGTCGGAAGCCTATCCAAAAAGAATAGAAGGATATGACCAGGGGATGGGCATGGATATGCCGGTTCCCGCGGGATCTTACGACGTGAACGTTTATTTCAACGGGGAATTCATATATTCGACGGCTATCACCGTGTCGGAATAGTTTTTCTCAATAAAAGCTATGGCTGGAACAATTTCTCGGGCATAAAGCGTACCGATGAAACCTCGGCAAACTGTTTGGCGGTTGCCTCGATCTGGAACCAAAGGATGCCAACCCGGCAGGACCCTCCTCCTGTTTTATTCTGCGGATCGGCGAAGGTGAGAGTAAGAACTTTATTCTCCAGCGAAGCGCCTTTCAGCTCTAATCCGGGGAGAGGATATTCGGTCGTTATCCCTTGGGCGAGCTCCTGAGAGGTTAACTCTCCCTTGAGCAACAATTTGATCGCATCCTGGATAGGAGTTTTGGTCAATGGAATGCTTCGTTCAACGGGTTCAAGTCCGTTCTTTGAGCACATAATATTTCCCGAGGCGTCCTGGTCTTTGGAGGAGTTGTAATAGTAAAGATCTATAATGCGTTGAGGCAGGCCGTTCATATCAAAAAGAACGGGGATCTGAAGCTCGTCGTCGTTTTCGGCCAACCCTGAAGGGTTATCCTTTTTTAAGATCAATGTTCCTCGCTCGGTGGAAGGGGTCGAGAAAGAGAGCTGCGCCTTGAACGGTACAAAATCTTCCGTCATCCAGTCGCTTTGCGCCTGAGCGACGGCTGTACCCAAAACGTTTCCGTTCGCATCGACTATTTGGATCGGGAAAGAGGCTTCGAAATACCAAGTACCCCGCGCCTCCCCCTCGATCGAAAGGGGGCTTTTTACGACTTGGTCGGTTTTTGGAGAAGAAACACGGATAAGATCATCTTTCGGCGGTTTAACCCCCGTACACCTCCAATTTATCTCTGTATTTTTGGTTTCTTCGAATACGACGCAAGCGGGGTTGCACCCCTCTTGTTTGAACTCATCTTTCACCGCAAGGTCGAACCACCATGTTTCGGAGTTTGGATTATATGCGCCTTCCGAACTGACCGCCCCCTTCTCGGAGCATTGGCTTATTAGCGCAATTGATCTGGCTTCCTCGAGGTTCATTGCGGAAGATGGCGAGCTGAACTGTTGAAAAAGATACCATCCACCGGCGCCGGCGATCGCGATAAAAATGATCGCGAACAAGATTTTTTGAATGTTCATAGATGTTGTATCGGATTTAGAATTATGGGATGCCTTCATAGCCTTAGAGGGGCGTAAGGCGTCCTTTTATTATTATAGCATTATGGCGATGTTTGCGGGCTGCGCAAGGAGCGATTCGTTTCTGCCGGAAATTTTTGCTAAAATAACTGATAAAGGTGAACCAATGCGCTGATAAATAAGATCACGCTTGCGTAAAAATTTTATGACAGAAGATATAATTTTAGTCGATGAACAGGATAATCCCGTAGGAGCGGGGGAGAAGATGGATGTGCACCGCAAAGGCCTTTTGCACCGGGCCTTTTCGATATTGATCTACAATTCAAAATGCGAAATTCTACTGCAAAGAAGGGCGGCTTCGAAATATCATTGTCCGGGTCTTTGGACCAACACCTGCTGCTCCCACCCGAGGCCGGGAGAGGAGCTGATCGCTGCGGCTCAAAGGCGGCTCAAAGAGGAGATGGGAATAGACGTGCCGGTAAAGGAGACTGGGCAGGAATTCATTTATAAGGTCAGAGTGGGAGAGCTGACCGAGCACGAATATGACCATATCCTTTGCGGTAATTTTGATGGAGAACCGATCCTGAACCCGGAGGAGGCGGATGATTGGAAATGGATAAGCCTTAAGGATCTTGGCGAGGACGTTATGGCAAACCCTGAAAAATATACGCCGTGGTTTGGGCTTATCCTTCGCATGATCGGCAACGGAAAGGAGGAGCCCCCGGTCCCCGGGCTGGAGAAATATATTATAAAATCCAGGTAGAAGGTCAAGAAGAACGGTCGTTTAGCCCGTTTTTGGTTTGGGTGGCCGGTCTGCCTGTCATTGACAATATAGCTAAAATATTGTATAGAATAATAGTATAGTCGCAAATTTAAATAATCAAAAAATATGAAATATTTCTACCAAATTCTGCTGATCGTTTTTTTGGGTCTGATCATCCTCAACGCCCCGCCGATAGACATTTCAGCGGAGAATAAGGTCATCTTCGGCCTGCTTGTCGGGTTCCAGACCCTTGTTCAAAGCTTTCTGGCAATGATCGGCCAGGCGGGAGCAGCATTGGCAATAGCAGTTGTGGGGATCATAGTCCTGTTCAACTCATAAAATAGCTCGTCCTTAAGGGGCGAGTTTTTGTTTCTTTTACTTTCAGCTATTTACAAAATTTAAATAATGTTTTATAATACAGATGTTTCTTTTAAATACCAAAGGTCAAAGCGTAAAATAACCGCGCTCAAAAAGCGTAAAAATATGGATTTTTTTGGATTCGTTAAATGGTTTTTCATCATTACTTTTTTTCTGTGTTTGATATACGGTCCGAACGGAGCATATGATCTTTTGGCAGAGGTGTCAGATATGATAATCCAAGCGGTTAAGATAGATATAGATATCTTTTCCAGAACAATTAAATCTGTCTTGCCCGCTTTGGCTTCCAATAATACTGTTGCCGGGTCCCTTGTTTTAGCGGCAGCAATATTTTGCTTCTACAAAGCGGCAAAAAAATGATCTCGCTCTTTTCTCAAAAAGAGCGAGTTTTTGTTTCCGGGAAAAATATGATAAATTTAAAGTGTTATGGAAAAAAGAAACTATAAAATAGTCGTTTCCGGAGCGGCCACGATGGGCCATTGCTGCAGCGCCATCGAAACGGTCGCGAGGATCATAGGGAAGCAGGTGGCGGAGCATGATTGTATTTTGGTGACGGGCGCCACGACCGGAGTGCCTTATTACGCCGCCCTGGGATGCAATGAAGCGGGAGGTTTCAACATCGGATTCTCTCCTGCGGCCACGGAGAATTCCCATTTAAAAAGTTATAAATTGCCCGTTAAGCCGTTTGACGTTATGGTCTATACCGGCGCCGATTACGTTGGGCGCAATGTCATAATGACAAAGTGCGCCGACGGCGTTATCGTTGCCTGCGGGAGAATGGGAACCATGCATGAGTTCGCTACGGCCTTCGAGACCAAAAAACCTTTGGCGGTCTTGGAGGGGACGGGCGGGTTTGCCGATAAAGCGAAACTTGTGTCCACCGGCCCCTGCAGGGGGATCAAGAACATAATCTACGAAAAGGACCCGCATAAAATAGTCGAGAAGCTTATCAGGCTTATTGACCAGGAAAAAAAGAAAAACGGAAAGGTCGACATCGGGCAATAGTTTTGCCCGTTTATTTTACTTCGCCTTGCCATAGCCCCGCAAGCGCACGGGGCGAAGGCAGGTAAAGTTTAAGCAAAATATAAAGGTAAAAAATATGGTAACAAAAAAATCCAAAGCCAAAGTCAAAAAACCGGCAAAGAAGGCCGCGCCAAAAAAAGTTAAGAAGGCGAAAAAGATAAAGAAAGCCGTGAAGGCTAAAAAACCCGTCAAAGCCAAAGTTGGGACTAAAGCATCCAAAAAACCGGTTGGAAAGAAAAAAGTTCCGGTAAAAAAGAAGCCGGCCGTTAAGACGGCCGCCAAGAAGCCGGCGAAAAAGATCGCCGCGGCCCGGACAGCTAAGCCTTCTTTTCAGGCCGGAGAGGACCGGCCGGTCGGCAGGATCACTCATTATTTCGACCAGATCGAAGTTGGGGTGATCGAACTGACGGAAGATCTGGTGGTGGGAGAGGTGATCAGGATCGTTGGAGGAGAAGACACCGATTTCAAGCAGATCGTGGAGTCGATGGAGCTGGATCATGAAAAGATAGAAAAAGCCAAGAAGGGGAAGGAAGTCGGTTTGCAGTTGAAAAAGAAAGCCAGGGAAGGATATAAGGTCTACAGAGTGAAGGGATAGCCGGGAATATAAATATATTTTAGCAGCAAATATTTTTTGTTGCGGAATTTTTCATTATGGAGCTGATAGCTGATTTTCATATCCATTCCAAATATTCCCGGGCAACCAGCGGTCAAATGGAACTGGAGCCTTTGGACAAATGGGCGAAGATCAAAGGGATCCGAATATTGGGAACGGGAGATTTTACTCATCCCATTTGGCTGAGCAATTTAAAAAACGATCTGGAACCTGCCGAGCCGGGTTTTTTTATTCTGAGGGGAAATAAGGGAAGAGCGGCTGGTGCCACCCGCTTTATTTTAACCTCAGAGATAAGCTGTATTTATAAGAAAAACGGCAAGGTCAGGAAGATCCATATGTTCTTTTTTGCGCCGTCAATCGAGGCGGTGGAAAGGATCAATAATGATCTGGCCGCCGCCGGAGCCAATCTTAAGTCCGACGGCCGTCCGATAATCGGGATGGATGCGAAAGAGCTGGTAAAGATCGCTTTGAACGCTTCCCCCGAAATTTTTGTCGTACCGGCGCATATTTACACTCCTTGGTTTTCTTTGTTCGGCTCCCGTTCAGGGTTCGATTCTTTGGAGGAATGCTTCGAAGAGTATTCAAAATATATTTATGCCGGGGAGACGGGATTATCTTCCGACCCGTCCGTAAGCTGGCGCAATTCAAAACTTGATAAGATAGCTTTGATATCTTCGAGTGACGCCCATTCTCCGGCCAAGCTTGGCCGGGAAGCGACGGTCTTCGATACGGAGATGAGCTATGAAGCGATAACCGGCGCGCTCAAAGCCAAAGATCCAAAAAGGTTTTTATGCACGGTCGAGTTCTATCCGGAAGAGGGAAAATACCATTACGACGGCCACCGCGATTGCAACGTCTCGATGTCCCCGAAAGATTCCAAAAGATATAATAACCTTTGCCCTGTTTGCGGGCGGCCTTTGACCATTGGGGTCCTGAACCGGGCGGAAGAGCTGGCGGACCGGCCGGAGGGATTCAAACCGCCGGATGCAATACCTTTTAAGAGCCTGGTGCCCCTGGGAGAAATAATCGCTTCGGCTTTCGGTGTCGGGACCGCTTCAAAAAAAGTTTCTATGATGTATGATCAGCTTATCAATACTTTCGGGCCGGAATTCGATATTTTATTAAAAACGCCGGTCGAAGACCTGGCCAGGTCGGCTCCGGCCGATATAGCCGAGGGGATCAGGCGAGTCAGGTCGGGCCAGATCTGCATCGAGCCTGGCTATGACGGGGTTTTCGGGAAGATCAAGATCTTTTCCGAAAAAGAAAAAAGCAGGTCTTTCGGCCAGAAAACCCTTTTTTAAAAAATGGATACCTTAAATTTTAAAAGCGTATGGCAAATAGAGTTGCGATATAAAGGAATGGCCATCCTTTTGATTTTTGTGGCCCTAGTGGGATTTTTTTTGTATCAAAAAGCGATGAGCATCAGAGAAGAGGTCCGAAGGATATATGCCGACAGTTATTTTTCGGCGGTTTTGGAGCCGGAGCCGGCAAAAACATCGAAAATGATTTTTGTCGGAGATATCATGCTTGACCGGGGAGTGGAGCAGTCCATCAAGGATAACGGCGGAGGGAGCTATACATTTCCTTTTTTAAAAATAGCCGATTATCTTAAATCCGCCGACTTGGCAATAGGCAACCTAGAAGGCCCTATATCCGACAAAGGTTATAATGTCGGGAGCATTTATTCTTTTCGAGCCGACCCTAAAGCCATTGGCGGGCTGGAATTTGCCGGCTTTGACGCGGTTTCTTTCGCTAACAATCATGTTTTTGATTATACGAGAGAGGCCTTTGAAGATACATTGAAACGTTTGGATAAGGCGGGGATATTTTGCGTCGGCGCGGGATTTTCAGAAAAAGAAGCTTATGCTTCGAAGGTCATCACGGTTGGCGCCGCAAAGATAGCTTTTTTGGCTTATTCAAATTTGGGGTCGAAAAGCTGGGAGGCGGAGGGAGATTCTTCGGGCATAGCTTGGC
>JBBABQ010000027.1:1228-12599 GCA_041657565.1 Minisyncoccota bacterium | reverse complement strand
CAAAGCCACGGTCAGCACCCGGAAATTGGAAATATCCAATTTCTTCTTCTGCCCGCCTTCGGCCCGCCAATTCCAATATGCCCGCAATTTGTTGAGCATTCGCTCAAGCGTCATCGTTGAACGGTCGGCTTCTAAAAAGAAATGCAAAAGATCGCCTTTGTCTTCAATCGTGAAAAATGCGTCTGGGGCAATCGGCAACCGCTCCCCCTCGAAATACACGCCGTCAATCACGCCCGGCTCCTGCCAAGCATAAAGTTTTGACTGGCCGGTGCTTTTCAAGGCCAATTCAATGATCGTTTTAAAATCGGAGATCATCAAAGAATGCGACATAAAAGAAACGCCCGCGTCTTTGGGCTGTTTTGCGGGCGCGGGCTGGTTTTTGCCTTCGGCAACCAGCGCGGCCCCTTTCTTGGCCAAACTGTAAATCAAATGGACTGCCGAATGGAATGATCCAAACTGGCTGGCCGGACGCTCCACATAACCGCCGTGGTACAAAAGCTGGAGGCGCGAGCGAACGCTTCTTTCTTTAAATTCCGGGTGAAGCGCGATAATGTGCTTGCTGTCCAAAAAGCGGCTTGCGGCCAGATCGTTCAAAATCGCCAAGTCTATTTCTCCGATCCGAAATGATTTTGGCGTTTGGCTTCTTTCGAATTTTCTAAACTTATGCTTTGGCATTTTCGATGATCCTGCTTATTGTAAAAAGGCGCGTTTTCATTTATTTTACAAAAAATTTTTGTCTTCTGGGTATATCCATTTATATTGTCCCGTTTGCAAATGGACGATCAATGATTTTATTTTTAAAAATTTGAAGCGGGAATATGTCTTTTCCCAGTTAAAGGTTCGCGCCTTTAGAACAAAAATTGTCAAAGACGGTTTAAGCGCGTTCAACTTTTCAATTGAGTTCAGCCGGATTGAGCTATGATCAATTTCAATCCCGACCGTATAACCGCCCCTTTGGGCAAACACATCAACTCGGCCTTTTCTATCTCGCCAAACTTCTTTTTCCGTTCGGGAATAATAGCCGAGATTATAAAAATACCGCTTGATCCAAGCTTGAATTTTCGAGTGATCCGCGGTTTTGATTTTTAATAAATCTTCGACTAAATAATCCACTTGTTTTAATATGGCGAACCCCACTAATTATTAAAATGGTTTATCTTCCAGCTTGATCTTTCCTAATTAATCAGCGTTCGCCATTTTTTCTTCTTTCTCTAGAAGCCCGTCTTTAATCCAGAAAATCCGGTCAACATATTTGCGATCATCCGGTTCATGCGTAACCAAAACGATTGTTTGTCCCAATTCTTTGTTCAATTTTTTAAAAAGTTCCAATATTTCTCTTGAGGAATTGGTATCCAAATTCGCCGTTGGCTCATCGGCAAATAAAATCTTTGGATTATTGATCAGGGCTCTGGCAATCGCCACTCTTTGCTGTTCACCACCCGACAATTCATTGGGGCGGTGGTCAGCACGATCTTTTAAACCAACCTTGTCAAGTATTTCAACGGCTCTTTCCTTATAACTTCGGCGGGAACCATTCAAGGCAAAAGCTGGTAAAAAAACATTTTCCGCGGCGGTTAATTCAAAAATTAACGCATATTCTTGAAAAACATACCCTAAACGCCGAAGCCGAAAGATAGTTTTCTCGTGATCGCTCAATTTTAAAACATCCACTCCGTCAATTAACAATTCTCCTTCCGTAGGGCTATCCAGAAGACCCAGCTGATGCAATATCGTCGATTTACCGCTTCCGCTTTTACCCATAATGGCCACGAACTCGCCTTCCTCTATTTCAAAGCTAACGCCCTTAAGAGCGTATGTTGGCACCTTGCCGGAATAAGTTTTTTTTAAATTTGTAGCTTTGATATCAATATTCATAATATTTTTAAGTTTAAGCTCCCCAAATTGCTTTTAAAATATTTTCTTTGGCCGCCCGCCACGCCGGAACAAAACCGGCAATCAATGCGGCGATTAAAATACTAAAAATGCCTTGAGCCACTTGATATTCTTTTATGGTTAAAGAAATATCGCCGATAGCAAGGGCAATCGGATGGCTTATAAAATACGGCTCAATAAAACAAAACATTGCGATTGAACCAAATATAATACCGGAAATTGCGTAAAAAAACGACTGCAAAACATAAGAAATTATAATCGTATTATCTTTAATTCCAATGGCTTTAAGAATTCCGATCTGGCGTCTTTTGTTTATCGTATTGACGTAAGTCAAAATAAAAATTGTAGTGGCGGCGACCACTAAGCCAATGGCTCCAATCATTCCTGTTATTAGATCAAAACTGCTCGTAATGCTGTTAAGCATGCTCGTATATTCCGTCCATTTCCTAACTTTTAAATTGGGTGCAAGTTTTTTAATTTGCTCAATATACCGATCTTCATCTCCGGTTTTGTTGATTTTTACCAAAATTTGCGAAGCTCTGTCGTCAGAAAGTTGCAGAATGGATTTTGCTTCTTTGGCGGTAATATATGCCTCTTGATCAATAAGGGTGAACTTAACCTTGGAAACACCTCGAACCGTATATTCTCTCTGGACTCCATTGCCAAAATTAAGTTTTACTTTTTCGTCGATCTTCGCTACGCCGAGGCTTCTGATTTCTTCAGCTGCCCCATAGCCGCCGGCGATATCTGAACCCAAAACAATATCGTCGCTTCCCGTCCCTTCCAAATAATCACCGGCGATAATGTGGTTGGAAATTCCGGTAACCAGCGGTTCTTCTCCCGGATCAATGCCAATAACTCCCCATGAGCCATATTTATATTGCCCATCCTTATTTTTATCATACGCAAAAGTTGCCATCAGATTATAATGCGCCACCGTCGCAATCACGCCGGGAATGTTTTGAATTTGCCGTCTTAATTCTTCCGTATGGACAATATAGTTTTCTCTTGTCGGCTCCTCTTGCGGATCAATAACGATATTAGCCACGGAATTGTTAATGAGCTGATTATCGAGAGTAGTAGTAACTCCGCTTAAGAGAGAATTAGTAAAAATCAAATTAACAAAGGCCAACGAGAGAATAAAAATCATTAGAACAATAATGCTTTTATTGCCGTTGACAATCGATTTGTATCCCAGAAAGAATGCCACTTTTAAATCTTTCATCATAATAGAAATATCCTTTTATGCATCAAAAACTCCAAAAATGCTTTTTAACTACTGGCTGTTTAAATCGTTTGTCGCTTAAATGATTACTTTATCGCTATCATTAAGCCCCGAAATTATCTGGGTCTCAAAGGAATTCGACAAGCCGGTCTGAATTTCAATCTCTTTTATTTTTTTGCCGTCAGACATTCGCACGAATTTTTTCCCATCGTGTTCAATGATCGCCCGCGATGGAACTTTCAACGCCCCCGAAACTTGTGCGGTAACAATATCAACGTTTGCGGTCATCCCAGGCTTAATCGCATCACCGGGCTTGTCTAATGAAATGGTCGTTTCGTAATAAACAATTCCGGAAATAACGGTCGGCGCGGAATCTACAATAACCACCTTGCCGCTGAATTTCCGGCCGGAAATCGCGTCGAATGTAATATTGCATTGGTTGCCAAGAGCAATATCGGCAATGTCAGATTCGGGAACTTTCGAATTGATCGTCATCTCGCTTTCAGGAATCATGCTAATCAACGATTCTCCCGCCTGAATCATTTCACCGGGACGTTTTTTGACATCCGCAATTTGTCCGTTCGCCGGAGCAGCCAAATTGCCGTCGGCAATTTGCGCTGCCGATAATTTAACTTGCGCCTGCGATGATTTGATTTGGCTTTGTATTTTTTTGATATCATTGCTGTCGGGTTTGGCGACAACTTCGTCAAATGAATCATGGCTGGCATTTAATTGGCCTTCCGCCGAAATTAATGCCGCTTTCGCCCCATTTATTGAACTTTCATTAGCCGATTTGGTTAAAGAAATTTCTTTAATTATCCCATCAATTTGTGCCAAAGTTGCCATAACATAACTTCTCTGGGCATCAAGATTGGTTTTATCAGCGACCGAAACAGTGTCGCGCCAGGTATCATTTTCGCAAATATTGCGAACCTTAAGCGACAAATCGGATATTCGGGCCAGCGTTTTACTGGATAAATCCAGCACATTATCAATCGCATCAAACGACTGAGCCGAAGGAATGTTATCAATGGCTTCTTTTAGTGAAGTTGTCTTACTGTCAATTATCCGTGAATTTTCACAAACAAGAATACTGTCATCGTCTTGAGGTGCAAAATAAGTCCTTTGTAATAAACCGACGAAGTTCTGTATATTGTAAGCAACGTTATAGGCATTTTGTAAACTATTAAAACCGGTTTGATAAATGCTATTTTTTTTATCGACAGTGGCGTTTGTTGCATCGCTCAATGCCTGCTTTGCGTTATCGTAAGCAATTTGATAATTTTGTTTGGCGGTTGAAGCGATTTTTACTTCATCGCTGGAAGCTCCTGCCATTAATTTATCCAAATTGGCCTGCTGGAATTCTAAATTCGCTTCCGCTTGCTGGAGCTGAATTTCTAATTCGTTGACATCCAGCGTCGCCAATACTTGCCCGGCGATTACCGTTTGGTTTGTTTCAACATCAATCAATTTAATCTTTCCGGCACTCTTAAAACTCAGATTAAGCAAATCACCTTTTTTAACTGTTCCCGTTTCATTCACCGCTTGCGCCAACTCCCCGCGAGTTACCGACACCATCTCGTAAGCCGAACTCTTTGGCTTGATTATTAAATAAAGCACAAAAATCCCGGCGAAAACCGCCAACAAAAAAATAGCTAAAAACTTTTTATTTAATTTCATATTTATAATTTGATAATTCGCGTACTTTTTCTTCAATTTTCTTGGCAACGTTGCGGCAAAGATTGCGGTATTCTTCCGAATTTTTATCCAAATTTCTGGCCGTTTCCCTCTCTTTGGTAAAATTAAGCGGTTTACCAATCACAATCTCAGCTGTTTTTTTTAATTTCAAACCGCCATGAGGAGGCATTAATTCCCTTGTTCCCCCCAACGCTACTGGCAATACCGGGACGCCGCCATCCAAATGCAACTTGCCCACGCCAAACTTAAATTCGCGCATAACGCCGTCATAAGCACGACCGCCTTCGGGATAAACTACCAAACAATATCCGTTTTTCAGCATTTTAACCGCGGTTTCAATCGCTTGTTTTTTTGATTCATCGCTTTTGCGGTTGACCGGAATCACACCGCCCCATAAATAAACCGAATCGCGCAGCATCTTTTTAAAACCGGTATATTGATCAGCTTGGGAAAGAAACGTGAACTTGCGAGGTGTGATAATATAACCGCTCATAAACGAGTCTGCGTGGCTAAGATGATTTGACACCAGAATAAAATTCCCCTTTTGGGGAATGTTTTCCAACCCTTTGATGTCTTTGATGAGAAAAGTCCTTATTGGCGTGGCCAAAATCATTCGCGAAACAGCTGAAATTAATGTATTCATTGTTTTTTTAAAAAATTTAGGTCCACAAAAGCTTTTACTATTTCATCAATTTTGCGCTCGAACCAAGCAATCGTTTAGCGTCATTGACCATCTCTTCAATAATTTCCCGGCAAGTTTCAATTTCTCGGATTCCTCCCGCGCAGGTACCGCATAACAGTGCCGACAAATCGGCGTTGACACCGCCTTTATTGCCGACAAATCTTTCGGATTTGACCTCATCTGGAAACGGATTATTTTCCTCAAGCTGGCGTATAGATTCCACAAATTTATTTTTGATCATCCGTACCGGATGGCCGGTAAAACGCGCCACAACAACAATATCCTCATCGGTCGCATTGATCACCGCTTTTTTGTAACTCTCGCTTATCTGGCATTCAATCGCCGCCAGAAAACGCGTACCTATCTGAGCTCCATCTGCGCCCAAAACTAAAGCTGCGGCAAAAGTCTGGCCATCGCAAATACCTCCTGCGGCTATTATCGGAATGCTCTTTACTGCTTGTTTGGCCTGCGGCACCAAACACATGGTTGTGCTCTCGCCGATATGGCCACCCGATTCAAGGCCCTCCACAACTACCGCATCCACGCCAGACTGTTCCATTTTCGCAGCCAGACGCACGCAAGGTACTACTGGAATTATTTTTACCCCGGATTGTCTTAAGCGAGGTATTATCGGTAATGGATTGCCGCCGCCGGTAAAAACAACCGGCACTTTTTGGTTAATGATCACCTTAACTAAATCCGCCGCCTTGGGATTCTGCATTAAAAGATTCACCCCAAAAGGTTTGTCCGTCAGCAATTTGGTTTTTTTGATTTCACCCTCAAGCCAAGATGCTTGAGCAAAACCCGATCCGATCACTCCCAACCCGCCCGCATTGGAAACCGCGGAAACCAAAGTTGATTCCGAAACTCCGGCCATCCCGCCTTGGATGATCGGATATTTGATATTTAAAAGTTTGGTAAGCTTATTATCGCTGAACATAAAAATTTTATCGGCATGAGTCCCTCGCTTGATACGGTGTTTAATTTAACTTTAATTATTTTACAAGCTTGGAGTTTATCTCAGAAATAAAATGATGCCCGAATTTATAGTTGAAGATATTTGAATATACAGGTCCTAAAAAAATGAAGTGAGCTTCAGCGGCCAAATATTTTACAGTTATATTGAAACGGCCGTCCTCGTCCAATCTTCGAACCGATACAGGAATGCGAACGTCCCGGAGCAAACCGAAATTTGCAATTTTACTTAACCTATGAACATATTCAATATCTTCGCCTAATTTTATTTTCTCATCGAATCCGCCAGCTATTCGATGGATGTTCTCTCTGCAAAAGATGCAGAATCCCGGCGCATGAGCAAAAATTTTTTTAGTCGCCCGCATATACAGGTTTACCGATCCGTGCAAAAATTTATCGATTCGCCTGTCGCTCAAGGGTTTAACTAGACAGGTGGCCACGGAAAGATCGCTGTTTTCGATTTCCGTCATTGCTTTTTCCAAAAAATCGGGCGGTAAAATCACGTCTGCGTCCAAAAATAAAAGCCATTCGCCCCGAGCGGCTCTCGCCCCGTTGTTACGGCCTCGCCCCGGCATTCCGCCGTCAACCACCTTGGCTCCGAATTCTAATGCGATTAAACGCGTGGCGTCGGCTGAATCATTGTCGGCCACTATTAATTCAAAATCCCTGAAGGTCTGTTTTTGAATAGACTTTAAAAGGTAGGGCAAGAATTTTTCTTCGTTGAAAGTCGGGATAATAACGCTTAGCATAATAATTTTCAATTTCAGTTTTGGAATAAAAACGCAATAATTTGATTTGATATTTTTTCTGAATCAATTTTTTTATTGAGAAATGAATATTCCAAAAGCAACCCGTCCATCATGCTGGTAAGTAACGAAGTTAAAAGCCTGCTATCAACTTTTTCAGTTAATTTCTTGCTCGCCGACACTTCCTCAATTACCGGTTGGATTAAATTAACAATTTGCTCTCTTGACCGGGTGATATGTTTTGTTATTTTGGCTTCATCTGGTGACAGTTTTAACACTAAAGATTTGATAAGATTTTTTTCCTTAAAACCAAAATCCAAATAATTTTTAATCAGTCTGTGTAATTTCTTATCAGTCGTGCTCTCACTCATCGCTTGAGCAATGGATAAGTTCAAATCGTTGAAAACATTATCAAGAACGTTTTCATAAATCTCGGCCTTGCCGGCAAAATGATAATAAAGAGCCGCTTTGGTAATATTAAGTTTTTTGGCAATATCGCTCATTGAAACGCCCAAGTAACTGTATTTGGAAAAAAGACGGCGAGCTGTATTAATGATGTATTTTTTGGTATCTCCAACGATACTCTCTGATTGTTTTGCAATTGTTTCCATAATTTTATTCCACTATTTACTTACCGCTCGGTAAGTTATCCTTAGCATATCAAAGACGGTGGATGTTTGTCAATATATTTTCGCATCTACATAATTCATCTCCCGCATTCTAACGGTTCCTGCCGTGTTTCATTGAATCAAACAAATAAAACATCGCATAAGCTTGCGTAACGAAAAACCAGCTTAAGAAAGCTGGCAAAAAAACTAATGCTTTATAAAATTTTTTTACGAAGCCAAGGCTTCGTCAAATTTATTTATATTTTAAATTTCCATTACCCCCCCCTGCGGCTAAAATGCGTTGTGGATGCCTCGATTCCGGGCCGGCTGGTGCGCCAGCGGCTAATTGCGAACGCAGACCCTCGAAGGTACGCCGGAGAGGGGCAAGTGAAGCATAGTCGGGGGTCAAACAAGCCCTTGCCCCTGTCCAAAGTCAACAGTTTTTGGTAAAGTAAGTTCGAGCAGCCTCATATAGTTGCACCACAATCAGATAGTCGGGGGAAACCCCGATTTTTTCGTGCGCGGCGGCTAACGCCGCCCATTCATTTTGGGGCAATCCGAAGATTTTTTTGGCGGAAAGCGAAAAGATCAAGCGAAATACCGAAGATTTTTTTGGCGGCTGATTTTTTGGCGGATAGATTAAATTTCCCATTTAGAATAATAACCATCCTGCACCATCCTTGCGTGCATTATTTTTCAATTTCCCAATATAAATATTGGCAACGCTCTTTATCCTTTGTCTTTTAATCTTTCAATATAATCAATAACATTTTTAATTTTATCCCACTGCAAGACATCATCTGTTATTTCATTTGTATGCATAATCGGATTTCTGATAGGATTAATTTCTTTTGCATCCGAAGACAACTCTTTTCTATATTTCTTTGGCGTTGGTTTTTTTTCGTTCTTTTTTATAAAAATATCAATTATTTCGCCCAAACAAGATAAATCAGCATAATTCAAATAATGCTCTTCTTTCACAATCTTCCCTTTCAAGGCGTGCCTTTCTTCGTCTTGTTTCCTCAAACCCCTTATAGATTTAATGGAATCAATAATTGTTTTTTCTTCATCATTTTTTTCGTCAAAATAATTTTCTTCTATTTTTTTAATTTTTATATACTCTCTAAGTATATTTTCTAAAATAAATAGATCTTGATAAACCTGCGTATTTTTATAAGAAAGATTTCTCAATTTATCTTTTAAGGTTTTTTTAATACTTTTGTCGCTAATATTTTCATCTATCTTATTTTCAAAATCTTTTTCCCGCCAATTCTTGCTATCCTGCAATCTTCTTTCATACTTTGGCATTAAACCAGCCTCAATGTCGCCTTCATCTTTAAATTCTCCTCTCCAAGGAGTCCAATCTGCTAGAATAACATTTTGAATTTTTCTTAATTCTCTAAGAAAAATTTGATAAAGAGGATCATCTTTTATGATGCCCTCCCTAGAACTCGTAAATCTATCAATTTCCTCGTCCTCAAATCCATCAACATGGATCTCTCCATATAGATATTCTTCAGTAATTCTTTTACTTGTTATTTCTTGAAATAGATTTTCTTGTCTCAATCTACCATTACAAAATAGATTTATGCTAGCCCGAAAATCACCGCCAGATCCCCTTAATAATAAATGTTTGGGCTCCTTTACTGAAGCAATAAATCCTTTAACTTCAATATTATCTTTCCCAAATTTGAAAGAGGTATTATCAATAACTTTATACTTATCTAAATTTTTATATCTATCTATCCTTTTTTTATCCTCGCTGCCTAAAAACCAAAGGAATTGAGTATTTTCATCAAGTGTTTTTAAGTCAGCTTCGGTAACTTCTTTCTTGTTGACTATAATTTTGAAACTATCATTTTTTTGCAAACTAAATATAAAATTAAATTGAGTCGCTAAATATTTTCTTATAATTTCTTCACCGTTTGAATTTGCTTTTATGCGTTCGAAAATTATTTTTGTTCCAGAAATTTTATTTTTACTAAATAACTTTCTTTTTTCAGCATCCGATATATTTTCCAGACTATAACGTCCATCTTGCTTTATTCTTTTGTCTAATTCCGGGTTATTTATTTTTCCCCCAGTTATTTCCGAACCTTTCTTTTTTGAAATAATCGTTACTTTCTCGGATATTGAAAGCATGGCAAGTTTTCCTATCCCTTTTCTGCCAATAACATTTCTTTTTGATTTATTGCTTCCGTCTAATCTTCTTGAATAGCCAACTTTTAGAAATTTTTCTTGAAAATCTTTACTATCCATTCCCTTACCGTTATCTTCGACAACCAAACTACCTTCATTTATTGTTATTTCTACTTTTGTTGCCTCTGCGTCCCATGAATTTGAAATTGCTTCTGCTATCACAGTAGCGAAGCTTCTATATAAACCTCTCCCTAAGTGGTTTAAAATATCAAGAGAAAATTCAAACTCAAAAGGTTTATCTTCTTTTTCCATAGCTTTTGTTTAAGTGTTCCTTAATGCTTTTTCCGATAACCGATCCAAGTTTTACGGGCACAGCATTGCCGATAAACTTTGCAACTTTTCCCGTCGCAAACGGCATATCAGGATCAAGAAATTGATAAGTTTCAGGAAAAGTTTGAAAAATAGCGGCCTCGCGTAAGCTAATCGCTCTATCTTGTTCTGGATGACCAAAACGCCCATTACCGAGGCCGATACATTGAGTGGTCATGGTCGGGGCGGGTGCATCCCAACGCATACGGCCATACACCGTACCGCTATATGTCTTGCCGGATTTTTTTTTGTTGCATTTCAAAATTAGATCTGCGCTCCAACTATCGGAACTGCCACCATCGTGAGGAGTAGCTTTTATTCTCTGCAAATTTTTCGGACTTAGTCTTCTCGTTCTATGGAGGGGATCGTTTTGGCTAACTTCCCCATCTTTCAATGGCGAGAGATTTTTAATAACATCTCTAACTGTCACTTTTTTGTTCCTATGGGTTCTCTTTACAAGTTCAATCTCACCTAATTTTGACGCGAGCAAAACTAAACGCTTCCGATTTTGCGGAACGCCGTATTCAGAGACATTAACGATTTCGTATTTGTAGTGATATTCATTTTTTTCTAGAACATCTAAAAACGTTTTAAAAATTGGATATTTTTTCACTTTGGCAAGCTCGGAAACATTTTCCATAGAAACAATGTCCGGCTTGATTTCATCAATTAGTTCGGCAAATTTTCCTAGTGGTTCAAGTTGTTTTTCGGTAATTTCGTTCAAATTCAATTTCGAAAACGGCTGACATGGCGCACAACCAGCTAATACTCTTATCGTTGTTTCTTTTTCACCAAATAATTTATTTATCTCGTTTGCAGAAACCTGCAATATGTCCTTATTGATAAACTTAGTTTTTTTGTTGTTATACTCATACCCAAACTTACACGAATCGTCATTGTCTATACCCGCAACAACATCAAGCCCCTCTTTAATAAGACCGTGCGTCAAGCCGCCTATCCCGCAAAATAAATCGACAACTTTAATCTTCCGCAATTTTGATTTCATCGCTTTTACGATTTTTATTGATCGTTAATT
>JBBABQ010000027.1:0-1218 GCA_041657565.1 Minisyncoccota bacterium | reverse complement strand
AATTTTAATAGCGTTTTTTAATTTGATAAGCGATCCTGATTGTATCTTTTTCAAAATTACCAGATACAATCACTTCATTAAATCTTCCATGGAAACACTAAGTGCTTTTGAAAGACGCTCAATATTTTTAAGGTTCATATTCCTAACACCTCTTTCAATGCCGCTTATATAGGTCGGATGAACACCTAAAATTTCCGCAAGTTTCGCCTGCGACATCTTCTTTTTTAATCTTATTTCTTTGGTTCTTTTGCCGAATTTTACTGATATGTCAGCCATAGTGTAATTTTTCTTTATTGTAGCAAACCTTGCAATATTATTCTATATAGAATAATATTTCTATATGAACTACTTCCTCTACGCCCGCAAATCCACCGATATGGAAGACAGGCAGGTTTTATCCATTGACGCGCAGCTTTCCGAGTTGCGAGCTTTTGCCAAACTCGAAAACCTGCATATCGTTGAAACCTTTATCGAAAAGCGGTCGGCCAAGGTTCCGGGCCGTCCGATCTTTACCGATATGCTTTCGCGCATTGAGAAAGGCGAAGCGCAGGGCATTATCTGCTGGAAGCTTGACCGGCTGGCCCGCAATCCGATTGACGGCGGGCAGATCAGCTGGATGTTGCAATGCGGTAAAATCCAGCATATCCAAACCCACGACAGGGGCTATTTGCCCGCCGATAATGTATTGATGATGAGCGTGGAGTTTGGAATGGCTAATCAATTTATCATTGATTTGAGAACGAACACGATGCGCGGCCAGCGCGAAAAAGTGCGGCGAGGCGATTATCCGGGCATCGCTCCCCTCGGCTATTTAAACGATGTGCGGATAAAAAAGGTTGTCGTTGATCGGAAAAGATCAAAGATAGTGCAAAAAGCTTTCGAGCTTTATTCACAAGGCGACCAACGCCTTGAAGATATTGCCGCCTTTTTCGCCGAGAACGGCATAATGGCTAAATGTAAAAAATCGCTCCATCTTTCGAGGGTGTCGTTTATTCTTTCCAATCCGTTCTATTGCGGATTATTCCGCTATTCCGGCGAACTGCACGAAGGCAGGCACGAGCAAATCATACCAAAAAAACTTTTCGACAAAGTGCAGGAAGTTTTGAAACAAAGAACGCACATCCACTGCCAGCCGGAAAACGATCCGCGGCCGTTTTGCGGCTTGATCCGTTGCGGCGGGTGCGGGATGGCGAACACCGCCGAGAGGAAAACCAAGCA
>JBBABQ010000026.1:0-12916 GCA_041657565.1 Minisyncoccota bacterium | reverse complement strand
TTGGTTCTCTATTTTTTCAACAAGAAGAAAAGATCGGAAGAGCTCAAACAGTCCCTTGATTTTACCCTTTTCTCGGTAAGGATCCCCAACAAGACGGCGGAAGAGGTCCAGCAGTCCGGCAAGCAGGAAAAAGACTGGATAAAAATAATGGAAGATTTTTACAACAGCCTTCTTTCCCTGAAACAGAGGAAATTTTTCGCGCTCAATCCCTGGATAACTTTGGAGATCGCCAAAGTAAGGGAAGAGATCTGTTTCTACGCCGCGGCCCCGAACCAATACGCCGGATTCATAGAAAAAAAGATCAACGGCCTTTATCCGGACGCCGAAGTGGAAATATGCAAAGATTTTAACATCTTCGGGGCGAACGAAGAGGTCTGTTGCGGATACCTTAAAACGGCCAAACCGGTCTTTTTGCCCATAAAAACCTATACCTCCATCGAAACCGACCCTCTGTCTAGCATTACAAACGTGCTGACCAAATTACAGGAAAAAGAAGAGGCGGTCGTGCAGATCGCCGTCAGAAATTCTTCAAATGATTGGCATGCCAGAGGGAAAGCCATTGTTGACGAAATGGCGCAAGGGCAAAGTTTCTACAAAGCATTGTCCGAAACCAGTCCGTTCAACGCCCCCAAGTCCAGCGCGAAAAAAGCGGAAGAAGCGCAAAAACGCGGCACCCAGCAGAAAGTGGACGAGGAACTGCTCAAAGCCGTAGAGAACAAGCTTGCCAAAAACAGTTTTGAAACGAATATCAGGATAGTGGTTTCCATCAAAGACAAGTTCCGGAGCGAACAGGTCTTTTCCCAGCTGGCCGGGTCGTTCGACCAATTTTCTTCCCCCAAATTGAACAGCTTCCAAGCCGTCAGGGTCAAAAGGGGAGGAGCTAAAAAACTTTTATACGATTACAGCTTCCGGAACTTCGATCCGAAGACCAGTTCCGTCCTGAGCTCCGAAGAGATCACGAGCTTTTTCCATTTCCCGACGCCGATGATGAGAACCCCGAACGTCAAGATACTCAATGCCAAGATCGCGCCTGCTCCGGCTTATCTGCCGGCCGAAGGCTTACTGCTCGGCTTTAACCAATACAGAGGGGACAAAAAAGACATCCGCATCGCCAGGGACGACCGCCAACGCCATGTCTATATCATCGGCCAGACAGGAACCGGAAAATCCGCCTTCCTTTCCAACCTGATAGAGCAGGATGTTTTGAACGGCGAAGGAGTGGGGGTTCTCGATCCGCACGGCGATCTGATCGACGACATTTTGGGAAAGATCCCGAACAACCGGCTGGAAGACACTATCGTTTTCGATCCGACCAACCTTAAGCGGTCCCTTGGTTTGAACATGCTTGAATACGACCCAAACTTCCCCGAACAAAAAACCTTTATCGTCAACGAGTTCATCAAGATCTTCGACAAGCTATACGATCTGAAACAGACCGGGGGACCGATCTTCGAACAATATACAAGGAACGCCTTGATGCTTTTAATGGACGACCCGGCCGAAACCTACACATTAATGGAGGTTCCGAAAGTGCTGGCCGACCAGCAATTCCGCCGCCATCTGCTGGCCAAATGCCGCAATTTGATGGTCAAAGAATTTTGGGAAAAACAGGCCGAGCAGGCCGGAGGGGAAGCTTCTTTGAAAAACCTGGTGCCCTATATCACCTCGAAATTCGACACTTTCATTTCCAATGATTATATGCGGCCCATCATCGGCCAGACCAAAAGCACCTTCAACTTCCGGGAAATATTGGACACCAAAAAAATATTCCTGGTCAATTTGAGCAAAGGCCGGCTCGGCGATCTCAACAGCTCCCTTCTCGGATTGATCATCACCAGCAAGCTGGCCATTACCGCTTTTTCGCGCGTGGATACGGCCGAAAAAGACCGCAAAGACTTCTACCTGTATCTGGATGAGTTCCAAAATTTCGCGACCGACACCATTTCCACCATCCTGTCCGAAGCCAGGAAATACAAACTTTGCCTGAGCGTTTCCCACCAATTCATCGGCCAGTTGCCCGAAATGATAAGGGACAGCGTTTTTGGGAATATAGGCACGGTCATTTCCTTCCGCGTCGGAGTGGAAGACGCCGAATTCCTGAAAAAAGAGTTTGAGCCGGTATTCAACGCGCAGGATCTGATAAAAATAGACAACTTCAACGCCTATGCCAGAGTGATGACCAGCGGCCAGATCTCTTCGCCTTTCAGCCTTAAAACCTATCCTCCAAACAAGAGCGACCGCGAGAGGATGCAGAACATCAAAGATTATTACTCGCTGAAATGGGGAGAGAGCCGGGAAATAGTCGAAAGGGATATAAACGAACGGAGAAAAAGCTACATTTGATAATATCTAAAAGAACACCCGACCATGGCAGAAGAAAATTTGGAAAGGATAAATATAGATAAACAAACGCCGGAAAAGACCGGCCAGATGGCCGAAAGCCCCGAAAAGCCGGAGCAGTTTTTTGACCGCGAGAAGATCAGCTCGGATATCGAGGCCGCCCGGTCGAAAGAAATATTGGAGAAGCTTTCGGATGTAAAAACCCCAAACACGGAAAGCACGGCAATTCCGGACCTTGACCAAAAAAAAGATAAATTGGTCTCTTCCTTTATCAAAGAGGCCCTTTTCGGAAAAAAGAACATGGGCTGGGTGATCAAAGAAGTAAGGAAGACCAATGATCCTTACATTGTTGACGCTTTTCACGACCAGCTGATAGAAGAACTGAAAAAATTCAAAGAAAACAAATAAACTAAAATAACGAAATTATCTCTATGAACATAGAAAAACCGGAGACAGCCGTCGAAAAAGGGGATGGAGACCTGAACGGCCCTGAAAGATCGGTCTTGGAAGGCAAAGGTTTTATTATGAAAGACGCCGGACGAAAAGAACAGATAAAAAAAACCGAGGGGCCGCAATACCTGGATGGAGATCCTAGATATCAAAGCATTGTCGAAGAAGTGGCTTTGTCTTCCCTTAAAGAGCATAACACCGCCGAATTCAACGAAAAATTTTCCGGAGAGGTCTCTGCCGAAGGCTACCTCTTGGATATAGAAGGAAGAGAAACCGATCTGAGACCGAACGATATCGCCCTTCTTTCCCCTAAAGACATGCATGAGGCAGACCTTCTGTTCGAGAAACTGCATCCGCAAGAGGCCAAAGAATACGCAGAAAAAGAAATTTCCAGAATATACGACGACCCTGAGAAGGACCCTGCTTTGTTCGTTGTATCAAAAGAGATATTCGCCAAAGCCAACTCCATATATAAAGACCTTTCGAACGGCAAAGACGAGGATTGGCTCGCCATAAGATCTCAAGTAGGAGCTCTCTACTGGAAAGAATTTGTGAAAAATTACCCGGAAAAAGCCAGATCCTACGCGGAAAAAGGATACGATGATCTCAAAAAAGCCCTGGAAGGATCCCGAAACGCTCCTCAAGAAATTTTCCAGGATAAAAGAGAAAAAGTTGAAGAGCTCAATGAAATTCGCGGCAAATTGGAGCTCTCCGGTAAAGAAGCGGATGGAGACGACCCTGAAAATTGGATGCAAAGGGAGCATCCGATCACCGCGGAGTGGATCCACCAGGAAGCAAAATTCTTCGCTCCGGACCTTGAACTTTATAGGACCTCCACCATAAGGACCAAAACCATCGAGCTGCTCAAGGAATTCAAAAAAATAAGCAAGGAAGAGATCGACTCCCTTTCAGAGAGCGGCAAGACCGCAAACGGAAATATCTTTGAAAGCTCTGCCATGGGAGAGCTGGAACCGGAAGCGGCAAAAGTTCTGGCCTCGGAATTTAAAAAGATCAGATTAGCCCCTAATTTCCTTATATCCTTGATCGATCTCCCTTCTAAAGCCTTGGAGAAATTGGACGATTTCTTTATGAAAAAAACAGAAGAGGGGGTCGCGAGGAACAAAGAAAAAGTAAGGCTGAGGCGCACCCAAGAGACGAAAGAAGCCGAAGATAAATCATTGGGAAATTGACCAGTTTTGAATAAATAAAAAACTGGCAGAGGCCCCTCCTTCGCCCCGCACGCTTGCGGTGCTTCGGCGGGCGAAGCGGGCTTTTCTCTGCCAGTTTTTTGATTGATAAATAAAGGGTTATTCGATGCAACAATTGATGGCCTTTTGGACCATTTCGTTCAGCTTGGCCATCAAGCCTTTCTTTTGCAACCCGGGCTGGACAGGATGTGTTTCCACGTTTTTATCGATGTTCGCGGATTCCATAACCTGCTCGACGGCCTTGTCGTCCATCTTCTTCACGTCGTCGATCTTGATCAGCTTCATATTAAGCCCCCAAAACAGGGAATAAAGGTTGAACGCCTTGTTAAAAAGACTGTAAGCAACTTCTTTTTTGCCCATCGAGAGCTGTTTGGTCCCCACTTCCATCAATCTCATCGAGGCGGCGAGCAGATGCTTGGAAATGCACCAAACCTCTCCCTCGTATTCTTTTATGATCTCTTTTAAAAGCTCTTTCCTCATCTCCCGGACAATATTGATCAGATCGTAATACTCGTTCTTTCCGGTCTTGGCTCCGGTAAAAAAGAAATGTTCCTCTATGCTGACCAAATTCATGATGGCCAAACTCAAGTCCTGGTCCGAAGACAGGTCCATTTTGTCCTTTTTCTTTATTTCATCGACTTTTGCCACGAATTCGTTGAGATCCTTAATAGGGTTGTTCATAAATTTATTAGATAATTTCAAATTTCAAAATCCTAATGTCAAATCAAATCCAAAGCTCAAAATCCAAAACCGTTTTTTGAGCTTTAGATTTTGGTCATTTGTTTGTCATTTGGATTTTGGATTTTAAGAATTATTTCGTTAAAAAATAAAATATAGCACTTAATAAAAGTATCGGAGCTATCGGCATCGCCACCTTCTCGAAAGGGAAATGGGCCTTGCCGCCGTTCTTTGCTTTCAGGTGATCGTACAAGGTGGCGCCAAAATAAAAAGCGGAAGTTCCGGCGACAATGCCGATGATAAGCTTGTCCTTAAAGCAGGAACACAGGAAGGCAAGGGGGTCGCCAACGATCCTGGCATAGAAAAGAGACCCGATGGTCAAGCCGAAATAAAGGAGCCCGGTAATAAAGCCCATAAAACGGAAATTGATGTTCTTTCCTTTAAGCCAGTTGATCGTCCAAATGGTCAAAGAAAGCAGCAAGGCGCCTATCCAAAGGCCGCTTATCGCGTCGTCTATGCCAAGCCAGCGGGACAATCCAAGGCCTGTTCCAACGGCCAGCGTGCACAAAGGGCACACCGCCAACGCCTGCTCGGCGAACAACAAGCCCGCCGCGGCGACGAAAGATAGCAATACTTTGTTTTTCATGGGTATCATCAAGCCAAATGGTTAATTTTGCGCCTTTTGCTCGTTTATCTTTTGCGTAAGAGTAAAAAAGGTTTCTATATCGGGCACGCCAATAAGGCAGGCCGAGCCGGTCCACAAGAACGGGATCAGTATCTTGTTCGGGTCGGTGATGCCGCAAGCCGCGGCCGTAGCAACGAGCTCATTGGAATTATCCATATTCCTATACACCTCCTTGGATTGATAGGCAACCTTCTCCTGCATCTTATTGGCCTCAAGCCAAGCCTCAACGTCTTTGCAGTGAGGGCAGGTATCGCCGTAGTAGAGGACTATCTGGCCGGCCGGCGCCGGAGCGGCCGGTTTGCCTCCTACTGTCGCAGGCCTTTCTGAAGCCAAAACGGAAATGGCGGCAATGGATGTCAAAAGAAAGGCCGCGGTTGAAAATATGAGTTTTTTGTTCATCGGATAGGTTAAATAATTTGAAATATGCGTTATTTATTGTAAAATCAAGATATCGTAAAAATCAATAAACAGCAATATCATTATATCTTATCTTTTCGGAAATGGATATCGCGCAAACCGGAAGGCTCGGCGAACAGATAGCAAAAGAGTATCTTGAAAAGAACGGATACGAAATACTTGGCCGGAATTACGTGTTCAAGATCCCCCTCGGCCGGCCGATAGGGGAGGTGGACATAATCGCCAAAAAAAACGGGGTGGTCTCCTTCATAGAGGTCAAAACCCTGACAATAAAAGCGAAGGATGGAAGGGACCCCGTCATCAGGCCCGAGGAGAAGGCCAACATTCCGAAAAGGCGCAGACTGATAAAAACCGCGGAAAATTGGCTGATAAAGCAGGGCGCCGGACTGGACGTAAAATGGCAAATAGATATAATCGCGGTAGAGATATTTCCGGACAGGAACAAAATAGACCATTTCCAAAACGCAGTAGCGAATTTTTAAAAAACAACAATGATGCCCGATGTGGACAACCTTCATTGACCCCGTTAGAAATGCTTGTTACAAGCAAATAATGAAGCTATTCTTCTCCCCCGAAAACAACTGTTTCAAAACCATCCCGAACCGATCATTTTTAACGGGGCTGACTATCTTTCATATATAATCATAACGCTTGCAAAACCTTCGCCCTTCTGATAAAGTCGGCAAAGCCCGCGAAGGCTGGCGTATCATAATGGTTCCGCTGCCCCCTTTGACCGTTCACGGTCAGAAACCGGACATACAGCGGACCGGAAAAAATGTTTGACCAATATTTAACCGACATCCAAAAATTTACGGATCCCATACAATCTCTCTTCGAGAGGCAGCCCTTATTGCCGGCTTTATTGTTTTTCTTCTTGGGCTGGTTTTTTGCTTCTTTCTTTTCTAAAAAAATGATCTCTGCGCTGGAAAGGACCGGGATAGACGCATTGGTCAAAAGGACCGGGTGGCAGGAGAGAATAGCGAAAAAGAACATCAATCTCGATACCCCAAAGATCATCGGCTGGATAACAAAATGGTCGATATTGATCTTCGTCCTGATGGTATCGACGGACATCCTCGGGCTGCAGCAGGTCAGCGGCCTTTTCCTGGCGATGATCGATTTCCTTCCGAACATCTTCCTCGCCCTTTTGTTCTTCTTTATCGCCCTGTTCGCCGAAAATTTTTCCCGCAAAATAATCATCGGAAATGTGGAGGGAGAAAAGCTTGTCTATTCCAAAATTCTTGGGGAAGTGATAAGGCTTTCCATATGGATCCTGGCCACGCTCGCCATAATGTACCAGCTCCAGATCGCCCAAGCGCTGGTCTTGAGCATTTTCATCGCCATTCTCGCAACCTTGGCCTTGGCCCTCGGAATATCCTTCGGACTGGGAGGCAAAGACCTCGCCAAAAAGATACTGGACGAGATCAAAGATAAAATTTCTTAACAGAGAGCTGAACAAAGAAAGCAGGGAGCAGGAAAATATCCTGCTCTCGCCATTCAATTATGAAAATCATCACTCCAAAAGAACTGAAGAAAATGATCCTTTGCTCTTGCGAGAGGATAGCAAGGGATAAAGAGAACATCAATAAAATAAACGTCTTCCCAGTGCCCGACCAGGACACGGGGAACAACTTGGCGAAAACCCTCGCCGGAATAAGCGAGGCGATCAAAAACAAAGAATACGGATCCGCTGAAACTCTGGCCAACGACGTTTTGGACGCGTCTCTTTCCAGCGCCCAAGGCAATGCGGGAGTGATCTATACCGGTTTTTTAGCCGGTTTTTTGTCGCAGATCGACCAAAACGAGATCGATGCGAAAAAACTGGCAGCAGCTTTCAGAAAAGGAGCTGAACGCGCCCGGCAGTCCGTGCAAAACCCGAAAGACGGGACCATTCTCGACATTATCGGCGCGACCGCCCGAACCTTTGAGGAGGAATCTGAAAAGCAAGACGACATTGCCGCCATCATGAAATTAGCCATCAAAAACGCAAGCGAGGCTCTGCTGCAAACAAGAGAAAAAATGCCTATCTTCAAAAAAGCGAACGTCGTCGATGCCGGAGGGCTGGGATTCGTTATGGTCCTGGAGAGCTACTTGGAAGCGTTAAAGGATAAAAAAGTTTCCGCCGCCGTCGAATCAAGGCCTTCCGAAAAAGTTAAGAACATCATCCAGATAATTTCCGCCCGGTTCGAAGTGGTCGCCCTGATCGAAAACCCGAGGATCAATGACGTCGAAATGCGCAAAACCTTATCGCGCTTCGGCAACTCCCTGGATATAGTACAGATAAAAAAGAAGATGAAGATCCACATCCACACAGACCTTCCGGAAGAAGTGGCAAACACCATAAAACAAAACGGCCAGATCATCTCTTTAAGGACCCAGGATATGACCAAAGAGATCCTTGGCGAGCCCTCAATGAAAAAAGTATCCATCGGCCTGATCACGGACCAATTGGCCAATCTGACCGACAAGATCGCCGAACGCTATAAAATAGACGTTGTTCCTTATATATACGACTGGCCCGAAGAGAACCTTCTTCGCGGAGACAACATTTATCAAAAAATGAAGGACGCGGCCGCGAAAGGAGTAAAAAACCTGCCGCGCACGTCCCAGCCGGCGCCGAAACAATTTTTGGACGTGTTTAAAAAGAAACTGGCCGAAGGTTTCAAGGACGTCATCTGCATAAATTTTTCCTCGAAAATGTCCGGAGGGTATAACTCGGCCTGCCAGGCAAGAGACCTTCTTCCCGAAGAACAAAAACAAAGGATACATATTTTTGATTCTTTGAACGCTTCTCCCGGACAAGCTTTGATCGTTTTGAGGGCGATAGAACTGATCCAGATGCAAAAAGAGTGGAGGGAAATAATCTCCGAGCTCAAAAAGGAATCCGAAGCCGTAAAATTGTACGGAATACCCCAAGACCCGAAATGGCTGGAATGGGGAGGCCGCATAACCCATACCCAATCCCAGTGGCTGAAAAATTTCCAAAAGATCGGCGTCAATGCAATCTTGACGATCAAAAATGGAAAGATCGAAAAAGGAGGGTTCAGGATCGGTGCAAAAGAAATGCCCGATGCTCTTTTCAAAGAAATATCAGACAAGACCAAAAAACTCAGGAAGGAAGGAAAGAACATAAGAACCGTGATAACGCACTGCGATAATCCGCAGGGAGCGCAAAGACTGAAAGAGATGCTCCGCCAGGAAAACTTCGAAGTTTCCTTTACCAATCTGACCGACTCGGTGATCGGAGTCCACGTTGGTCCGGGATCGCTGTTGACCGCCTGGACAGCAATAGACTAGAGACGTCTAATTTCTGATCTCTGTTTTTTAAACCGTAGCCGATATAGTATTTGTTTAAAAATTTAAAATTCACACAGTTATGTACATAAAAGGCGTCGGGATGACGAAATTCGACTATAGCCAAAAACCTTGGTGGAAGCTCGCTTACGAAGCGGCCCTCGAAGCGCTGGAAGACGCGAAGATGAAAGCGTCCCAAATGGATGCCATTGTCCTAAGCACCGTCTCCAATGCCGGAGCGGGAGAACACCAGACGCATAAAGTGTCTCTTCTTTCAGACCTGTTCAAAACCCACGTACCGATCATCGAGACCCCTTCCGTCTGCTCGGGCGGGGGAGTGGCATTTTGGACGGCAAACCGGCTGGGCTTTAAAAATATCCTGGTGCTGAGCGGAGAAAGATCCGTATACAATAGAACGGAAGTCACCACCGACCTTATCATGTCGGCCGCGGAAAGGGTTTTCGAACAGACCGAAGGAATGATCTTCCCGGCCCAGAACGCTTTGGTCTGGCAAAAATACGCGGAAAAATACCAGGCCACGATGGACGACCTTTCCTTGATCGCTTTCAAAAACCACCAAAATGCGGTCCTCAACCCCAAAGCCTACTATTATAAAAGGCCCTTGACCCTGGAGGAGATCAAAAAATCCCCGGAGGTTGCCTCTCCTTTGCGATTAATGGATTGTTCTCTTTCGGTGAACGGCGGAGCGGCGGCGGTCTTGACCCAAGAAAAAACAGAGGTCGAAGTGGCAGGCTCCGGCTTTGCGACCGACTATCTGCTGACCTTTGGCCGCGACGCGATAAACCATTTTCCGGCCACCCAAATTGCCGCCCAGCAGGCTTATTCCCAAGCGGGCATAACCCCGAAAGATATCGACCTGGCCGAACTGCACGATGCCTTCACTCCGATAGAACTGTTCTCTTATGAAGACCTTGGATTCGCCCCTGCCGGCCATGGCGCCGACCTGATCAGATCGGGGAAGGTCAATTTGGACGGAGAATTGCCGGTCAACCCTTCAGGAGGATTGAAGGCCAAAGGGCATCCCATTTCCGCAACCGGATTGGCCCAGATATACGAGATGACCAGACAGCTCCGGGGCCAATGCGGCGAACGGCAAGTAAAAAACGCCGAGATCGGATTATGCCAGAATATCGGAGGAGCGGGAGGAAGCATAACGGTCAATATATTAAGAAAGGTCAAATAGGTTCGAACCTGGAAAGAAGATCGTTGAAATATTTTTTTGTCGGAGGCGTGACCTCGATCACGCAGATCCCCTTTAAGGGATAGCCGTAAACAACGGCCGTACCGGATTCCGCCAGCAACACGCAAGGAATGACCATTAGGTCTTCCTCTCCCTCGACAAAAACGTTCTTGTTGAAAAAGATCGCCTCTTTCAAAACCGGCCAAGCGCCGCTTTGAATGGTGGACGCGGGGTTGGAAAGAAACAGGCTATAGCTCAGATCGTCCTTTAATTTCTTGCGCCTGGTCTTTCCGTCGAATATCTTAACGTTGGAAACAAGGTTCAAAGAACAGCAATCGCCGACAGTGATCACTTTCTTGAACTTCTTATCCCAGACAAGCTTGTTGAACCTTACCGCCACCTGTTTTTCCGAACCGAAAATAGCCAAACCGGCAGGCGCGGACAGCTCTTCCCGCAAAGAATCGGGCAATCGGCAAGATGAATGGAATATCGGCATAGAATTCGATAACAGCTTAAAAAGTACCTTGTTTAAAAAACAAAATCAATAGAGTTAAAAAATAAAAAAATCCCGCCGGTTGGCGGAATTAGAAATTATAAATTAGAAATTTACACGGTTATGTTCTACCAGTGTCCGAAATGCAAACAAATATGGCAGTATCCGGTCGAAAAATGCCCGGAATGTTTTGAATTGCTGGAAAGGATGGAAAGTAAAAAAATAAAGGTCGTTGGCGTCTCCAAGATCAACGTCGTTTCAATGGCCCACACGAAAACCCCTTATTTCACCCTCGTATTGGAAGACGGATCCGGCAACAAATGGGCGCAAAAAACTTTCCAAGACTACGAAGTCGGCCAGGAGTTCTCTTGGGCGGGAGCAGGTTCGAAAGACGCGGATTCTGTCGCGGTCTGGAGGATAAAATACGACCTGCTGGAAGCGATCGAAAAAAACATAGAATTCTTGGGTGGACTTGAGATCGGCCCGGAAACGAAAATATTGATCATTCCCGCCCTCAACTCTCCGAAGCACTCTTATTTCTCCGAGAACACAACGCCGGAATTTCTCGACGAGACCATCGGATATTTGATAAGGAACGGAGCTCGGACGGAGAACATCAAAATAGCCGGGCAAAGCTTTAACGATATTCCGATAGAAGCTTCCGTTCAAAAGTCCGGTCTTCTTAAAACTTGCTTAAAACATAAAATAGCGCCCCTTGATCTGAGCAAAACCGATTTCGCCAAAAAAGAAGACCTCGAAATATCCCAAGAGGTTTTCCAAGCCGGCCTCGTGATCAATCTGGCCATTTTAAAGATCGGCCAGGCAAGCGCTTCGGAAAACCTGTTCAAACTTTTAAAAAAGGAGAACTATCTCGGACTGAAATACCTCTACGGACAGAAAGAGATCCTGGAAAAATTACAGCCCGCCTTGCCGAAGATCCTGACCCTGGCCGAAGCAAATTTCTCGCAAATGCCCGATAAGTACACCGTCTTTTTGGGGCTGTCCCTGGCTGGATACAACGCGCCGAACATCGACCGGGTATTCAATCAGATCCAGCCCGCAGGCTCCTTGCCAGAAACGATCTCCGATGTTAAAGTCGAAGAAATTTCAATTTTGGGAAGGACAATAGAAGAAGTTCAATTCAATAATAAAAATATCTGACCGATATTCGATGATCGAAGACCGGGGATAGAAGATCGAATGCCGCAAGCCGGCGTTCGACGATCGAAGACCGATGTTCGAAGTTCGATATTCAAAATTTAAAAAATATGAGCATGTTCACAGACAAAGTCGTGCTGATCACCGGATCATCGCAGGGGATAGGCAAAGCCATCGCGCTGAAATTCGCGGCGATGGGAGCAAAGATCGCGCTGAATGACATCTCTATGCAGGAAGAGAACCTTAAAAAAGCCCAAGAAGAGATAAAAGCCATGGGAGCGGAAGCGCAATATTTCATGGCCGACGTCTCCAAGCTGGCCGATGTCGAGAAGATGATGGCGGACGTAAAAGAAAAAATGGGAAAGCTCGACGTTCTGATCAATAATGCCGGCATAACCAAAGACCGGACCTTGGCAAAGATGACGGCGGAAGAATGGCAAAGGGTCATCGATGTCGATCTCACAAGCGTTTTCAACTGCTCTAAATCCGCTTTACCTCTCCTTATAGCCAGCCAGGGAAGCATCGTCAGCCTGTCCTCCGTCGTCGGGAAAGAAGGCAATTTCGGACAGACCAACTACTCGGCGGCCAAAGCCGGGATCATCGGATTTACCAAGTCCCTTTCTAAAGAGGTCGGGCGTTTTGGCGTAAGGGTCAACGCTGTCGCTCCCGGATTTATAGAAACGAAAATGGCGGAAGCTATTCCCGAACAAATGAAAACAGCCGTCAAACAGCTGACCAGTCTGGGAAGGTTCGGCAAGCCGGAAGAGGTTGCCAGCGTTATCGCGTTCCTGGCATCCCCGGAAGCGAGTTTTGTCACCGGCGTAGTTCTGAACATTGACGGAGGGCTGTCTTTATAGTCTGATATCATCCGGCTCTCGACCTTCGGCACGCAAAATTATAAAATAGAGATGTTGTCGGGCCTCGCTGAATAGCGGGGCCAAAAATCTTCGAGGCAAAAAAGTCGCGGAAATAATCAGAAGTAAAATAAACTT
>JBBABQ010000025.1:0-13042 GCA_041657565.1 Minisyncoccota bacterium | reverse complement strand
TGCCGATATATTTTACTCTTAACACGGGCCAGAACATTCATTTGATCTGCAAAAAGGAGGACTGCGACAAGGCTGTCGGTTTGATCAAAGATCTCGACTTTATAAAGCAGATCATCGTTAATTCTCCAGCTAAAGGAGCAAGGCTGCTTGAAGGAAATTAAAATTGGCGGAAACAGGATAGGCCCTTCATAAAGGGCCTTTTTTTTGAAACTTTTTTTCGGCAAAGGCAGTATTAATTAATGGAGGCCGAATATAATAAACGATCTAATTTATTAACTTATTTTTTAATAGATATAACTATGCAAAATATATCCAAAAAAACCATTATAGCCGCCGGTTCGATCGTGGTTATGAGCTTTTTGATGGCCAGCTCGACGCTTGCGGCAACAGGGTCATCGGAGTGGGAGAAAATAAAGCGGGGCTCCGGAGCGGCCATCGGGATGGTGTCTTCGATCAGGGGCAGCAATATAATCCTTGATGGCAAGAACGGAGAGACCTATGTTATAGACACGAGCAAGGCGGAGATAATCAAAGACGGTTCGCTTATCCAGCTGTCCAATATCAAGGGAGGAGATATCCTGGCGGTCAAAGGCAAGATCGCCCCTAAAAGCGCTACTGCTTGAGGCTGATTTGACAAAAAGAGCATATAGCCTAAGATGATAGAAAATGAAGAGCCTAGAAGGCTATCAGCTGGCAACGACTTAAAAAGAACGGCGTTCGCCGTTCTTTTTAGTTCATTGTAAAAAAAGCAGAGGTGATGGATATGGAGAGAGTTTATTTGTGCCTGAGAGACTACGAATATGTAGCCGATGACCAGGCAGAGAGATGCGTAAGGGATGATTGCCGAAAACTTGTTTCTGTTTGCCATTCCGGAGGAACAATATGGATAGTGAAGCATGTCTGTGGTGTAAAAAACACAGAAGAGAGGTCGATATAGATGAATTCATTTATCGTTGTTCTAAAAGAGAAGGCGGATGCTGCGAGGTTGACGTCATTCCGAATAAAAGATGGGCCAAATCTCCTAAGAGACGCGGCCCTAGATTTTTATTAAAGACAAATTGATAAAACGGGCCGGAAGAGGTAAATTTAAATTAGTAATTTATCCTGATCCGTTAAAATAAGGCTATTATGTCTCAATATTACAACAGCCGCCGGTCCCGCGGGCTTTATCAGTGCGGTTCCGGCGAACCTTTCAAAATATCTCGTTCAAAAATAGATCTTTTTTTGAATTGCCCCCGCTGTTTTTATTTCGACAGGAGGCTGGGCATCGGCCGTCCGCCCGGCTTTCCGTTCTCGCTCAACAGCGCAGTGGACGCTTTGCTTAAACAGGAATTCGATGTTTATCGGATCAGCAGGGACAGGCATCCGCTAATAGAAAGATACGGCGTGGACGCCCAGCCGGTCTTTCACGAGGATTTGGAAAAATGGCGCCATAATTTTACCGGCATTCAGCATCTTCACGAGAAGACCAATCTTTTGATCTACGGCGCGATCGATGATCTTTGGCAGAACTCGAAAGGGGAATACATAGTCGTTGATTATAAGGCCACTTCAAAAGACGGAGAGATCACGGAGCTTGATCAGGACTGGCAGATCGGCTATAAGCGGCAGATGGAGGTCTACCAATGGCTACTGCGCCAGAACGGCTATGAGGTTTCGAGCACCGGTTATTTCGTTTATTGCAACGGAAAGAGAGACGCGGAAGCTTTCGACGGGAAATTGGAGTTTGATGTTAATTTGATCCCATATATTGGAGATGACGGCTGGGTGGACGGGACGGTTTCTTCGATATACGAATGCCTTAACAGCCCGAATGTTCCAAGGGCGGGAGCCGATTGCGATTATTGCAGTTATATCGACGCGATCAAGAACATTTAACGGATATATCTTTATTGAAAAATCGTTTATAATTGATATTGACCTGTGATGGAAAATTCCACTAAATTATCTTATATCTTGGCGGGAACAGCTTTTTTCTTGGCTGTTTTTCTTATTTGGCAGAATGTTCAGATGTCCGTTCCCCGGGATCTGGCAACGAATGGAAAAGCCGAGAAAGCGGCTTTAGTGCAAGAACCATCGCCAAAAATAATATCTTCAGACCAAAAGACAACGGCGCCTCAAGCGCCAATAACTCTGCCTGCCGGATATCGAACCTATAATGATAATGCCGGAAGGTTTTCTTTTGAATGTCCGGATGATTGGGAGTTCACGGAGATCAAAGATTACGGAGAGTCGGCCGATTTTTTTGAATGCGCTAAAATGTTTTCCGGCCAGTACGGTTTCGAGGACGGCGTTTCCGTCAATTTCGGTTTCGTGCCTAAAGATGTTTACGAAAATTATGAAGACAACGGAAAAAAAGAATCGGAAGCGAAAATAGCAGACGTCAAGGATCAAGAAAACTCCCAGCTTTATTCGAACAACCTTTTTAACGGATGGATATCTATGAAGAGCGGCGGCCATACTTTTCGCCTCGCGGCTTCTCGCGAAACAGACGGCGGTTATTACGAAGCCAGGGTCGAAGCGGCCGGCAGCGTCAGGACGGACAGCTATTTCAAGAGCCTTGCCGATTCCATAATAGGATCTTTTAAGGAAGAGGAAAAAGAGTAATTTTGAAATTACAAAAAAATGGAAAATATTCCCAAACAAGCAGTTATTTTGGCGGCCGGAGAATCTTCAAGGCTTTGGCCACTCAATTCAAAGCATAAAAGTTTGTTGCGGATCATGGGTAGGCCGTTGATCTGTTATACGATCGAAGGTTTGCGCGCCGTTGGCATCAAAAATATTTTGGTCGTACAAGGGCCTAAGCGCGACATCGAACAGGAGCTGAAAGACATCCCAGGACTTGGAGACGTGAAATATGTTATCCAGCCGGAGGCCAATGGCATGAGTGGCGCGATGGCGGCGGCAAAACCTTATGTTAGCGGCCAATTTTTTGTCTTATTCGCCCACGCGGTCGATTGTTCGGACGTTGTTAAAAAAATGCTGGAAAAAAGCCGGCAAACCGGAGCGAAAATGGTTCTGGCGGGACAAACCACGGACAGCCCCTGGCTTTACGGCGTGGCGCGGCTGGAAGGCGACCGCCTTTATGAGATCGTCGAAAAACCGACAGAGGGAAAGGAGCCATCCAAGATCAAGATCAACGGTATTTATCTGCTTGAAAGCGGTTATTTCGATCATTTGCAGAAAATTTTGGGCACTACTCATTTTAATCAAGAATTCGAAGCGGCGGTTTTGGCTTATGCCAAGGAAAACGATTCCCGCATTGTGGTTTTGGATAAAGATTATAAAGGCATATCTTTGAAATATCCTTGGCATTTGTTCGGCGTGCAGAAATATATTTTCGGTAAATTTTTAACCAAACAGAGCATCGCCAGTTCATCTCGTATCGCCAAAAGCGCGGTTGTTTCCGGTGATGTCCATATCGGCGCCAATGTCCAGATCCATGAGGGAGCGGTGATCAAGGGTCCGTGTTATATCGGCGACGATTCCGTCATCGGCAATAATTCCATCGTCCGTGATTGCGATCTGGAAAATGGCGCGGTCGTGGGAGCGCTGTGCGAAACCGCGCGCACTATTTTCCAGCCCGGCGTTCATGTTCATTCCGGTTATTTCGGCGATTCGATACTTGATTCCGGCTGCCGGATCGGCGCCGGCACGGTGACGGCCAACGCGCGCTTGGACAGGGAGGAGGTCAAGGCGCAAGTTAAGAGGGAAAAGGACGGAGAGAAAAAGGTAGAGATGGTGGGGACTGGTTTGAAGTCTCTGGGCATCATTATTGGCCAAAATTCCAAGATCGGGGTGAATGTTTCGCTGATGCCCGGCAGGATGATAGGTAAGAGCTGCAGGGTCGCCCCGGGAACCGTTCTGATGGAAAATTTGCAGGATGGAGAAGCAAATTGATCTGTAAAAAATAAGGCTGGTGTCCATCGAGGGGCGCCAGCCATTTTTACATTTAAGCTGCCTTTATTTTAATAGGCAACTTTTTTTATCAATCCTTCCAATCCTTCAGTTTCTTTCATCCACCTCTTAGCTTTTTCGGCGGGAGCCTCTTGTTTGTTCAGGCGCGCAAAAGCGTCGGACAAGAGAATTTCTTCTCCCAGATACCTTTGTTCAAGGCCTTCATAGGCTAAAGCCAATATCTCTTCCGCGATGGAATCAAGGCGGAGAGTTCCGGCTTTCGCGTTGAATCCGCGGATAATGGCTTTTTGGTATAGCATTTTCCAATCTTTCCAGCGATAGAGCCGGATCAGCCTGGAAACGCTTTCCAAATTTTCTGCGACCCCCAAGCAAAACGCGGCTGGCAATATTTCGGACATTGGCGGCTGGCTGCAAGCGGAACAGATCTCGACCGTTCCAAATTTAGCCCGCGGCCTGGCGCAATTCCAAACGAATTTTTCCTGTTGCAGCAGATACTCCATGAATTCTTGCCCGCTGGCGGTGTTTTGGGCGACCCAGCTGCCGAAAGACTGTCCTGGCGAAAAATAACGCCCTGATTTGTCTTTTGTTACCCAAAACTTCAGACCTTGCAGATAGCGCAGATATTCTTCCACGCTATTGAAATGATTGGGAATTCCGCTTCGCTGTTCGAACGGCTCCCATTCTTTCAAAAGGTCTTCGCGCACTGATCGCCGGTTGCCTCGGTCTGCTGATCCTCTCCAAACTGGCGAGTTCGCGAAGATCGCTATGATCACCGAAGACAAGGCGTTGAAGACATTACTGGCTTCAAGCAATTCTTTGGCGGTCACATCTATGGAGACATGGTCGGCGGCGGCTATGGTCGAATTGCTGATAACGCTTGGAAAATTTTTGCGCAAGGCGTCTATCTTGCCGTTCTTTTGCCACAAGTCGTTTCCTGCGGAATTGAGCGGTTGAATGCCGTATCCCAAGATAAGGGATCCCATTGTTTTTAACTCCCGGGCGACCTCAGAAATGGTCTCATCCTCCAAGCTTTTTGCATAATACAAATTGCTTTGGGGAGGAATGATGATCTTCAAGGTGCACGTACTGGAGGTGCCGGAAACAATGACCCCGTCTCTGGAACACCCGACAAGGTCGTTGCCGTAGGCTAAGGGTTCCCATCCGCTATTTTTTGCGATGAGCAGGGAAAACAGATCTCTTGATCCTGCCGCTCGGAACGTCCGGGAGTTTATCACCGGAAATTCTTTTCGAAGGCCTATTCTTCTCGCGCCCGAAAGCTCTTCGGGAAAACGAGAGGTGAACTGACTTAGATATTCGGACATCATTCAGATCATTCCATATTTTCCGGTTTATATACCGGTTGTTAAAAAGCGTTTAAATTATTAAATATCAAGCGGCATTTGTCAAACCGGGCCGGCGGCGAGAAAATGGTCGAAGCCGGGCTTCGACCAGGCTCGCCAGCTGGTCTAGGAAAATTGGAAGAAAGAAGTTATAATTTAAATGAACTTATACGCCTTTTAAGGGCAAAAACTGAAAACCAGAGGGAATATGTCAAAAGAGATCTACGCTATTTCAACACTTGTCGCCACGATCGTCGGCGTCGGGATTTTTTCTTTGCCTTACGTGGCGGCCCGGGTCGGATTGCCCGCGATGCTTCTTTATTTTTTTGCCTTGAGCGCGCTGCTGCTTTTGTTTTATCTGATCCTTGCCGAAATTTCGCTGGCTACGCCGGATTACAAACGGCTTCCCGGTTTTGCCGAATATCATTTAGGCCCCGCGGCGAAAAATATCGCTTTGGGCGCGATGGTCCTGAGCTCTTTCGGTTCGATCCTCGCTTACTTGATAATAGGCGGAGATTTTCTGGCCGGATTGCTGGACCCGTTCTTCCGGTCAGCCGGTTTGGATGCCAGCAACAGCGTTCCGTTCTTCACTTTTGTTTATTGGGCTTTGGGCGCGGCCATGATCTTTCTTGGGATCAAGACCGTGGCGAAAACATCTTTTTGGGCGCTTATTTTGCTTTTTGCGGTGTTGGGAATGCTTTTGTTCTACGGCTTGCCGTTTTGGCGGCCGGAGAATCTGATGGTCAAGACCGGGGGGTTGCAGGATATTTTTCTTCCTTACGGAGCGATAGTCTTTTCTCTTTGGGGAGCGGATATGATACCGGAGATAGAAGAGATGCTGGGTAAAAAGAAGTTTTTACTGAAAAAGGTTATTTTTAAAACGCTTTTGATCGTGCTGGCGATCTATTTGTTTTTTATATTTTTATCGCTGGGAGTGGCCGGTGCGGAGATCAACAGCTCGGCCATCGCTTCCCTGGGCGCGATAGTGGGTCCGCAGGCATCTATTTTTGGCTATATTTTTGGCCTCTTGGCTTCTTTTACGTCGTTCATCGCTACCGGTTTGACGCTGAAGAAGATATTTCATTATGATATGAAGATAAGCAAGGTGGCTTCTTTCGGATTGACCTGTTTCGTGCCGCTGATAATGTTTTTTGCCGGTTTCAATAATTTTCTTGCGGTCGTTTCTTTGATAGGAGGGGTTATGCTCGGAGTGAACGGGATATTGATCCTGGCCATGTATAGAAAGATAAAACCGGGTAATAATTTTTTACTTCTACCGCTGGCTTTGGTCTTGTTGGCGGGAGTCGCGGGAGAGGTGATCCAGTTTATTAATTAAAAGGCCATGGCGAAGACCCCGGACTTTTGAGGCCGGCGGCCGAAAGCCGATCAAAAACCACAATATATGTTTTTTTTGGGATATATTTTTATAGTCATAGCTTGCTGTCTTTTCATGTTCCTTTCCGCCGAATTGCTTATCGGCGCTATAGGCAGAATATCGAAATTTTTGGGGTTGAAGGAGTTCGTGGTGGCTTTTTTCATCATGGCTGTTGCCGGATCTTTGCCCAATCTTTTCGTAGACATTTCCGCCGCCTTGAGAGGAATGCCGGAGCTGGCTTTTGGCGAGGTTGTCGGAGGCAACGTTTTTGACCTTACGGTAACCGCCGCCTTGGCGGTATTGTTTTCCCGGAACGGGATCGGAGCGAGAGGGGGAACGATCCAAACATCGGCTATTTTCACGATCGCTTCCGCCATCCTGCCGCTTGTTTTGATCTTGGACGGAGATCTTTCTCGGACAGATGGAGCCATTCTTATCGCTTTTTTCTTTTTCTATATTCTTTGGCTTTTTTCCAAAAAGGAGAGGTTTACCAAGGTTTATGACGGCCAGGGAAAATTATCCCCCCTTAAAGCTTTCAAGGTTTTTATCGTTGATTTGGGAAAAGTAGCCATTGGTTTGGTTTTTCTTGTTTTTACTTCGAACTTGATAGTCGGGACTGCCAGCGATCTTTCTTTGCAATTCGGACTGCCCGTTGCTTTGATCGGGGTTTTGATAGTAGGCATCGGCAACTCTTTGCCCGAACTTTACTTTACTGTCATTTCGGCCCGTAAAGGGGACACAAGTTTGATCTTTGGGGATCTGATGGGGGCGGTCATCATTCCCGCCACTTTAGTCTTGGGGATAACCGCATTGATCCGGCCTTTTGCTATTTCCGATTTTTCCATTTACGCCCTTGCCAGAACCGCCGTGTTCATCTCGGCTATTTTGTTCCTGATCTTTATTCGTACGGGCCGCAGGATAACCAAAAAAGAAGCCGGCGGACTTTTGGCCGTATATATCATTTGGCTTTTGGCGGAGATACTTAAAAATTACAGCGCCTAGAGCTGTTCTTTAAGCCTCTCTATCTCTTCTTTTATCTCCGCCGCTTTTTCGAACTGAAGATTTCGGCGGGCCATATCGAGCATCAAGCTAAGGCGCTTAAGGTGCTCCTTTAAAAATTCTTTGTTCCCTGTCTGCCGGTTAGGCAGAGGCAGGTACTCCTTATTTTCATCTTCATTCTTTTTACCCATTCCCGAGAGGGAATCTTTGACAGCGGTGACGATGGAAGCCGGGCTGGCCTTGTGATCCTTGTTGTACTTTTCCTGGATCTTTCGGCGCTTGGTCGTTTCTTTGATGGCTCGCTTCATCGAGCCGGTCATATTGTCGGCGTACATGATTATTTTTCCTTCAGGATGGCGGGAAGCGCGGCCCATTATCTGGATAAGGGATGTTTCGTCGCGAAGAAATCCTTCTTTATCGGCGTCGAGGATAGCGATCAGCGAAACTTCGGGCAGGTCCAGACCTTCCCTTAACAAGTTTATGCCTACCAGCACATCGAATTTTCCTTTGCGCAAATTAGCCAGTATTTTCGGCCGTTCCAAAGTTTTTACCTCGGAGTGGATATATTCGGCTTTGACCTTGGCTTCTTTGAAATATTGGGACAAGGCTTCAGCCATTTTCTTGGTCAAGGTTAAAACCAGGATCCTTTGGTCTTTTTCTTTACGTTTGGCTATCTCGGCCATCAAGTCCTTTATTTGGTTTTCGGAAGGTTTTATTTCAATCTCCGGGTCCAAAAGATAGGTCGGCCGGATGATCTGCTCTGCTATTATTGCGGAATGCTGGCGTTCGAAAACATTGGGAGTGGCCGAAACAAAAACGGTTTTCCCCATTTTTTCCATGAATTCGTCGAATTTCAACGGCCGGTTATCCAAAGCCGACGGCAAGCGGAAACCGTAATCTATTAAAGTTTTTTTACGAGAGCGGTCTCCTTCGTTCATTCCCCGGACCTGCGGAATGGTCATATGGGATTCGTCGAGGAACAATAAATAATCTTTCGGGAAATAATCCATCAGAGTGTAGGGGGGCTTTCCTTTCGGCCGTTTTTCGAAATAGCGGGAATAGTTCTCGATGCCGTGGCACCAGCCGGTCTCTCGCAGCATTGCCATGTCGTATTCGGTCCGGCGCTGCAGTCTTTCGGCTTCCAGCAGTTTTTTATTGTCTTTCAACTCTTCTACCCGCTCTTTAAGTTCCATCTCAATGTCTTTCATCGAGGCCCTTATTTTTTCCCTTTCACTGATCCAGAATTTGGCCGGCCAGACCTCCAATTCGTTCTTTGGGACGAACTCTCCCAGAGGAACTCCGCCGATCCAGAGGTTTTTTATCTTTCCGCCTTCTATTTCAAACCTTAATATCTGGTCTTTGCCCAAAGTCCAGACGTCGATGAACGGGCCTCTGACCCTGAAGTTCCCGCGCCAGAGTTCGTAATCGTTGCGCTGGTATTGGAGATCAAGCAGTTTGCCGATCAACTCGTCATGGCTGAGCTCCTGGCCTTTTTTGAAGAGCAAGGAGAATTTTTGGTAGGTCTCGGGCGACCCCAAGCCGTAGATACAAGAGACGGAAGCCACGATCAAAACGTCTTTCCGTCCGATGAGCGATTGGACCGCTTCGTGGCGCATCCGGTCGATCTCCTCGTTTATTTTGGCGTCTTTATCGATATAAGTGTCGGTTTGGGGAAGATAGGATTCGGGCTGGTAATAATCGTAATAGGAAACGAAATAAGAAACGGCGTTGTTCGGAAAGAATGCCTTGAACTCTTCGTAAAGCTGGGCGCTTAAGGTCTTGTTGGGCGAAACGACCAGGGTCGGCCTCTGGAGCTTTTGGACCACATTGGCCATGGTGAAGGTTTTGCCCGATCCGGTCACGCCTAAAAGCGTCTGGAATTGGTTTCCGGCCTTAATGCTCGATACCAGCTCTTTGATGGCCTTGGGCTGGTCGCCGCGCGGTTCGAATTTGGAGACGAGTTCGAATTTGTTATTGGTCATAGTTCAAGATATTTAATACGGCGTTTTTTTTGAAAAGTAATGGCGAAGCGGTGGGCTTCGTCGCGGGTTTGAACAAACAAGTTCCTTAATATTTCGGGCAGATCTTCCAGATAAAGCGGGTTTTTGGAGAAAAGGGAAAATATTTTATCTCGGCCGAATTTGCCCAGGGCCCTTTCTTTGGAAATTGCCAGCGCGGGTATCCCTATATTCTTGACCGCGTTCAACTGGGGTTTTCCGCCATCGACCAATATCAGGTCCGGCATTTTCCACTCAGGATGTTTCAACCTGCGTTCGATGACCTCTTTTAGAGATCCGACATCGTTCTGGCCTTCGACGGTCTTTATTTTGAACAATCGGTAATCTGACGGTTTCTTTTTCCCTTTTTCGAAAACCACCATCGACCCGGTCGCCATCGTTCCGGAAAGGTTCGAGATATCATATCCTTCCAGTCGTTTATCTTTCCCGGCGTAAAATTCCAGCAAGATCTTCAGAGTGGCGGCCATTTCATTATAAGCCTTCTTGTGCCGTTTGTTCGAGCAGGGGGAGGGGCAGAGGCCGAGATCGGAATACAAACAAGGTTTTTTCGGCAGGTTTCGGCAGGTGCGGTAAGGCAGGACCTTTCGGATATTCTTTAAGCATCTCTTCAGTTCCGTTCCGGATATGAAAGGGCCGACCGCTTCGAGGCCTTCTTTCTTGGCTCTATGAGTGATGGTTATCCGGGGAAAGTCCTCCTTGGTAAATCCGACCGAAGAGTAGTTTTTGTCGTCGCGCCATTCGATATTGTATTTCGGGCTGAATTTTTTGATCAGGTCGTTTTCCAGTATAAGCGCCTCTTTTTCGTCACGGCATTTGATAAAGTCGATGTCGTCCACCTGATCGTAAAAATCGAAACGGGCGTCCTTTCTCCTTTGGAAATGGGAGTTTATCCTTTTCTTAAGGTTCTTGGCCTTGCCGACATAAATGACCCGTTCGCTTTGGTCTTTGAACAGGTAAACAGCCGGATCGGACGGCAGATTTTTGATGGTTTTTTTGATGTCCATGGCTTTATAAGCTAAAGCCAAGAATATCATTTTAGAGGGTTATTTTCAACCCTTTTTGTTTGACAATTTTAATAAAAATGTTTATATTTTTTAACGTTGAGTCTGGACATTTAAATAAATCAAACGCGCAGATCCCAGCCAATCTAAAAAATAGCTGGAGATCGATCGTTTGATAAAATACGTGGAAGAAGGATCAATTCTGCCTACTATCGTCACGACAAAAAAATCGTGGCGGAAAAAGTTTAAAGAGGCGGACAGGCTTGGTTTGAGAAAGATTGCTCTCTTTTTAACTTTTTTAAAAAAGGATGAAAGGCCGGAGCTTTATTCTCTTCTCACTAAGAGCAAGATCGAAGAGATTCCTTTTGTCCATATCAGAGGGGATTTCGATCTTAAGGAAATGGATTTTCTGGCGAAGGAATACGGCGCCAGAATATTCAACACCCATCCCGGCGAGCCGCATCCGAATATTCGCAGATATTATCCAAAAATATTTGTGGAGAATATTTTCGGGTTCAAAAAAAAGGAGTTTAACAGGTATCCTGGAGTCTGCATCGATTTCAGCCATCTTGAAAATGATCGGCGAATGTACCCAAAAAGGTATAAACTGGCCTTGGAGTTCATTAATTCCCATAAGATCGGTTGCAACCATATCGGGGCGATCTGGAAAAAGATGAGCTTCAATAAAAGCGCGGACGAGTACCGATGCGATTCGCACTTTTTGAAGAAGCTTTCCGATCTGGACTATCTGAAAAACTATCCGGAGAGATATTTTTCAGATTATGTGGCTATCGAATTGGAGAACAATTTGATAACCCAGCTTAAGATCAAGGAGTACATCCTGAAGATGTTTTCCTAGCTTCCGCGGTTTGATAAAGAGGCTATCGTTGATAGCTTCTTTTTGTTTTTAATTGGTCGGCGAATAATTGACAAAATTAGTAAAATGTTTTATTGTATTAATTCAAGGTCGTTGTTGTTTCCCAATTTAATAAAATAAAAAAACATGCCAAATAAAGAAGAAGTGCTGGTGAAAATTGTTTCTAATTGGAAGGTTGAGAAAAATCCCGTTTTTGCGAGCGATATTGTAAATCACACGCTGAAGATAGCTTACTATCTGGTCACTAAGACCAGAGAAGTCCGCTCTTTCTGCGGAGGAACAATGATCAGAAAAGAGGGAGAGATCAGACGATACAAGGAGGAAATACTGGCTTTATCATAAAATTGGTATTAACAAAGAGCTGCCACAAGGCGGCTTTTGTTGTATTTGGGCCTTGGCAGACAGCCTTTTCTTTGTCTTTTAAAAAAGAAAAAAATATGATAAAATGCCAAGTCGGCAAGGTAATTTTGCCTTTGCGATCTATGGAAAAAGATTTTATCGAACTCAGCAAAGTTAAGGTCCACAACCTTAAGAATATCAGCCTTAAGATCCCCAAAAATAAATTGGTGGTGATTTGCGGCACTTCCGGTTCTGGCAAATCCTCCTTGGCTTTCGACACTATTTTTCAGGAGGGACAGCGCCGGTATTTGGAAAGCCTGTCGTCTTACGCCAGGCAGTTTTTGGGCGGCATGAAGAAGCCGGACGTCGAGAAGATCGAAGGATTGTCGCCGACCGTGGCCGTTGACCAAAAGACTATTTCTTCCAATCCTCGTTCCACCGTGGGAACCCTGACAGAGATCTATGATTATTTAAGATTGCTTTTTGCTTACGTCGGCAAGCCTTATTGTCCGGCCTGTGGACGTTCGCTGGCTTCGCAAACGCCGCACCAGATAGCGGACCATATTTACAAACTGGCCGAGAACGGCTGGATATCCATTTTAGCGCCGGTTGTTATCGGGAAGAAAGGCGAGCATAAAGGGACCATCGAAGAAATTTGGCAGGAAGGCTGGCCGCAGGTCAGGATAGACGGCATCGCTTATCCTATTTCCGAAGCGAGAGAGAAGGATCTGGACAAAAATAAATTTCACAATATTGAAGTTTTGGTTGACCGCGTTTCGCTCAGCGAATACAAAAAGGATCTGGCTGGCGATAAAAAGCTTACCAAAAAAGAAAAAGAGGCGATGAGCACCAGGAAGAAGAGAGTGGAGTCCTTGTTGAAGGAGACCAAAGAGCGGTTGTTGGAGTCGGTAAAAAAAGGATTAAGGATCGGTAAGGGGCGGGTAGCTGTTCTTTGGATGGAGGGAAAAAAGGAAAGAGAAGAAATATTATCAACCACTTTGACCTGTCCGGAATGCCAGATATCTTTTCCGGAATTGGAACCGAGGTTGTTCTCTTTTAACAGCCCTTACGGCGCATGCAATTTATGCCAAGGACTGGGTAAATTGAAAAAAATAGACCCGGATCTGATAATAAGCCCAGATCTTTCCCTCAACGAAGGAGCGATAATGCCCGGC
>JBBABQ010000024.1:0-13066 GCA_041657565.1 Minisyncoccota bacterium | reverse complement strand
CTTCGGGCAGTTTGTCGGTCCTGTTTTCCCTGTCGATCAGTATCGGTTTCATGCCCAGGCTTTTGGCCGGTATCAGGTCGCGGGCCACTTCGTCCCCTACCATAATAGTTTTTAAGGAGTTGGCACCCATTTTTTCCAGGACAAAAATAAAAGCCCTTGGATCGGGCTTAAGGTAATTGGTTTCGGCCGGAGTGAAAATTTCAATGTCTTTCGGCATCAGATCATCGGTCAAAAAATGGCTCCCTGCGGTAAGAATAGCTTTTTTGGCAGGCAGATCAAAAGCCGCTTGGGCGTCGTCATAGAGAGAGAATCCCATGCTTGCGTGTAAAAAGCCGGCCAGAGCAGGGATCCTCGGATTATCAGGATCTTTCGAGCAGGCAAAGGACAATTTTTCGGCAAAATCCTGCCAGCTCGCGGCAGTGTTGAAAAATTGAGGCAAGACCGCTTCGATGGCGCTTATCCCTGCCCTGTTTTGAACATCAAGACCGAAACCGCCAAGGCTGGCGAAAAAATCCTGCCTGTCCGTTTTTTCATGAAGGCAAGAGTGCCGGAAAAATCAAAGATGATAAGGTCGGTTTTCATTGCGGCGGAGACCAAAATTAAATTGGTCGGGGTGCTGGGAATTGAACCCAGTCTTTACCCTCCCGAAGGGCACGTACTGCCGGTATACTACACCCCGTTAGAAATTCTATCTAAAATATCGATGAAAACATTTTTTTAGAGATCTTGGCTTCATAATATACCCTTGAGCCAAAAATTTCTAACGGGGTACACCCCGAAAATGTTAACGTTTGCAATCTTAGCAGAAAAGTTGTCGTTTGTGAAACTGCTGATCGCGAGCTTGTAGGAATTAGCTTGTAGCTTGTAGGGGCCCCCGCCAGAGGCGGGGGAAAGGAAAAATATATTTTTCCTTTCGCGAAGCGAAACGCCTACAAGCTACAAGCTAATTCCTAATTCCTCGTCACGTCACCCAGTATTTCTGCTTTGTCATTTCGTCGCGCTTGGTCTCGGTCTGGTCCCTTTCCTCTTTCGCGTCCTGCGCCATTTTCATCAGTTCCGCTTCGCTTAATTGGCCGAGCTCTTTTATTTTTTCCGCCAGGAATTCTTTGTCGTTCTTGGCCGGGTCAAGCAAAACTATGCCGAGCAGAATGTCCAATATCTGCCCGATCTTCGGACCGGGCTTGATAACGAGAATATCCATCACGTCCTTCCCGTCCGCTTTAAGCATTTTGGCGGAGATCGGGTCTTGGGCGACCTTTTCGATAAGGTACTTGAGATGCCTCAGCTTGTAAGGTTCGGCCTTGGGACAGCCGGAACCGATGCGGTCGGCCATCCTGACCTGCAGAAGTTCTTCAATGTTTTCCATACCGACATTGCGGACCAGGCGGCGGATGGACGATTCCCCCACTTCGTCGACGTTGTAATAAAATAAATGGAACCTGACCAGTAAAGTGATCTTTTCCGCGTCTTTGTTGGAAAATTTCAGACGGCTAAGGGCCTGTCTGGCCATCCTGGCGCCGACGATATCGTGGCCGTAGAAAGTGGAATCGGATCCCTCCCCTCTTTTGGTGCGCGGCTTGCCTATGTCGTGGAGCAAAGCGGCCATTCTGACATGGAAGTTGAACTTTTTCTTTGCGGCAAAAGCCAAACAGCGGATGGAATGCTCGTAAACGTCATAAACATGATGTTTGTTCTGTCCAACCTTGTAGCCTTCCAGAAGCTCAGGCAGGATATATTTCAAAAGCCCGGTTTCTCTGAGGGCTTCTATCCCCTCTGCCGGCTGGTCGGAAGCGATCATTTTGGACAGTTCTTCTTTGATCCTTTCTTGGGAGATCTCTTGCAGCAAATGAGCATTATCTTTAATAGCTTTCTTGGTTTTAGCCTCGATCTCCCAACCGCTGTTCAAAGAAACGGAAAAACGGATGGCTCTTAGCATTCTTAAAGCGTCTTCGTTGAAACGTTCTTCTGCTTTGCCCACGGTACGGATGATCTTGGCTTTCAGGTCCTTTTGCCCTTCAAAAAGGTCGATCAGGCTTACCTGCCCGTCAGTTTCGTCCAGGGCAATGGCGTTGACCGTAAAATCGCGGCGGCTCAGGTCTTCCTCGATGGTTTTTGCCCATTTGACCTCGTCGGGATGGCGTCTGTCCGTGTAGTTTTGTTCGGTGCGGAACGGCGTGACCTCTATCTCCCGCAGGGTCGGGTCTTCGCTTTCAACTATCGCTGTTACGGTACCGAATTTGTTGTCGCTGAAATTATCGGGGAAAATGGCGGACACTTGTTCCGGCGTAGCGTCGGTCGTGACATCCCAATCGGCCGGCTTTCTTTTTGACAAAAGATCGCGGACGCAGCCGCCCACCACATACGCTTGGAAACCTTTGGCTTTCAAGCCGTCGAGCACAAATTTTACTTCTTTAGGAATATCAGCTTTCATCGTTTGGTCCCCTGTGAAACAGAGGGCGTTTGTATTTTTTAGATTTATTTAATAATAGAAGAAAAGGACAGGAAAGGCAATCTTGTTTTTTGAAACTTGAAACATAAAACCTGAAACTTTTGGCTAGCGGTACTGTCCGAGGGCAGCAGTTATCTACGCGGGCTATAACCTCGGAGAGTCAGGATACTAAATGTTCCAAGTTTCATGTTTTAGGTTCCAGGACGTGGGGTTGACAAGTCTTCTTTTTTTGTTATTATATCAATAGTTAATGATAGACCTTGAAGAACATGTCCGGATGACTCCGGATTTTTTTATAAATAATATAAAAATAATAACAGCCGCTTTTCTCCCGCGAGGAGATATGGCGGGAATACAGAGGTATATGGATCTGAAATCATTCGCATCGGCGATCGCGCAGATCGCTGAAGAAAAGGCTTTACCCCAGGAAAAGGTGGTCGAAACCACAGAACAAGCCTTGGCAGCCGCGTATAAGAAGGAATACGGCCAAAAAGGCCAGATAATAAAGGCTAAGCTTGATCCGAAGAGCGGACAGGTCAAATTTTGGCAGGTAAAGATCGTAGTTGACGATTCGATGATCTACTCCGAGGCCGAGCTGGAAGAGATGAAGAACAAGACCGAAGCGGAACTGGAAGCGGAAGAAGCTATGGCGGAAGGGGAGATAAAGAAAGTGAGATTCAACCCGGAGAAGCACATCATGCTTAATGAAGCTAAAAAGATAGAAAAAACGGCCGAAGCTAACGCCGAATTGGTGTTTCCTTTGGAAACAAAGACCGATTTCGGGCGCATTGCCTCGCAGACAGCCAAGCAAGTTGTGCTTCAGAAGCTCAGGGAGGCGGAAAGAGTCGGTATTATGGAGGAATTCAAGTCAAAAGAAGGGGATATCATTTCCGGGATCATCCAAAGGGTCGAGTCAGGCGGGCTTTACCTGGATATCGGCAAAACCTTGGGTTATTTGCCCCGCGAAGAGCAGGTAAGAGGGGAGTTTTACCGCTCCGGGCAAAGGCTCAAAGTATTCGTTTTGAAGGTGGAAGAAAGCCCAAGAGGGCCGTTCATATTGCTTTCCCGCGCTTATCCCAAGCTGATCTCCAAGCTTTTTGAGCTGGAAGTGCCGGAAATATCTTCCGAGCAGATCGAGATCAAATCGATCGCCCGCGAGGCCGGTTCAAGAACAAAGGTTTCTGTCGCTTCATTGGCCGAAGGAGTTGATCCGATCGGCGCGATGGTCGGACAGAGAGGGGTCAGGGTTTCGGCCGTGATCTCCGAATTGGGAGGGGAGAAGATAGACATTATCGAGCATTCGGACAGTAATGAGAAATACATTGCCAACGCCCTTTCTCCGGCAAAGGTCATTGAAGTGAGGATACAAGCCAAGAATACCGCCATGGTCGTTGTTCCAAGCGACCAGCTTTCTTTGGCGATCGGCCGAGACGGCCAGAACGTCAGACTGGCAGCCAAGCTGACCGGTTGGAAAATAGACGTTAAAAGCCCGGAACAGTTGGAAGCGCAGGGCCAAGCCCCTGTTGAAGGGGGAGATCAGGCTGAAGCCATAGAAGAGGTTTCTGCGGATCCGGCAGGAGATAGCGAGGCAGTCATTGAAGCCAAAGAAGATAAAGAAGGGGAAGAAAAGAAGGAAAAACCCTCCAAAAGTGCTAAAAAAGCCGTGAAAGGCAAAAAAGCTAAGGCCGAAGACGCCAAATAGTCTTTGGGACATGGCCTGTTTTGAATGGGACAGGCCGTTGTCCCTATGGGACAATTTTGTCCCATAGGGATGTTCAATGGGACAACCTATGGGACAAGATCGTGACAATGGGACATTTATTGGGACAAGCTATGGGACATTGGGACAAGTATCGTGACAGTTGAGACAAGCATTGGGACATGCGTCGAGACAGCCTGGCGATACGGCATTAGAAGGGCATAATTTGAAAACACTAACACATGAAACTTACAATCAAAGAAAATTCAAAAGTAAAAGTAAAGATCGAGATAGAGCAGGCTTGGGAGGAGTTTTCCTCCTATTACGAGAAAGCTTTTTTAAGCTTGAGCAAAGAAATGGAGATCCCCGGCTTTCGCAAGGGCCAAGCCCCGAGAAATTTAGTGGAATCGAGCTTAAACCCGCAAAAGGTTTTGATAGAGGCGGCCAGCTTGTCTGTCGACGATCTTTGGCCCAGAGCTATCGTTGATCTGGCGAAACAAAAGATGGAGGTCGTTTCCCAGCCCCAGATAGAGCTTTTGAAGCTGGCCAAGGACAATGAGTTCGTTTTTTCCGCCGAAGTCGAGATACTGCCGGAGATTATACTGCCTGATTACAAGGCTATCGCCAAGAAGGTCGAGAAAAAAGAAGTGAAGGTCGAGGCCAAAGAAGTGGACGAGACGATCTTGAACCTTCAACGATCCAGAGCTGTTTTGGCCGATAAGCCGGAACCCGCTCAAAACGAGGATTTTGTCGAGATCAGCTTTGCTTCGCCGGAAATAGAAGAGGGGAAAGAGCGCAAAGACGCTTTTATCTTGGGCAAAGGCCATTATCCCAAAGAATTCGAGGACAGCCTGGTTGGAATGTCGGCTGGACAGGAAAAAGACGTTGATTTTACGTCGGATAAAGACAAAACCAAGATCTTAAAGGTTAAAGTGAAGATGACGGCGGTAAAAAAGTTCGAATTGCCCGAAGCTACCGATGATTGGGCCAAATCTCTTGGCAATTTTGAGAATTTTCCAGCATTAAAGGCCAATATCCAAGAAGGGATAAAAGGGGAAAAAGAGCATGCTGAAAAGGAAAGGCAGAAAGAGGAGTTCCTTGCCGCTCTGTCAAAGGAGGTAGAAGCGGAGCTGCCCCAGGTTTTGGTGGAAAGAGAAACACATCAGATGATGCATACCGCCAAAGAGCAGATAACGGCTAATTTGAACGTTACCTTTGAGGAATACTTGAAGCAGATCAATAAAACCGAGGCTGATATGGAAAAGGAGGTAGAGGAGGCGGCGAAGAGGAGGGTGAAGAACTTCCTGATCATCCGCGAGATAACCAAGAAAGAGGCGGTAGAGGCGGATGCCAAGGAAATAGAAGACAGGATCAACGAGATGCTCAGTTATTACCCGGACTTGAAAGCCGCTCAAAAAGAAGCGGACATCGAAAGGCTGTCGGCTTACGCGGAAGACGAGATCAAACAAGAGAAAATGTTCAAAATGTTGGGTTTATAGTCGATGAGCTTGTAGGAATTAGCTTGTAGCTTGTAGGAGCCCCCGCCAGAGACGGGGGAAAGGAACTATGGATAGCAACAAGGTCGTTTCTTATAAGGATTTGCTTATTTGGCAGAGAGCCATGGATTTGGTTGTCGAAATTTATAGATTGACCGATTGTTATCCGGGAAGCGAGATTTACGGCCTTACCTCTCAAACGAGACGTTCCGCTGTTTCAATCCCATCAAATATAGCCGAGGGGCGAAGGAGGGGGAGCAGGAAAGATTTCAGGCAATTTTTGATTATCGCTTATGGGTCGGGAGCCGAGCTTGAAACCCAGATAGAAATAGCCAAAAGACTGCCATTCGGCAGAGATTTAGATTTCAATAAGGCGAATTCTTTTCTTTTGGAGGTTATGAAAATGTTAAATAAGATGATTGCCTCTTTAAAAGATTAATTTTTTTTGATAAAATTTATTTGTAAGAATATTTAAGGGATTTGCTTCACGCTTAGCGGCTAGTAAGCCTGCCGCAGGCAGGTTTGATCGTCGTTCTACAAGCTACAAGTTAATTCCTAATTCCTCGCTTATGAATCTGATTCCAACCGTCATCGAAAAAACGCAGTCCGGGGAAAGGGCCTATGACATCTATTCCAGGCTTTTGCGCGACAGGATAATCTTTTTGGCCGGACAGGTGAATGACAGCATGGCTAATTCGATCATTGCCCAGCTGTTGTTTTTAGCCTCCAAGGATTCGAAAAAGGATATCCAGATCTACATTAATAGCCCGGGCGGTTCGGTTACGGCCGGTTTGGCCATTTACGATACAATGCAGTACGTTAAGCCCGAAATATCAACGGTTTGCATCGGTATGGCCGCTTCGATGGCTGGCACTTTGCTGGCCGCCGGCCAGAAAGGCAAGCGCTACGCTTTACCCAATTCAGAAATATTGCTTCATCAGGTGGCGGGCGGAGTTACCGGCCAGGCGAGCGAGATAGAGATAACGGCCAAGCAGATCCTGAAGCTTAAAGAGTCCCTGAACAAGATATTGTCCAAACACACCGGCCAGCCGATGGCCCGGATAGAAAAAGATACGGACAGAGACTTTTATCTGACAGCGGAGGAAGCCAAGGAATACGGGGTTATCGACGAAGTGATCAAAACAAAAAATGGAATCTAAGCGAAAAGATCAAAAAGCGGACAGGGGAGAACTCCCTTGTCCGCTTTTTTGATAGCGATTTGGGGCTAGGGGATCAAGGGGATCGGCTTTAAGGCTTATGCCCTTGGTACCTTAACAAAAGAACATAGGAGGTTTTTCAACGGCTCATTATTGGTTGTGCCGCGCCAAGCAAAAAAGGCTTAGCGCGGAGAAGGTGGCGGGAGAGTGTTCACCTGAAAATTGCGAGCATTTGCGGTTGAAATACAAGGAAGGCAAGATATGCAGGAAAAACGTTGGATCGCAGACCCAGATCATTACCTTGGAGAAACAAGAAAAATGGGAATGCGTCTTCAAAAGGCGTGAATGGTTAAAGCCAAAGAAGGAAGATAATGATGGTCGAACATCATTGCGCTCTTAAATGGATAATGCTGGATAAAAGAACGATATCAACAAAATGCGCGAAAGAAGGCAGAAAAGATTGCTTCTTCTTGAGCCCGCCGAGAAAAACCGAATGATCTTCGGGCTGACGCTCGAGATTCAGATATAGGGGAAAGGTCCGATGACGGATTGAGTACCCTTTTTTATTTGTTCAACAAGGTAAAGTTTTCCACAATTCTGCGCATTGCCACGGCCTCTTCATCTGTTAAAATATAATAGAAGAATTATATATCAACTGTTTTTTGGTATTTTTGATGATAGGAACAAAGATCAATATTGCGGAGAAGGTCAAGAGATTAAAGCCGGGCCAAGCCATTGGCTTGCTTCTTGTTTTTTTGGTTATTTTTACGGCCGGATTTTATCTAATAAATTATTACCGCGACCAAGCCAATGCTTATACTTCGGCGGTAGTGGATACTTCCGCTTCGGCTCAGGCCACCGCAGACGGATTCCAGCGGAAAACTTTTTTTGACGCGGCCACTTTGAGATATTGGAGTTTTTCTTATAACGGTTCCGCCATCGAATATTCCGTTTCTGCCAATGGAACCAATTGGACGTCGGCCGGCACTCTGGCTTACAACACTTCAGATTTCAGCACAGCTTATAAATTGATCTCCGGCACCGGCTATGTTTTCCTTTCTGCTAATTGCGGATCAGGCTGCGATATTTGCGTTAAAAAAGGAACCCTGTCGGCCGGATCTATCAGTTGGTCCGGAGAATATGTTCCCTTGAACGGAGTTGCGGCGGCGGACGCTTACCAGAAGCCTGTTATTACTCTTGATTCTTATAATAATATTTGGATCGCGGCGAGAAGGGTCGCGGGAACAAGCGCGGGAGAAGCTTCTTATCAGCTATATGCCGCCAGGTCAGCCAATTCGGGAGACGTTTCTTCTTGGGATCCGGCTTCTCTTGTGGGCAATAAGAGCAATCGTCTCGACAGCTTTTCTTTGATCCCCGGAGACGGCGGCACAGTTTCTTTGATACAAGGAAACGATTCGAACAACATCGTCGGCTATTCTTATAACGGATCCGCCTGGTCTAAAGCCAATGCCGGAGGAGATTATTCTTGGCTGAAAATGCCAAATGAAGCCGTGAACGGTTATGTTTTTGCCATAGCCGTTATGGGTACGGATATTTACGCCGGAGGAAGTTTTACATCCGCCGGCGGCGTGGCTGTTAACTATATTGGTAAATGGAACGGCACAGCCTGGTCCGCGTTGGGGAGCGGGATGAGCCATGAAGTTCATTCTGTCGTTGTTTTTGGCACCGACCTTTACGCCGGCGGGTCCTTCACCACCGCCGGGGGAAGTCCCGCCAATTACATTGCCAAGTGGAACGGCACAGCCTGGTCAAGTCTGGGCACAGGAATGAATGGAGATGTTACTTCTCTGGCTGTTTCCGGCACCGACCTTTACGCCGGAGGCCACTTTACCGCCGCCGGAGGGGTCGCTGTAAATTACGTTGCCAAGTGGAACGGTTCTGCTTGGTCAAGTCTGGGCACAGGGATGAACAACTACGTGACAGCGTTGATCTTTAGCGGCACAGACCTTTACGCTGCCGGAGAATTTGCTACTGCCGGAGGAACTGCGGCTGTTCGCATCGCCAAATGGAACGGCACAGCCTGGTCTGCCCTGGGAGCGGGAGTGGACAATACGGTTCTTTCTTTAGCCGTGATCGGTACTGACCTTTACGCCGGAGGATATTTCACCACTGCCGGAGGCGTATCCGCAAACCGCATCGCCAAATGGAACGGCTCAACTTGGTCCGCCCTGGGGAGCGGAGTAAGCGATACCGCTGTTAATGCTCTAGCTGTTTCCGGCACCGACCTTTACGCCGGAGGAAATTTTGTTACCGCCGGAGGGGCTACTGTAAACTATGTTGCCAAGTGGAACGGTTCTGCTTGGTCTTCTTTGGGGAGCGGGGTTTATGGGAATATTCGTTCTTTGGCTGTTTCCGGCACCGACCTTTACGCCGGAGGCCAAGTTGTTACCGCCGGAGGGTCGCCTGCCAGTGGTATCGCCAAATGGAACGGAGTAGGGCTGTCCGATTGGTCTTCTTTGGGTTCCGGCATGGATGGCCATATCGTCGATGCTTTTGCCGTGGTTGGCACCGACCTTTACGCCGCCGGAGAATTCACCACTGCCGGAGGTGTGGTCGTAAACAATATCGCCAAATGGGACGGATCATCTTGGTCCAGCTTGGGAGGAGGAGTGAACGGACCGGTCACTGTTTTATATGTGGACGACACTAACCTTTATGTTGGCGGAAACTTTACCACTGCTGGGGGAATATCGGCCAATTGCATCGCCAAGTGGAACGGCTTCGCCTGGTCAAACCTGGGGATCGGAACGGATGATACTGTTTACGGTATAGCCGTGATCGGCACCGACCTTTACGCCGGGGGAGCTTTCGCAACCGCCGGAGGCGTGACCGTTAACCGTATCGCTAAATGGGACGGATCCTCTTGGTCCGCCTTGGGAACGGGGACTGATAGCACCTATATCTATGCTCTCGCTTCCATCGGCACAGATCTTTATGCCGCCGGAAATTTTAAAACAATGAACGGGGTTACCGTTAATTATATCGCCAAGTGGAGCGGCACGGCTTGGTCCAGCTTGGGAGGAGGAGTAGGCGGAAATATTCAAACCATGATCGCCAGCGGTACCGATATTTACGTCGGCGGTGTTTTTGTAACTGCCGGGGGAGTTACCGCCAACCGCATCGCCAAGTGGAACGGCTCAACTTGGTCCGCCCTTGGAACGGGGATGAATTCCGCTGTCCAGTCTTTAGTCTTTAGCGGCACCGACCTTTACGCCGGCGGGTCCTTCACCACCGCCGGGGGAAGCCCTGCCAATTACGTTGCCAAGTGGAACGGTTCTGCTTGGTCTCCGATAAGTGCGGGAACAGATGATGATGTTTACGCTTTAGCCGTGATCGGCACAGACCTTTACGCCGGCGGCCTTTTCACCGCCGCCGGAGGAATTTCAGCGGGCCACATTGCTAAAAATGGCTCGGCTTGTTCCAGCTGGTCTGCGATGGGAGTAGGACTGAACGGCCCGGTCTACGCTTTAGCCGTTAACGGAACAGATCTATATGTCGGAGGTTCTTTCAATACGGCCGGAAATTTGGTCGTAAACAATATCGCCAAATGGGACGGATCATCTTGGTCCAGCTTGGGAGGAGGAGTGAACGAAAGGGTCCAAACGATAGTTGTCAGCGGAAATAATATTTACGCCGGAGGATATTTTACCACAGCCGGGGGAGTGGTCGTAAACCGCATCGCCAAGTGGAACGGCACATCCTGGTCCAGTTTAGGGTCGGGGATGAACTCTTACGTTTACTCCATAACTTCTAACGGCACCGATCTTTACGCCGGCGGTTCCTTCACCACCGCCGGAGGGGTCGCTGTAAATTACGTTGCCAAGTGGAACGGTTCTGCTTGGTCAAGTCTGGGCACAGGAACTAACGGTACTGTTTATTCCCTGAAGGTCTCTTCCAATGGCTATTCAGTTTACGCCGGCGGTTCCTTTACCACCGCCGGGGGAGTGACTGTTAACAATATCGCCAACTGGGACGGTTCGGATTGGTCCGCTTTGGGTACGGGGATGAACTCCGCTGTTTATGCTTTATATATCAGCGGCGCCAATCTTTACGCCGGCGGTTCCTTCACCACGGCCGGGGGATCGGCAGCGAATTATGTTGCCAGATGGAACGAATCGAATTCCACTTGGTTTGCCCTGGGATCCGGAACTAACGGCTCGGTCCGCTCTTTGGTTTTTTCCGGTCCAGACCTTTGCGCCGGTGGATCTTTCACCACGGCCGGGGGAAGTCCCGCCAACCGCATCGCCAGATGGGATAACGCATCCTGGTCCGCCATGGGCGCTGGAACGGACGGTTCTTATATCTACGCTTTGGCTTCCATCGGAACGGATGTTTACTCTGGCGGAGATTTCAGCTATGCCGGAGGTAAAAATTCGCCTTACTTGGCGATCTATGGCCCGGTAATTTCTGCCGGAGCCGCGCCTGGACAGTTTGTTTCTGCTGTTGCCGACGCTTCCGGGAATACCCATTTGATTTATAGGTCCTCAGAATCCGGCAGATCCGGCAATATTCGTTATAAAGAATGGAAGGAATCGGCTGTTCCTGCCGATTGGACCGTTTCCAATCTGGGCAGCGGTTTGAACGGAGGCGTATACGCTTTGGCTTCCATCGGAACGGATGTTTACGCTGGCGGATATTTTACTTCCGCCGGAGGAACAAGCGTTAAGAATATAGCTAAATGGGACGGAGGGTCTTGGTCTGCCGTTGGAACTCCTCCTTGGAGCAACGGCCAAATTTACGCCTTAGTTTCTTCCGGCACCGATCTTTACGCCGGAGGCAGTTTTACCGGAGGAGTGGCCAAGTGGGACAGTGCGACAAATGCTTGGTCTCTTTTAGGGAATATAACAGGAGGAAGCCAAACGGTTTACTCTTTGGCCGTTTCGGGAGAAGATCTTTATGTCGCCGGCTCTTTTACTGCGGCCGGAGGCGTATCAGCCAATTGTATCGCCAAGTGGAACGGCACATCCTGGTCCTCCTTGGGAACTGGTCCGATAACCGATGTCCGCGCCGTTGCCGCCAATGAAGACAACGTTTATATCGCCGGATACTCCGGGTATGCTTATAAATGGGACGGTTTTTCCTGGTCCGCCTTTGGAGGGGAAGTTGACAGCTGGCCTTCGGTCCTTGCTTTTAACGGCGCCGATCTTTATATGGGCGGAAGGTTCGACCATATTGACGGAGTTTGGACCGGGAACATCGTGAGATGGAACGGCACCAAATGGGTTGGGCTTGGCAATGGTATCGGGAATAACGGCACCGACGTTCGGTCTATTGTTTTTAACGGAACAGATGTTTACGCCGGAGGCAGTTTCCAGTGGTATAGCTCTTACGGATCTCCTGATCCGGCGGATACTTTCATCAAATACGTTGCCAGATGGGACGGAGGATCTTGGTCTTCTTTCGGTATGAACGCGCCGGCCTATTCTCTTCTTATGACCGGCACCGATCTTTACGCCGGCGGGTCGTTTGCTGTTGCCGGAGGCAATCAAGGGAACAATATCATTAAATGGAATAAGTTTGCCTGGGGGGATGCGGAAGATCTGGACGTTAATTCCAACAATCTATATCCTTCCGCCTCGATCAAACCCGGGGAAAACAGTTTTTACGCTTTTTGGACAAGGGATAACAAGATCTATTTTAAAAAGAGGTCTTATCTTTATGCGTCCGGGGAATGGGATCTATCTCCGACCCTTATGGCGCAGGGAACCAATGTTAATTATCTATCTTCTCCTTATTCCTTTTTTGATAATATTTTCGTCCAATGGACCGACGGCGCGGCCAGCCCTTACAGCGTGAAATGGGCTTCATCTATTCCCCCTATATCTTTTACCTCTTTCTTTATAGACGTCAGCGATCCCGATTCCTGCAAGACCAGCGGATTTTCCACTGTTTGCAAAAGCGGGGAGCGGTTGGTTTTTAATTCCGTTGCTTCCAGCCTTCAGGGGGAGACGGTCAAATTATATGTTTGCAAAGATGGAGCTTGCATCGATTGCGGCCCTTCCGATACTTCGAATTGCTGGGCGTATTCCGGCTCGGGGATATTGAACGATCCTTCGGCATCTTATGACTCGGCGGCTTCTCCATGTTGTTCAGATTGCGGAGGGGGCCCTTGCGCGAAAGGCTCTTACTATTGTCCTGATAAAGAATACTGGGGTATGGTTTGTTCTTCCGACAATGACTGCTCCGGAATTTTCGGCTATCCTCCAAGTCCCGGATGGGCGAAGAATTTTAACGGCGTCAATTA
>JBBABQ010000023.1:0-13134 GCA_041657565.1 Minisyncoccota bacterium | reverse complement strand
CGAACTCTTTGCGGGACAGATCGAAGACCGGACCCTGCCTTATGGCAGCCTCGAAGAGCTCGAGAGGGCGCTGATCGTTAATGACAAAATAATGTCAGAAGCAGCCAGCCAGCTTGGTTTGGCATTTGATTGTTCCGAGTTTATGGAACCAATCAGGATAGCAGATCTGGAGGTAAATCCTTTTGATCTGCGCCATAAGACGATTTGGCGCTCCGCATCTTTGGAAAGAAGAACTGCCGCTTCTATCGTTGCAGCCGTACATATTCATATATCTGCGACCGAAGATGAAGCAGTGAAGCTTCTTAACTTTTGCAGGTTGGATGTTGTCGATAAGCTTATTGCTATCGGCGATCATTCTGATCGCAGAAGAATAAATGCCTATAGGGCGATGGCGGAAACAGAGGGCGTGCCTCCGATATTCTCCTCTTTTGCAGAGGTGTTAGAATACATTAATGCAAGGGGCGGTGAAAAAAATGTGTGGGATTTGGTTCGCTACAAACAGTCGACCCAAACGATCGAATTTAGAATGTTCGGTGCCACGCAAAAAGTACAAGAAGTGATTGGCTATGTCAGCGCTTGCGTCGATATAGCAAAAATCATTTAATTGGCTAAGGGGTCGTCAAAAAAACGAGGGCCCCTTATTCTTCTTAATGCAAAATACAAAAAATATGAAAATAATACTTAATATGTTAACTTACGGCAAGGAAAGGATCGGCTTAAGAGTTGCGAGGGAAATTAAAAAATTGAATATCGGCAATGATATTCTTTCTTTTCAGATTGCCAACAGGAGGGCTTTTGAGCTGGCAAAAAGATCAGTAGATCAGGATCTTAACCGGTCATTTCCGGGAAGGGAAGACGGGAATCATGAAGAAAGGATCGCTTATGAACTTTCGCCGGCCATAAGATCAGCGGATATCGTCATCGATATCCATTCCACCAAGAGCGAGCTGAAAGACGCTGTTATCGTCACCAAGTTCGACGGCCCTACCCGGAAATGCATTGAAGCGATCCAACCCAAATATGTATTGATTATGAGCGCCACCAAAGACAATGCGCTTATATCCCAGGCGAAGATCGGCATCGCTTTCGAATACGGAAAAGATAATGATCCGGCCGTATTGAAGAAGATGGTCGCGGACATCGAGAGGCTGTTCGGCCACCTCGGTTTGATCAAAAACAATATCTGCAGAAAGAAGACCGTCACGAAATATTTTGATGTTTTTTCCAGGGCCGATAAGCCGAAGGGATATAAATTGCTGAAGAAAATAAAAAATTATAAATTGGTCCGAAAGGGAGAAACATTCGCTCGCAAGGGCGGAGACCTCCTTGTCGCGGAGGAGGATTTTTATCCGATAATATTTGGAGAGAAGAACTATGAGGATTATTTCGGTTTTAAAGGAAAAAGGATATTTTAGACCATCATGATTTTAACGATTATCAACATCTAATTAAAAAAGACGGGAGCCGATTGCTTTATAACGATATATAGCTTATATATAGGGTATATGAAAAAATTTGATAAAATGTTTCGTGGAGGAGGGGGCAACAGGTCCAGAGAAAGAGATTTTGAAGGAAGAGACCGCGAAGAAAGACGGTTCGGCGGCGGAGACAGGGAAAGAGCTCAGATGCATGAGGCGGTTTGCAGCGATTGCGGCAAAAGATGCGAAGTCCCTTTCAGGCCAAGCGGAGACAGGCCTGTTTATTGCGCCCAATGTTTTACAAACCATAGGGAAGAAGAAGCTTCGGACAGGCCGATGAGGAGAGATTCCGACAGGCCGATGAGAAGAGACCATGACAGGCCGAGATTCCAAGACAGAAAAATGTTCGAAGCGACATGCGCTAAGTGCGGCGCGAGGTTTGAACTTCCTTTTAAGCCGATCGGCGATAAGCCCGTCTATTGCAAGGAATGCTTCAGCAAGTCCTCTGGCTATTCGAGCGGTGAAAAGCCCGTTGATCAATATAAAAAACAGTTTGATGTATTGAACGAGAAGCTCGACAGGATCATCAAGGCCTTGGCCATCCCGGCAGAAGGGAAAGAAGAAAGTAGAAAAGAAGAGGCGCCGATGCTTGAAATGAAAGAAGAAACAGGCAGCTCGGAAAAAGCCGCAAAAAAACCGAAGAAGATCGGGGCCAAGAAGCCAGCTGATAAAAAGAAAAAATCCAAGAAATAAAATTACGAAAGCCGGTCGCGATGACCGGTTTTCGATCGTTCTGAACGGGAGGAGTATGAAAATAGAATCAGTCCAATTCGTAAAAGGGGTGCGAGGCAGCGACAGTATTTTTGACGATGGAATTCCCCAGGTCGCTTTTATCGGTAGATCGAATGTGGGAAAGTCCAGCGTCATCAATTCTTTGACGGGGAAAAAAGATCTGGCCAGGACCAGCCAGTTCCCGGGGCGCACCCAAGAAATAAACCTGTTTCTCGTCAACAGATCTTTGTATTTTGTCGATCTGCCGGGATACGGCTACGCCAAAGTCCCGAATAAGTTAAGAGGCAAGATCAAAGATATGGTCAACTGGTATTTTTTTGTTTCCGAATACAGGCAGAAAAAAGTGATTTTGATCATTGATGCTAAGGTTGGCCCGACCAAGTATGATCTGGAGACCATCCATCTTTTGGACGATCACGGAAAAGACGTTGTTGTCGTAGCGAATAAAATAGATAAGATGGGGAAGAAGGAATGCGAGGATCAATTTGGGACGATCAAAACGGTTATGGGAGACCATAAGATCATTCCTTATTCGGCCAAGAAGAAGATCGGAGTGAAAGAGCTGCTGGGCGAGATATTATAGGGAGGATCCGGTCCGATCGAAGACTGATAAAAAAGAAGCGGGGGGACGCCCCGTTTTTTTGTTGGCGCAAGAAAAGAGGTGCATAATTTTTTCGGGGATATTTCTCCAGCCGCTTTGAGAACATATCCGGTGGCGCCTCGCATAGAATCGGATTTTTTGTTAAAATATAATAGTTGTCCGGAAGAATAAAATAAAAGACCATAAAAGGTCGAGCTAACTAGTAAAATAAAAAAAATCGTGAAGCATAAGTTATGAAAACCAATCACAAAATTTTATTAACAGCAATTTTTGTGTTCGCCGCGGCCGGCTTATCCGTTTCTGCCAGCCAGAATCCTAACATTTCGGCTTCTTCGACCACTTCGATAGCTTCTTTGATCGTCCAGCTGAGGCAAAAGATCGCCGAATTGAGCTCTCAAATCGATCAGCTGAAGAATTCGGATGCGGTTAAAGATGCGAAGCAAGATATCAAAGCGTTTTCGTTGCAGATCAAAAACCAATTAAAACAAGGAGTATCGAGCGAAGACGTAAGGTTGTTGCAAGAGTTTTTGGCCAGCGACCCCGAGATCTATCCCGAGGGTAAAATAACCGGTTATTTCGGACAGGCGACCAAAAAAGCGGTACAAAGATTCCAGAGGAAATTTTGTATTTCTGCGGTCGGAAATGTCGGCCCTCAAACTATGCAGAAGATCAATGAACTTTTGGCCGAGGGGGCGGGAAATTCCGGAAAGGTTCCGGAGGGATTGTTGAAGGCTCCCGGGATATTGAAAAAACTTTGCGAGAATTCCACCTCTACTTCCAGTTCCACCCCTAACGTCACGAAGATCATAGACGCTACGGCCCCTGTCATTTCCGTCATTTCAGCGGCGGAGATAGGGACAAGCACAGCCAAGATCACCTGGAAGACGGATGACTGGTCCGACGGAAAAGTTTATTACAGTCAGCTGACGCCGATCGACATTTCTGCCACCTCTACCCTGAGCGCCTCTGCGGATGGGCTTTTCAAGCTCCACAATGTGAATTTGGCGGATCTAACCAGCGGGACCACGACCTATTATTTTGTTTCCTCGAAAAACGACTCGGGGAACATATCTACTTCGAGCGAATCTTCATTCGAAACCTTGCCGTAACCGCTTCGACCCAAAAGCCGCCAGCTAGGCGGTTTTTGGTTGAAGAAGCCGGATGATCGGCAGGAAGAGAGAGGAAGTATTTCCCTTTATCGTTTTTTTTGTTACACTCATAGAGTAATAAACTAATTCAATAAAACACATATATGGCAAAAAGAGCTGGCGGATTCGGAGAAGGCAAAAAACATCCGCATCCTCACAAGACCGCGAAGAGACTGGAGGCCAAGAGAGCTATGTTGAAAGCGAAAAAAACCAAGAAAGCCAAATAGGATCGGTCAAATAGTTTTCAGAAAAAGCGGGCAATATCCCGCTTTTTTAATTGAAATATTTTTTAAACTGAGCGTTTGTTCCGCGCAAGCAGGGATATTATTTGTTTTTTTTGACCGATCTTAATTTTTCGTTCTCTTCTTCCAGCTCTTTTATCTTTGCTTTTAGCTCTATCATCCTCAGTTCTCTTCCGACAGTCAGTTTGTGGAACCTCTCCAGCTCTTTGATCCTTTCTTGCAAAGCGGCCTTTGAGTTTTCCGCGTCTGTCTTGGATCTGTTAACCTCGCTGGCCGCGTCGTTCAAACTTCTTGAAAGACTGACTATTTCCGAGTCCAGGCTCCCGGTGGAAAAAATGGTCTTGCCTCCTTTTTGAAGGTCTTTGGCGAAATCTTTGACGCCTGAAAAAGCCTGATATATGGAAAAGGACAATAAATTGCTTATCATCACCGCCATGCCTAATCCGATCAGGGGGAAGACCATAGCCTCCAGGCTGAAAGAGGCCATAAAACTGATGACCGTCATAACGATCACGATCGGGACCATCAGGAAAAAGAGGAATTTTATTTTGATGCTGTTCAGCCAGGACCTTCTTTCTTTGAATATTTCTCCTCTCTTAATCAATGTTTCCCTGCATTCCTTGAGGACCGGGAAGATGAATTTTTCGGCGAAAAATCCTGCGAACATCACAAGCAACGAAACAGCGATCGTCCCGCTTGCTAAGATTATAAAAAAATTGGTCATCCCTCCAGCCAGCAGCTCCGTCGAGAGAACGGAGAGGACTATGAGGGAACCGAATTCGGCCGCCACTATCCAGTCTTTCGGCCTTTCGGAAAGGGAAAAGAATATTTCTTTTAATGTTGCGGTAGGGAGGCCGGGAATCAAATGGCCGTCTTTGATGTTATCGTTCAATATCCTAAGCTCTTTTCTTTTTTCTTTAATGCCGAAGAGCCTTAGCAGGCCGTATTCTATCCCGGCCAGCAGGGCTCCGACCGCGACGTATACGATAAAAGAAAAGATAAAGACCGTTCTTGTCCCTGTTTTTTCGAAATCGGCCTGGCTGAGAATAAGAAAGAATCCGAAAGAGACGCATAAAACAGCCCATCCTAAAATGGAGATCAGCACGTCCAGCGTGTACGGGATCTTAGGTCTCATTTATTTTCAAGATCGGGTTTTCCTTCGAAATATATTTGAAACCTTTTTGTTTTGATCAGGCTAACGAATATCGCCAAGAGAAACTTTTTTGCGAAGGGCATTATGTCGGCCATTTTTTTGAAAAATTCCTGCCTTCCTTTGATCTTCAGTATTTCTTTAAGAAGAGGCATTTCATATTCAGGGTCCAATATTTTCATTCCTATCTCGCGTCCGCTTATTAGGGCCGGAGCGATGCCTTCTCCTGTAGTCCTGGAGGTTAGTCCCGCGGCCTCTCCGGCCAGGAAAACGTTGCCGAAGACGCATCCTTCGTAGAGAAAATTCAATGTGGCGGATTCCGGCTTGCGGTCGGAGAAAGTATAGCTGTTCTTTTTTAAAAATTCGTCCAGAACCTCCTTGGCTTTTTCTATTTTGGTCTCTTCGGCCTCAAAAAATACGCCGATATTGGTGTGCGTTTTGTGGGGAAAGACCCAAAGGTATCCCGATCCTAATATTTCAGGATAGAGATGCCATTCAAGGGTGTCGGCTACCTCCGGAACTTTGTATCTCAAGCCGATCGAAACTTTTGTTTTCAGGCCAAGCGACCTCCTTACTATTGAAAGCGATCCGTCCGCTCCGACCAAATATTTGTAGCCGAATTCTCCTTTGTCCGTTAAGACCTTTCTGTCTTTGACTTGTTTTACCATGGCCTCTTTCAGGACGGTAACGTTTTCGAGGTTTTCTATCTCTTTGAGAAGGTATTGGCCGAGATCGTATCTTTCGACCGTTCTTATCGGGAATACCAGCTTGACCAAGCTCTTTCTTCCGGATAAAGAGATCGTTTGCTCGTTAAAAATCCTGATCATCGTCTCGGGGACGTTGAATCTGGCGCTAAGGCACGTCAGTCCGCCTGCGCAAACCTTTTGGCCTATCTCCTTGTTTTTCTCGATAAGCAGAACGGATAGTTTTGATCCTTGAAATTGTTTCGCACATTCCAGTCCGGCCGGACCGGCTCCAATTATGATGACGTCGAATTCTTTTTCCATTGGTTGTTCGCGCCGAAAAAATGGTAATAATACCTATATTATCATATTTGTTTTTTTAAAAAAATTTGGCGGTGGATTGTTTTTAATATCTTCGGCCGGGGGGGGTATCCCGGGCTTTGCCATTTTACGTTTTTTTTGCGATGGTATAATAAAAAGGTAATTTTAACCGTAGGATCATAGCCATATGGATAGCAAATGTTCAATAAGCAACAGTTCATTAAAATTCGCCAGGAACGTCAGCGGTTTTTTAATAATGGTCGCTTATCTTTTAAAAAATGTTCCGATGACCATAACGATAGCGGTTATTATGCTCCTTGGCGCGGTCTCGATCAAAATGAACATTTTTTACCAATTTCATTTTAAATTCCTCGGGAAGAATAAGCTGCCAGTTTCAGAAAGGGACAAAGGCGAGATTATTTTTTCCTGGACGATGGGAGGGCTGTTCCTTGTGATCGGGCTGGTTTTGGTCTATTACGATCTTGCTTTGGCCGGATGGATATTCATTTTGATGACCTCCTTGCTGATGTTCTGCGCCGGATTTCTTAATTTTTGCGTGGCCTCGATGATGTATGCCGTTTTTAAGAAAATGATCCAGTCCAAAAAGAAATGAGCTCGGAAGTCCCGGAACAAGAAAATATCTGCCTTAATAAAGATTGCTGGCTGGTCGGTACTTTGGGATATTCCCCGGCGGACCGCTGTTTGATCTGCAAGCTTAGATTCCGCGAATGTCCATTTTCCCAGTTCCTGCTGACGGGTTCAAGCATTATTTTGGCCTCTTTCGTCGTTTCTTATATTCTCGAAAAAGACGTCCCGCAAACGCTGATAATTTCGGCCTTCATTTCTTTTTTGGTCTACGGCTATCTGTTCAACAGAAGTACGAAAGACATTATCGAGTCGAACTGTTCTTTAACTAAGGCTAAGAAAGATCTCGAGGAAAGAGCGGTAGAATTAGAGCGTTTTTACAGGCTTACCGTCGGCAGGGAAGTGAGGATGTCCGAATTAAAGAAAGACATAGAGAGGCTGAAAGCGGAGGTAAAAAAATAAAGGAGATAAAGGCGCCGCTTTATCCACAAACCGTTTTGTGTATCGCAGAGCGGTTTTTTGATATAATAAGATCAACATTTGCAATAGGTAATTATTAAACAGATTAAAAAAGCTATGGTTGAATTCGGGGTAATTTTTTTAGGTGTCGTTATCTGGATAGCGATCCGCGTCGTTTTTACCGGTTTTTACGTGGTGGAGCAAAACGAGCGCGGCGTAAAAACCGTGTTCGGCAAGGCTCAGCGCCTTGGCAGTGCGAGCACTCTCGAGGATCCGCAATTTGCCGATCTTCTTAACGACGACGAGAAGGACAGGTATAACTTTCCGCAGCTTAAGGTTGTGAAGCCGGGAGGCCCTTATTTTAAAATGCCATGGGAAAAGATCTACAAGGTTCCGGTGGCGACAAACCTGCTGAGTATCGCTTTTGATCCCGAGAATCCTCTTGTCAACAACCAGAATACCGTTTTGGAAGCGGTGACCAAGGACCAGCTCAATATCAATTTAAGAGGCCAGCTCCGCTATACCGTTTCCGAGCGCAATATTTACGCTTATCTTTTCGGGGTCCAAAATCCGATCGCGCACGTGATGGGTTATTTCATATCCATCCTTCGCGAACGTATTGCCAATTTCGAAGCGCCAAAAAAAGTAGGAGCGGAGGACTCATTGATCCCTTCTTCTTTGCCCGGGGTTTACGGAATATCGATAAACGATCTTAGGAAAAATTTAGGAGATCTTAACCGCCATATGGAAGAGGAGTGCAGATCATCGGCCGCCCGCTACGGTATAGACCTTGATGCCGCCCTTATTACCGATATCGAACCGCCCCAGGAAGTGGAGTCGGCTCTCGCGGCCATCAATACCGCCCATAACCAGGTTTCTTCCGAGATAAGCTTGGCGCAGGCCGGAGCCGACCAAAGGATAGTTCAGTCGAAGAAAGCGGTGGAAATAGAGACACTGAAAGCGCAGGCTGAAGTTCAGCTTCTCGATCAGCTGGCCGCGCAATTGGGAGAGATAAAGGCCGGAGACAAAAAGACCCTGCCGGCTTATTTGAGGAACGTGAGGCTTTCCTTGCTGTCGAAGGCCAAGAAGATCATTTTAGAAACAAAAAAACAATAATATGCCAACACTACTATCAGCAATTTTCTTAGTCGGGTTCCTCTTGTCCCTTGAATTCATTTTGCGGGTTTTGGGGCATATTTTCGGCTTTTACGCCATAATCCAGGAAAAAGAAGCCAGGGTCTATATCTTGTTCGGGGAAATAATCGGAGTGATAAAAGAGCCCGGCTTCCATTTTCTTTGGTCCGAGCTTGGATGGAAAGCGCTTTTTGTAAATTGGCTGGGCAGATCTTACAGGCGGGATCTCGGGCTTGACCAGGAATATTTGAGAAGCATACCGGTCAATTCGGAAGAGGGAACGCCGATGGGAATAGGCGTTTGGTGCGAGATGTTCATTTCCGATCCGGTCGCCCATATCTTTAAGAACGTCGATCCTCAGGGGTCTCTTAGCGCCAACGTTAAAAATGCGACGATCAAACACTTGAGCAATTTGCCTTTGCTTGAGATGCTTGTTAACCGGCACGGAATGAGCCAGGCCGTCAGGGAAGAGGTGTCTCCGGAATCCAGCCAGTGGGGATATAAATTAGGATCGGTATATATCCGCAAAGTGCATTTCCGCGACGATGAAATGGTGACCCAGATCGAAGGCAAGGTTGTCAATCGTTTGAGGCAGGTCACTTCCGCCATAATGCAGGACGGGTTGAACCAGGTCAATATCATAAAAAGCAAAGCGGAACAGGAAGCGTCGGTCGAGTTTGCCAGAGCCGCCAGCATGAGGCCGAAGATAGTCAGTGAAACGATCCAGAAGATATCCAAGGACCCTGATATACTTTCCACGACATTCGATATCCTTGAATATCAAAGGATAATAGAGGGAGAGAATCAGCTTACTTTGATCCCCGAAGGGTCGAAGGATAGCATTCTTACCCAGCTGTTAGCCTCGCAGGAAGACAAGGCTTCGGATCCGAAGCTAAGGCCGTCCGGACAGCAAGCGCGCTGATCGCATAATAAAAGCCCCGCCTGGAAAGGGCGGGGCTTTTTTCTAATATCTTTACAGCTCGATTTCTTTGCGGCGTTCCTCCAGCCTGATCTTTAAATTTTCGAGGGAATGGAGGGAGACCTCTTCTATAGAGTGTTTTTTATCATAATAAGCGAACGGGTCGTCCAGATCGCGGATGAGCAAAAGCATATAGATAAGGATAAAAGACACAAAGATTGTAAGAAAGACCCCTTCGTAAAAAGGATCGAATTTCAAAAAGATCATCCCGGCGGTCAGCATAAAAGTTATGATCTCGGCGATCGTGTAAGCCGCTTCGGAAAAGCGTATTTCTCTGATAGCGTGGATCCGCAGCGTTGCTTTCCTTATCTCTGACTGCCCGTGTTTCAGTCTGCTGACCGATGATGCCTGGCTGAATGGTTCTAATGCCAAAAAACGGTCGGTAAAGCTGGCGATCATTTTCATTATCGTTCTTGTTCGGACTCTTTTATAAAGCCAGTCGAGGGTTTTGTCGGTAAATTCGACGCAGTATAAAAATCCTTCCCTCCCGGCCTCGGCTTTTTTCCCTTTGTAAACATATACGCATTCGTCAGCGATGGCTTCGATATTCGATGCCAATTCTCCGGGGAGTTTTTCTCCTTCTTTGAAATCAGCTAAAACTCCCGAGATATTGAATCCGATAAGAAAGATGTTGGCCGATATCAGCGCCGTGAAGACGGTGTTTAGCGCAAGGAACTCAAGGCCGTAATAATGGACGATAATTTTCAAGATCGCCACTATGAAAAGTATCGGCAGAACGCGCATCGCGAGTTTAAATTTTGTTGTTGGAAGCCCGACCATATTTTGCTGATTTTTCAAATATTGAAAAACGAATTATAGCAATTCGGTCCCGCTAAAGCAAGGTTTTTCCTTCTCTCTGGAGAAGGGGGGTTCTTTCTGATATAATTATTTTAGGCATGGAAAAAGCCAACAAGGAATATCAACAGTTCGGGAAAAAAACTTTTTTTATCTTTACTCTGAAGAGGAGCCCCGCCATTCTTTGCATCCTCTTTTTTTTGGCCGTTCTGTCGGCGGTTCCTCGGTTTCTTCCCGATCCTTATTCCGAGATACTGGCCGCCTATATCCCTGCGATCATACCGATAGGATTGATAGCGGCCATAGGCGTTTTTTTGATAATATCCTCGATGGCGTGGCTGGAATATACTCATTACGGGATACTGATAGGAGAGAATAATTTCAAAGTGAAAAAGGGGGTGCTTAATGTCATGGAAATAGGCACTCCTTACAGGTACGTCAAAGAAGTGAGGATCCAAAGAACGCTGTCCGATCAGGTCATCGGCGTCAGCAGCGTTGTTATAGAGGTTTTAGGGGAAGAGGATGAGCAGAGCGTTCCCGATGAATCGGAGATAATCCTTCCCTCCATAGATAAGGACGTCGCGATCCAGATACAAGACAGCATACTTAGAAGGTCGGAGATAGAAAAGTTCAATATTGTCCGCGGCGGCCAAAACGATCCGGGAAGAGGGCCTCAGGGCCAAACTGCCGGATAGCTATTGCGTCCCCGATTTTTATGTTATATACAGAAGATCTAAGCATGATGGGCCGGCACGGAAGATATTGACCGATCGTTGCCGGATCGTATTTAAATTTCAACAAGATCGGATAATAATATCGCGATATTCGCTCCTCGAACCGAAGAGGGGCTTTGAAGTTAATGACAATAAAAACGGTCGAGCAAAATTGCGATCCTTCCGGCGACGGGATATTGCTGGTTGTCACCGGACCGAGCGGAGTGGGGAAGGATACGGTAATATCGGAATTTCTAAAAAGGAACAATGACTTCCATAAATTAGTGACGGATACGAACCGTCCGCCGAGGGAGAAAGAAACGGCTGGAGTTGATTATAACTTTTTCACTTATGAAGATTTTTTAAAAAGGATAGACCAAGGCATATACCTTGAATACGCCGAGGTCAGGCCGAAGGAGTATAAAGGGACCCCGAAAAAGGCGATAGAAGAGCTGCTTGAGGGGAAGAATATCATTTTAAAAACCGATGAATACGCGGGAGCGCATATGAAGGATATTTTCAGGGAGGGCTTGCCCGGGTCGGAGGTGGAAAGGATAATCGCTAAGACGGTGACGCTTTATATCGCCCCCGAAGAATGGAGCCAGCTTCGCGAACAGTATTTTGGCCGCGAAAGCAAAGCCAGCCAGGAATGGTTTTTGATAAAACTCCAGAGGGATAAAGAGATGTGGGAGAAGTATCAAGATCGTTTCGACCAGATAGTTGTCAACAGAAGAGGAAGAATCGCAGATACCGTGACTGCGATAGAAAATATCGCCGCGGCTAGGGGAAAATCTTGTAAAAGGATCCCGGGAAAAAAATGGGAATAGAACACGCTGCCGTTTTGAGGCGGTTTTTTTATTTAACCCGGCAAAATGATATATATACCTTATGGAAATGGCAAAGTTCGAAAAATTGGTCGAAGACGGGATCAAAGAGATCCCTCAAAAATTTCTGGAAAAACTGGATAACGTCGCTATAGTGATAGAAGAAGAACCGAGCCTTTCCCAGATGCGGAAATTCAGAATAGGAAAGAGGTTGGCGCTTTTCGGCCTTTACGAAGGCATCCCGCGGGACAAAAGGGAGAATTACGCCCAGGTTTTGCCGGACAAGATAACTATTTTTAAAAAGCCTATAGAAGAATTCGTGCGTTCCGAAAAAGACGTAAAGAGAATAGTCTCGGAAACGGTTTGGCATGAGATAGCGCATCATTTCGGGATGGACGAGAAGATGGTAAGAGAAGCGGAACGCAGGCGCAAACTTGGAAAAGCGGACAGGCCATGATCGCCGCGAACAAAAAAACAGGAGCGATCCTGTTTTTGTTGTTGATAGTTTTTTAGCTGATGTTCGGATCTTTTCTTACGATCTTCGAATTGAAAAATTTTTCTTGGAATTTTGTCGCCTGGACTATCTCTTCGTCCGATATATTTTCCGATCCCAGAGGAAGCACAACCAGCTTGTCATCGTTGTCATCCGTCCGGCGGATCACTGCGACGCATATCCCGACAAGATCATTTGTCCGGCGTTTCTCTCCGATCAGATAGGCGTCGATCTCTTCGCCGTCAGGCGCTTCTGTTCCAGGAACGTATCCATAATCGGTTTCGTAAACGAACCCGTGTTCCGGGTGCTTTGAACCTGCGGGCCTGTCTATTTTTATTTTTATTTTTTTCCCGATGAATTTTTCGGCGTAATTTTCGGGGATCTTTGTAGTCATATATGTCCTCCGGCTATCGGATAAAAATTAAATAAGGCTGGTTACAGCGAAGATAAAGATAACGCCCAAGATCGTTAAGCCGACCAGTTTAAGGGAGCTTTGTTTGCTGTGGGCTTCGGGCAGGATGTCGCTGGCGCCTATATAAAGGAGGAAGCCGGCGAAGAATCCCAGGTATAATACCAGAAAATTTTCGGGAAAGCGGAAAAGGAAAGTGGAGGCCATCCCGAGGACCGGAGCGGCCGCGTCAATGGCCAGGAACCATAAAGACCTTTTAACGGTATTTTTGTTCGCCAGCATCAGGGCTACGGTATTCATTCCGTCCGTAAAATCATGGGAGATCACGGCGATAGCCATTAGCAGTCCCAGACCGGGATCGATCTGGAAGCCGATGCCGATGCTTGCC
>JBBABQ010000022.1:0-13691 GCA_041657565.1 Minisyncoccota bacterium | reverse complement strand
GGGTACAAACTGACCATCGGCAGGGAGTTGCGGATGGCGGAGCTGAAGGATAAAATAAAGGAGATCGAAAACAAATTATGACCTATTTCGCTTTTTCAGGCTTATTTAATTGCATCGCAGGCTTGCTGATCGGATTTTTGATATTTATGAAGGACAGGAAAAAAGAAAACCGCCTTTTCAGCTATTGGACTTTTTCTATCGCTTTTTGGAGTTTTGGTTATTATTTCTGGCAGATCTCAACCAGCGCCGAATCCGCTCTTTTTTGGTGCAAATTCCTGATGATCGGAGCAACTTTTATCCCCGTAACTTACCTGCATTTTACGATAAACTTTCTAAAATTGCCCGATAAGAACAAGCCGCTCCTTTATTTCTCTTACGCTTTGGCTATTTTCTTTTTGGCTATAAGCTTCGCGACCGACTGGTTCGTCAAAGGGGTCGAAGCAAGGCTATTTTTTGACTTTTGGCCGATTCCTGGAATTTTATATCCTCTTTTTCTTGCCCTATTCTTCGGGTTGCTTGTTTATTGCTGGATATTGATGTTCGCGACATTGAGAAAAACCCAATCCAATATGGAAAAAACCCAGATCAAATATCTTCTCGGAACAATACCTGCTTATTTTGGAGGATCGATGAACTTTCCCTTATGGTATGGCATCCCGTTGGCGCCCTGGGGAAATATTCTTGTCTCTCTTTGTATTATATTGACCGCCATAGGTCTGATAAAATACCGCTTGTTCGACATCAAAACAATTTTGACCGAGGGGTTGGTCGCAACGATGGGTATAGTCCTTATGGTTCTTCCTTTCTTGATGCCCGATCAATGGCTAAAATACTTAACCTCCGGGATTTTCCTATTCTATTGCGTCATAGGATATTTGTTAATAAGATCGACCAATAAAGAGCTGGAAACAAAAGAACACCTTGAAGAAAGGGTCGCGGAGCGTACGCAAGAACTGGAAAACAGTAAAAAGGTTGCGGAAGAAAGAGCGACCGAATTGGAGAAATGGTATAATCTTACCATCGGCAGAGAGCTGCGGATGGCGGAATTGAAGAAAAAGATAGGGGAGCTGGAAGATAAAAAAATAAATTAAGATAAAAAATTATGGACAAAAATTCAAAGATCCTTTTCTTTGTTTTTTTCCTGGCCGCCTTAGCAGCGATAGGCGTATCTTTTTATAAATATTACATCTTGGAAGATTTTTATATTTTAGCCGAGAAAAGCTGCGATCCTGCAGGGGAGGGGTGTTTCGTCCGGGAATGCGATCCTTCCTCGGACTTTAATTGCCCAAAAGAAGGCGAGAAACGGCTGGTCTATTACACTTTGGTCACGAAAAAAGCCAATGCCATCCCAAAATGCGACCCGAAAGATTCAAGTTGCCGGGCGCTTGACTGCCAAGAAGGAGAGGACTGCACCGAAGTATTTTGCGATGAGGCGACCAAGGCAGAGGAAGAAGTTTGTAGCAATCCAGAAGAATATCTGAAGGGATTAGAACAAGAGCCTCAACCGGAAAATAATCTCTCAAATAACCCTCAAGAATAAATAAAAATCTATGGATTTCAATATAGTTTCATTATCCGAATCTTGCCATATATGGCGGGAAACAAGCATGCCGCAGCTTTTGTATTTTTCACATATACCGACTGCCATCATCGCTCTGCTTTTAGGTATTTTTGTATACTTTAAAAACAAAAAATCCTTGGCCGGGAAAATATTGCTTTTCATCTCTTTCTTCTTCTTTATATGGTGCACTGACGATCTTCTCCTGTGGCTGCATAGTGACAGCAGGGTTGTCGTATTCTTCTGGTCTTTCATAAATCTAGTGGAGCTACTGATCTTTTCGGGAACTCTTTATTTCTCCTACGTTTTTCTGGAAAAAAAAGATGCCCCCTTTAAATACAAGTTCCTCTGCTTGCTCTTGCTCTTGCCGATGGTGATCTTTTTGCCGACGGATATCAACATAAGCGGATTCGATAACCCTCTTTGCGAAGCCTCTCAGGGACCGTTGCTATATTATTTCTATTCCGTCGAGATATTATTTTTACTATGGTCCATTGCCTATCTGATCAAAAAAATAATCTCTTCCAAAGGCACGGAAAAGAAAATAGCCGCCTATCTTTCGATCGGGATATTTCTGTTCTTGTCTTTTTTCTCCGCGGCAAGCCTGATCAGCACCGTAACCGGCGATTGGATGCTTCTGCAATACGGACTCTTTGCCATGCCTGTATTCATGGGTTTTTTGGTTTATCTCATAGTCCAATACAAAGCTTTCGAGATCAAACTCCTTGGCGCCCAGGCACTGGTAATAGGGATAATAGCCCTGATCGCATCGCAATTTTTCTTCATTGAGAATTTGACAAATACCGTCCTAAACGCCATAACTATTGCACTGGTAGCCATTTTCGGAATTTGGTTGGTAAGGTCGGTCAAAAAAGAGATCGAAGCTAAAGAAGATCTTGAAATAAAGGTTCAGGAACGCACTAAGGAGCTTGAAGCCAGTAAGAAAGTGGCCGAAGAAAGGGCTTCCGAGCTGGAAAAATGGTATAATTTGACAATTGGGAGAGAATTAAGAATGGCGGAGCTGAAGAAAAAAATAGGAGAGATGGAAGAAAAATAGTAACCCCAAAACGGGCTTTTTAGCCCGTTTTCACTAAAAAAACAAGTTTACAGAGAAACCGCGATGCCTTATAATAATCAGTAAGCTTCAGAAAAATATGACCAAAATACTTGTCATAGAGGATGAAAAGATCCTGGCCGAAATGTATAAGGACAAATTGGAAAAAGAAGGATTTGAGATCATTCTGGCGGGAGACGGAGAGGAGGGGATAAAAATGATGAAGGAACAAAGGCCGTCACTGGCTCTCTTGGATCTTCTTATGCCCAATGAGAACGGACTGGAGCTTCTTAAAAAGCAAAAAGAGGATCCGGAAATTTCGTCCATACCCGTCATTGTTTTTTCCAATTTTGACGACGGAGAAACAAAAAGGCTTACCCTCTCGCTGGGAGCAAAATCTTACCTCATCAAATCCAACCACGATCCGAAGGAAATAGTCGAAGAGATCAAAAAATACCTATCATAGCCTGCCGAGACGCCGCTAATATTAATTTAAGAATTTAATAATTTTTGTTGTTAACAATGGAAAGGACCCTTATCGGCGAAACGCCGAAATTTGTCGGCCAAAAAGTTAAGATCTGCGGATGGGTAGATACGGTCAGGTCCCACGGAAAGATCGTTTTCTTCGATTTGAGGGACAGAAGCGGCCTAGCCCAGCTTGTTTTCGTTCCGAGACAAGACCAAGAGATAAACGACTTGGCTAAAAAACTGAGTTCCGAATGGGTCGTTGAAGTGGAAGGGCAGGTCAATCAAAGGCCGGCCAAGATGGTAAACGAAAAATTAGCCACCGGCCAGGTGGAAATTTTAGTTGAGAATTTAAAAGTTCTGTCCGAATCCGAGATACTGCCGTTCGATATCAAAGATCTAAACGCTTCCTTGCCGACAATTTTGGATTACCGGCCATTAACCTTAAGAAACGAGAAGATAAAAGCAATATTCAAAATAGAAGAAGAAGTGATTTCTTCTTTCAGAAATATCTTATCCGGGCTTGATTTTACGGAATTTCAGTCTCCAAGCATCATTCCTTTGCCCTCTGAAGGAGGATCAGAGGTATTTCATATAGATTATTTCGATTATCATGCTTATCTGGCTCAAAGCCCTCAACTCTACAAGCAAATCATGGTGGGAGTTTTTGAACGGGTTTTTACGGTCAGCCAGGTCTATCGGTCGGAACCAAGCATCACCACGAGGCATATTTGCGAATTCACGGGGCTTGACGCCGAAATGGGATTCATAAATTCTTGGGAAGAGATAATGGATATGGTCGAAACCGTCACAAAAGGCATTTTTTCCAATCTCCAAAAAAATCGCTCGGAAGAAATCGAAATTTTGGAAGCTAAATTGCCCAATTTAAATGCGGTTTTTCCCAGAATAAAAATGCGCGAAGCGCAAAAAATAATCTTGGAAAGAACAGGCAGGAACAATACAAAAGAGCCAGACCTGGAGCCGGAAGACGAAAAAGAGATATGCCGCTACGCCAAAGAAAAATTCGATTCCGATTTTATCTTCATAACCCATTATCCTACCAAAAAAAGGCCTTTTTACACTTTCGCCGATCCAGAAGATCCCGATTATACTTTAAGCTTCGACCTTCTGTATAACGGCTTGGAATTGATCAGCGGAGGACAGAGGATAAATGATTACAAAAAATTGGTCGCAAACATCGAAAAATGGGGAAATAAAATAGAAAATTTCGATTTTTATCTCCAAGCCTTCAAATACGGGATGCCTCCGGAGGGGGGATTCGGGTTCGGGGCCGAAAGACTGGTCAAGCAATTTTTAGGGCTGGCCAATATCAGAGAAGCTACTTTTTTCCCGAGGGATATGGAGCGCATAGACCAAAGGCTCTCTATTTTACAAGGCGATAAGAAAAAAGATAAGGAATAGGGAGCAAAAATGAAAACGGAAGGAGCGAACAAAAAGATCAATATTTTTTATTTTTGCCTGATCGCCGGATCGGCTTCTTTCTTGTTCTTTCAAATGCAAAAAGAAAGGCTGCCCAGCCAATTGGCGTCGGCCCAGATAGATCAAGCGGCAGGCCGGATCGAGAATATGATCCAAGAAACAGGCCCTGCGCAAAACCTTCCCGCGATAGTTAAAAAAAACAATGCCTTCCCTCTGGATATAAAAGCGGAAGCGGCGCTGTCCATCCTTATCCCTCTCCAAGACAGCGACATCAGCGGATCCAAAATACTTTTTAAAAAAAACGCCGATAAAAAACTGCCCATAGCCTCGATATCAAAATTAATGGCGGCGGCAGTGGCGATCGACAATTACCCGCTTAGCGACCGCATAACGATCAGCCAGGAGGCATTAAGCGCGGAAGGGGACGGAGGAAAGCTGAACATCGGCGAAGATCTCACCGTCAATAACCTTCTTTATATAATGCTCATCGAGTCAAGCAACGACGCGGCCGAAGCTCTGGCGGAAAAGATCGGCAGAGAAAGGTTTCTCGCGCTGATGAACCAAAAAGCCCGCGATCTTGAGATGGAAGACACCAGCTTCATCAGCCCCAACGGACTAGACCCTTACGATCTGTCTCTGTTTCCGAACATGTCATCGGCTCTCGATCTGGCCAAGCTGATGATCCATATACAAAAAAACTATCCGCTGATACCGCAGATACTCTCCTCGAAAGATCTTAGCCTGATCTCTCCGGACGGACGATTTTCGCATTATCTGGTTAACACCAACGTCCTTCTATATCAGCCCGAAACGCTATGGGGAAAAACCGGCTATACCAAAAAAGCCAACGGTTGTATAGTTAATCTCATAAAGCCCAAAAAAAATGACGGCTATCTGATAGTGAACGTCATTTTAGGAGCCAACGACCGATTTTATGAAATGCAAAGAATGGCCGATTGGGTGGATAATTCTTACATTTGGCAATGAGCGAATTAACTTTAGACGTCATAAGGATATTCCTGCTAGCGGCTTTTTCAGCAATACTGGCAATGTTTTTCGCTCCTTTTTTGATAAATTTTCTAAATAAAATAAATTTTTGCAAAAAAGACGCCAGGACCAAAACCATTGACGGAAAAGAAGCGATGGTCATCAACTCGCTGAATAAGGAAAAGGAAGTTTCCGTGCCGAGAGGGGGAGGGATCCTTATCTGGGGGACCGTGTTGGTCGTAACTTTATTTTTCTATCTGTTGTCTTTCCTTCCCGATCCTTGGTGGCTGAAAAAATTCAATTTCTTTACCCGCGAAGGGACTTGGCTTCCGCTCTTCACTTTGATAACGGCTTCGGTCCTGGGGCTGATCGACGACACGCTGACGGTTTACGGAAAAGGGAAATATGTCGGCGGAGGATTAAGTTTCTGGAGGAGGCTGGCCGTTGTTTCCCTGATAGGGCTGATCGGAGGCTTGTGGTTTTACTACAATCTGGACAAGACAACGATCCATGTGCCGGTAATTTTCAATTTTCCCGAAGGAATAAACATTCCGATAGGAATAATGTACATTCCTCTTTTTGTAATAGTGATGATCGCCAGCTGGGCGGGCGGAGTGATCGACGGGATAGACGGATTGTCGGGAGGAGCGTTCGCCTCGATATTCGGCGCTTTTACGATAATCGCTTTCGCCGGCGGAAATTATGATCTGGCCACTTTTTGCGCGATAATTTGCGGAACGCTTTTCGCTTTCCTTTGGTTCAACATCCCGCCGGCCAAATTTTATATGGGAGAGACTGGAAGCCTCGGATTAACATCTACTATGGCTGTTGTGGCATTTCTTACCGACTCGGTGGCGATACTGCCGATAATCGCCGGATTGATGGTCATCGAGGTCGGCTCGATAATATTGCAGCTGCTGTCAAAAAAAATACGGCATAAAAAGATCTGGCTTTCGACGCCGATCCACCACCATTTCCAGGCCAAAGGCTGGTCGTCTCCCCAGGTCACCATGAGATTCTGGCTTATCAGCATCGTTTTCGCGGTCATAGGCGTGGTCCTGAGGCTGATGAGCAACTATTAAATATGCCAAAGATCGAAAAATTAAGGAAAAAACATCCTCAATTCGTCTACAAGAATTACGGATGGAATATCTCGGACAAAGGCCTCGAGATATTTTTTGATTTTCAAATGGCGCCGGATATAAATTTCAAACCGGCGGTCACAATAGAAAATGTCTCCCAAAAAGACCTGGCCAGAATAGGGGAAGACGCTTTAAACAGGCTTGTTTTCAATTTAGGTATGGCCGAGATAGCCAGCTATTGGAAATCGGCTTGCCCGCCAGAGATCATCATTGAGGCTGGCCATCTCGATGCCGAACAAAAAAAATGGTGGCGCTGGCTTTTGATGAACGGCCTGGGACAATTTTTTTACGAAAACAAGATCGATCCTTACAAACCGGGCTTCCTGAAAATAATTTCTGCCGGGCCGGGCCCAAAAAAATTGCCATCTAAAAAATATTCCAGCCCTAACGACAGGATCATGGTTCCGATAGGGGGAGGAAAAGATTCCGCCGTAACGCTGGAAATATTGGCCAAGGCCGAAAAAGACATCCTTTGCTTCTGCCTAAACCCGAGCGAAGAAAGCCTTGCCGTAGCCAAAGCCGCGGGAAATTACAATTGCGCGATCGCCAGGCGAACAATAGATAAAAAATTGATCGAGCTGAACCAACAGGGATACCTGAACGGCCACACTCCGTTTTCGGCCTATCTCGCGTTCCTGACGACCCTGGCGGCCGCTCTTTTCAATTGCCGGCATATCGCCGTATCCAATGAGGCGAGCTCCAATGAAGCGACCCTGAAATATCTGGGAAAAAACATAAACCATCAATGGTCTAAAACTTTCTCCTTTGAAAGATCCTTCAGAACATACTCTCAAAAATACCTGCCCGCCGAAACTGATTATTTCAGTTTTTTGCGGCCGCTCCACGAAATACAGATCGCCAAGATATTCGCCAAATTCGAAAAATACCATCCGCTGTTCATGAGCTGTAATGAAGCATACAAAACCTGCTCGGGAGAAAAAGTCCCGACAAAAAAATGGTGCGCCAATTGCTCCAAATGCCTCTTTGCCTTTATTGTTCTTTATCCTTTTATGGATGAAGAAAAAATAATAAAGATATTCGGCCAAAACCTTTTCGAGAACAAAGATCTCCTGAAAACAGCCAAAGAGCTGACAGGGGAGAGGCCCATGAAGCCTTTGGAATGCGTCGGGACTCGAAAAGAAAGCCGTGCCGCTTTTTATTTAAGCCTTGTAAAATTCTGCCAAGGATCGCCGGACTCAAAACTTCCGGCCCTTCTTGTCCATTTCGGGAAAAAGATCGCGGCTAAAAATAAGAACTTGGACAAAGAAGCAAAAGAGGTTTTTAAAAATTGGGATAAAAAAAACAATCTTCCCGGCGGCCTTAAAGATCTGCTGGCCGGATATTCAAAATAAAGACCGGAGGGGGAACCGTCGCTCAAAGGGCTTTGGACGTTCGCAGGCCAAAAAAACGGGCTTCTGCCATGAAAAAATCCGCCAATGGCGGATTTTTTAACTTTCAAACCTCAAAAACGGTCAGGGATACAGTAAGCGTGACGCAAAGGACGCTTGTATTCCCAACGGATGATCTTTCCTTCGTTGATCAATTTTTCCATTACCGCGGATATCTCTTCGTCTCTGAACCAGTTAAAACGGTCAATTCTCGCTTTTATCTCTTCGGATTCGATCTTCCCGGCTCCCTTCAACGCGCCAAGGATCCTCTGCTCGAGCTCGCGTTGCTTTTCCCTATGGATAATTTTGCTCATTTCTTTTTATTTACTTTATTTTAAGGTTCGACTTTCCTAAGATCATAATAACTTTTATAATTTTTGTCAAATTATCGGCGTCCAAACCAAGGTTTATCAACTTTGACGCAAAACGCTTTTAAAAATATAATCAAGATGATGAAATTGAAAAACCTCAAAGCAAAAAATATCCTGATCCTGGGCTTCGGCAGGGAAGGGAAAGATACTTTTGATTTTTTAATGCGCTTATTTCCCAAAGCGAAAATAGGAATAGCCGACAAAATGAGCAAATCCGAATTTCAACAAAAATTCCCCGATATTTTTAAAAACAAGGGATTGAATATCCATCTCGGAGACGGCTATTTGGAGTCTTCCGCCGGTTACGATATCATCGTAAAAACTCCTGGAATTTCCTTGGCTTTGCTCAAGCCATATCTCGCGAAGAAAACACAGGTCGCCAGCCAAACCGAACTTTTTTTGGAAAACTGCCCGGGCAGAGTGGTTGGCGTGACCGGAACAAAAGGCAAGAGCACTACAAGCGCGCTGATACAGGCGATCCTGAAAACCGGAGGTAAAAATACAAAACTCATAGGGAATATAGGGATCGCGCCGCTTTCGTATCTGGCCAAGGCCAAGAAAAGCGATATTTTTGTTTTTGAAATGTCCTGCCACCAATTGGCGGAGCTCAGAACAAGTCCGTTCGCGGCCGTACTTTTGAATATCTACCTGGAGCATCTGGACTATTACAAAAATTTCTCCGATTATGCGAGAGCCAAGGCGAATATAACCAAATGGCAAAGCGAAAAGGACTATCTCGTGTTCGATCCCAAAAACAAACCAGCGAAAAACATCTCCCAAAAAAGCCGAGCGAGAAAAATAGAGATCGATCCCGAAACGGTCCAAAAAACAATAGACCCGAAAGATATTCCTCTTAAGGGAAATTTCAATATGATAAACGTCGCGGCGGCTATCGAGATCGGAAAGATCTTCAGGATTCCGCAGGCAAAGATCGCCAAAGCGATAAAAAACTTCAAACCGCTCGAACACCGCCTGGAAAAAATAGGGACCTACAAAGGTATAACATTTTACGACGACGCCCTTTCCACTATAGAACAAAGTACGATCGCCGCCATCGACGCTTTGGGAAATGATGTCGAAACTTTGCTGCTCGGCGGGTTCGACAGGGGGTTGACTTTCAAAAATCTGGCGAAAAAAATCTTGGAAAGCCCGAATATCAAAAATTTGATATTATTTCCGACTACGGGGGAAAAAATTTGGGAAGAGATAAAAAATCAGATCAGCGACGACAGGGTTTTACCATGGAAATTTTTCGTCGACAACATGGCCGACGCGGTAAAACTATCTTACGAGCACACCGGGAAAGGGAAGATCTGCCTTATGTCCTGCGCCTCAACAAGTTTCAGCATATTCAAAGATTATAGGGAAAAGGGGGAACAATTTAAAAAATATATAGAGCAATTTAAAAAATGATAAAGACCGAAGAAAAAAAACACCATCCGGACCTCGTTCTCTTGGCCGCCTTGGTCTTACTGGTGCTGACAGGATTTCTGGTCTTGGCGACCGCTTCCGTCCCTTATTCCCTGAGGGTCGCGGATGATCCGAACTATTTTTTGGTCCGTCAATTGCAATTCGGGGCTATCGGACTGATACTCGGGTTCATAGGCTATAAATTGCCGTTGGAAAAGATCAAAAAATACAATTTCCTTATATTCATTGGCCTGCTTGCTCTGATGTTCTGTGTTTTTCTTCCTGTCTGGAGCCATGAAGCAAAAGGCGCCACCCGCTGGATAGATCTCGGTTTTTTCCGCTTCCAACCCTCGGAATTCCTTAAACTGTCCGCCATAATATATCTGGCCGCGATCATAGATAAATTCAAAAAAAAATCCCTGAAACCTTTTGCCGTGATAACGGCCTTGATCGCCGCTAGCCTTCTTTTGCAAAAAGACCTGAGCACTCTGATAATAATTTGCTCGACCGCCTGCGTGATATATTTCTGCAGCCACGCCCCTCTGAAACAGATATTGCTGATAGGATGCGTCGGAATATTGGCCTTTGCCGGATTTGTAGCGATGGAGCCGTACCGCCTTCAAAGAGTTGAAACTCTTTTCAATCCAAGCCAAGATCTGCTTGGCAGCGGCTACCATTCGCAACAAGCGCTCTTCTCAATAGGATCAGGGCAATTGTTCGGGTCCGGCCTCGGGCTTAGCGTCCAAAAATTCGGGTTCCTTCCGGAATCGATAACAGATTCGATTTTCGCCATATTCGCCGAAGAAACGGGGTTTATAGGCTGCTCTTTCCTTGTCCTTCTTTTCCTTCTTTTCGCTTATCGCGTTTTTTCGATGGCAAAAAAAAGCGAAGAGCTTTCATACAAGCTGATGGCTTGCGGGATCGGTTTTTGGATAACCGCCCAAGCTTTCATCAATATTTGTTCGATGACCGGCCTTATTCCAGTCAGCGGGATCCCTCTGCCGTTCATAAGCAACGGCGGTTCGCACTTGATAGCGGAACTTGCGGCCGCAGGAGTGCTTTTAAATATCTCTAAAAACGTCTAGAATGATAACAGTTAAGAAAATTTTGAGCTTGAAAAATTTATGTCGAAAATAGTTTTTACCGGCGGAGGAACGGGAGGCCATGTTTTTCCCATAATCGCCGTAGACAGAGAGATCAAAAGAAAGGTTCCCGAGGGGAAAATAAAATTTTATTACGTCGGAGCCAAAGACGATTTTTCCCATGTCTTCTTGCCGCAAGAGGGGATAAAAACTATTTTTATCTGGAGCGGAAAGTTCAGAAGATACTTTAACATTGTCTCTTTTTTTCAGAACATATTCGACATATTCGTCAGGATACCGATAGGATTCGTCCAATCTTTTTTCATCCTTTTCTTCTTGATGCCGGACGTGATATTCAGCAAAGGCGGGTACGGATCATTGGGAACGGTGATCGCCGGCTGGCTGCTGGGAATACCGATCTTTATGCACGAATCGGATATTTCTCCCGGACTGGCCAACAGGATCTGCAGCAATTTTTCCTCCAAAATATTCATATCTTTTCCCCCCAAAGAAACCGATTATTTTCCCCTTAAAAAAATGATCTACGTCGGAAATCCGATAAGGGAGGAACTTTTGAAAGGAACTAAAGAATCGGCGAAATCCGCGTTCGAACTGCACTCGGATAAACCCGTACTGGTCATTCTTGGCGGGTCCCAAGGAAGCGAAAGGATCAATGAAATAATAATGGGAGTGCTTCCGGAAATGGTGGCCGATTTTGAGGTCATTCACCAGGCGGGAGACAGAAATATCCAGCAGGTCAAAAAAGAAGCTGATGCCTTTTTAAAACCGGAGATCAAAAAATATTACCATCTTTTTCCTTTCCTTTCCGAAAGCCAGCTGAAAGACGCTTACGCCGCGGCCGATTTCATAGTTGCCAGAAGCGGAGCGGGAACGATCTTTGAAGTGGCCGCCGTCGGCAAGCCAAGCATCTTGGTCCCTTTACCGGAATCGGCGCAAAACCACCAGCTGAAAAATGCTTACAATTTCGCCCGAAGCGAAGGATGTTTGGTGCTGGAAGAAGGGAACCTCACCCCCCATTTTCTTCTTAAAAAAATAAAGGACGCTTTCTTGTCCGGAAAAGTAAAAACAATGGCGCAAAAGGCCAAAGACTTCGCCAAGCCCGATGCGGCCGACATGATCGCCAGATATCTGCTGGAATACTTATAATTATTCTGATAGTCTAAGCATATGGAAACCAACGACCAAATAAAGAAAGAGACGATACGCACCAGGTTCGCCCCTTCGCCAACCGGATCTTTAAATCCGGGAGGGGTTCGGACTGCGCTTTTTTCCTATCTTTTTGCCAAAAAATACGGCGGCAAATTTATTTTAAGAATAGAGGACACCGACGTGGAAAGATCCAAAAAAGAATGGGAGGGGGATATTTTTGAAAGCATGGAATGGCTGGGGCTGAAATGGGACGAAGGCCCGGATATGAACACCGAGAACGGAAAAGGATATATAGGAGAATACGGGCCATACCGCCAAAGCGAACGAAAGGAGATCTACGCCGGATATTTAAAAAAACTGCTCGAGGAAGGAAAGGCTTATTATTGTTTCTGCTCAAAAGAAGAGCTGGAGTCGTATAAGCAATACGCGATGTCCCAAGGGCTGCCGCCCGTCTATCCCGGCAAATGCCGCGACCTGGACCAGGCAACGGTCCAAAAATACCTTGATCAAAAAAGGCCTTTTTTGATCAGGTTTAAAACGCCCAAGGGCCAGAAGATATCCTTCAATGATGCCGTAAGGGGAAAAGTGGAATTCGATTCGACCTTGCTGGGAGACTTTTCTTTGTCCAAAGGATTCGACAATCCGCTCTACAATTTCGTTGTCGTAATAGACGATCACGAAATGAAGATCACCGATGTCGTCAGGGGAGAGGACCACATCTCCAATACGCCGAAACAGATCCTGCTACAGGAAGCTCTGGGCCTTTCAAAGGTCCGGTACGCCCATCTGCCCTTGATATTGAACGAAAAGAAGCAAAAACTGTCGAAAAGAGACAATGTTCTGCCGATAGTCGCCTACAAAAAAGAGGGATATTTCCCCGAAGCGATGAACAATTTCGTCGCCATGATGGGATGGAATCCGGGTAATGATGAAGAGGTGTTCTCTTTGGAACAATTGACCAAAGAATTTTCCGTTGAAAAAATACAAAAAGGTGGAGCGGTGTTCAACCCGCAAAAACTGGACTGGCTGAACGGATTCTATATCAGACAAAAACCCTTAAAAGAATTAACTAAATTATGCATACCATTCCTGGAAGAAAGGGGATTTATCAAAAAGAACGAAAAAATGGTCCGGCCGGAAGACGAGCTTTTGCCGGAGATCTCTTATTCGATAACCGCAACCCAAGAAAATATTTTTCAAGACCAGCTGGAAAATATAGTCGCTCTGCATAAAGAAAGGTTGAAAAAACTTTCGGAAATAGGGGAGCTGGCCGATTTTTTCTTCGCGGGGGAGCTGGACTATCCGGCGGAGATGCTCAAATGGAAAAAAATGTCCAACGACCAGGAACTTGCCGATTCTCTTGAAAAATGCCTGAAGATATTGTCTGCAATAGAAGAAAAAGATTTCATAAAAGAAAACCTTGAAGGGATCTTACTGAAAGAAGCGGCAACGATGCCGGACAGGGGATATTTGCTCTGGCCCCTGCGCGTGGCGCTGACCGGCAAGGTCAACTCCGCCGGACCGATAGACATTGCCGCCGTTATGGGCAAGGAAAAGACCCTGCAAAGGGTCGAACAGGCGATAAATAAAATAAAAGATCATTAATAAAAAATATGTTCTATTT
>JBBABQ010000021.1:0-13784 GCA_041657565.1 Minisyncoccota bacterium | reverse complement strand
CGGCTGCGGCTATTCCAACGCGGTGCACGGGATGCTTACCCAACCCAATAAGGACCGCTTGGTGTTCTGCATGAATTGCAAATATGAAGGCTCCGAAGACAGCTATGAGGTGAACATCGATTCTTATCTGGGCCTTCTGCTCTGCATCCATTACATAGTCGGCAAGAACCAAACCGACCAGGATTCGGAAAATATATTGCAAAACTACATGGAAAATGCTAAAAAACAGGGCTGGGAATTCAACAAGGTTTGGTAGAGAACAAAGCTGCGCTTAGTTTAAAAAACTAAGCGTGGCGAAGCCCGCTTTCGCGTGGCTACGGCGGACTTCGTCACGCCATAGCCACGCTTCAGCGTGGCGAAGGCGGACGTGGTGAAATTGGCAGACACGCAAGCTTCAGGAGCTTGTGAGAGCAATCTCTTGTGGGTTCAACTCCCACCGTCCGCACAAATATTTTTGCATCTTTAATTTTTTAAAACGGGTACGGAAGCCGGAAGGAAGCCCCTTCCCTCTTCTTATTCGACTGCCGCGCCTTAATTAAAAAACTTCAGACGATAAAAAATACTAAAAAATTAAAAAACTAATTATAAAAATTTGCTAAAAGAGCGCAGGCCCGCCTCTAAAGGCCTGATAATTTTACAAGTTTAACGAATAAATTATGGAACCGATAATTAACAAGCCGATCCACCAAGAAAATCCGGCGAGAAAAGAATTCCCTCCCCGAAGGCGGGAATTCAGGCCGGCAAGGCCGTTCATCAAGCCCGAAAGGAAAGAAAATTTGAGAATAGTCCCTCTGGGAGGTTTGGGCGAAGTTGGCCGGAACATGACGATGCTGGAATACGGCAATTCTGCCGTGATCATGGACATGGGATTCCGCATGCCGGAAGAATCAATGCCGGGAGTAGATTATATCATCCCGAACATCTCTTATCTGCAAAATTACAAGAAAAACATCTTGGGCGTTCTTTTCACCCATGGACATTACGACCACATCGGGGCCATCCCCTATCTGATCTACAGATTCCCGTTTTACAAATACCCGTTCTTTGCTTCGGGCATGACCAAAGCGATCATCCAAAAAAGACAAGAGGAATTTCCAAGCCAGCCGAAATTGGATATTGAAAAGATCAAAGACGGATCGAAAATAAAACTCGGGCCGTTCAAAATAGAATTCTTCCGCCAGAACCACAATATACCCGATAACATGGGGATCTTCATAAACACGCCCATCGGGAATATCGTCAACACGTCCGACTTCAAATTCGACCAGCATCCGGTCAACGAACCGCCAACGGATTTCGCCAGGCTGAAAGCTATCGGCGACCGCGGGATACTTTTGCTTATGTCCGATTCAACGGGCGCCGAAGAAGAAGGGCACTCCCTCTCGGAAGAAAGCATCTTCCAAAATCTGGAAAAGATCTTCCAGCAATCCAAGGGCCGCATCATTGCCGCCACCTTTTCTTCTCTGCTGAACCGAATCCAGCATTTGATCTCCCTTTCGGAAAAATATCATAGAAAAGTGGCGACTATCGGCCACAGTATGAAATTCAACATAGAAGCGGCGAAACGTTTGGGATATCTAAAGACGGAAAAAGATACAATGTTAAAGAAAGCCAGCCAGGTCAACCAGCTTCCGGATTCGCAAGTTTTGGTAATGTGCACCGGCGCCCAAGGAGAAGAAAGGGCCGGGCTGATGAAGATCGCCACCAAGGAACACCCTTTCTTGGGGATCAAACCGCATGACACCATCATCTTTTCTTCTTCGGTGATACCGGGAAACGAAAGGACCGTCCAAATGCTTAAAGACGATCTCTTGAGGCAGGGAGCGGAGGTGTTCCATTATAAAATGATGGACATTCACGCCGGAGGCCACGCCCAAAGGGATGAGTTGAGGCAAATGATAGAAATAATGAGGCCAAAATTCTTCCTGCCTATCCACGGCCAATATTCGATGCTTGCTTCCAATAAAAAGCTTGCTGAAAGCTGCGGCATACCCCCGCAAAACGTGCCGGTCGCCGAAAACGGCCAGGTCATCAATTTGACCCAGGACGCTATTTTCATTGAAAAGGAAGAGGTTCCCTCCAATTATGTCATGGTTGACGGTTTGGGGATCGGAGACGTCGAAGAGGTCGTTCTAAGGGACAGGCAGATGCTTTCCAGCGACGGCATCTTCGTTATCATAGCGGTGATAAGCCGAAAGACCGGAAAGGTCCAAGGCTCCCCGGATATCATTTCCCGCGGATTCGTGTATTTGAAAGAATCAAAAGAGCTGCTGCACCAAACCCGCCAGAAAATAATCGAGACGGTCGAGAAAGCTACGGCTTCGGGCGGAGTGGTCAATTGGACCTACGTCAAAGACAATCTCCGCAACAATCTGGGAGATTTCCTGTTCCAGAAAACGCAGAGAAGGCCGATGGTATTGCCAGTGATTATTGAAGTGTAACGTATAGCTTGAAACTTGAAACATTCTAATCTCTGCCCTTTCAAAGTCAGAGTCCGTCCTGATAATTAAAATCCTTGGACGAAATTATTGACCAAAGGTTACAAGTTTTATGTTCCAAGTTTCAAGAGAAAGGTTTCGGAAGGATAACAACTAAAAACAGGGCCTGCTGGCCCTGTTTTGTTATCAAATCTATAACCCCAATTTCTGGTACACCTCGTCCGATATCGGCAATCCCACCTTTTTGAACAGCTCCAGCACTTCCCTCTCGATAGCTTCCAAATTTTCTTTCGTATCCCCTTCAAACCGGCATTTTATTATCGGCGTGGTATTGGAGGCGCGCGCCAAAGCCCAGCCATGTTCGAAATTGATCCTGGCCCCGTCGACGTCTATAAAATTATAATTGTTCTCCCTTAAATAATCTTGAAGGCCCTGGATGATCTTGAATTTAACGTCATCATTGGAATTAAGGAACACCTCCGGACTTGGAAAATAGCGCGGCAAAGAATCAACATAGGCCGCGAAATCCTCCTGCTCGGAAGCTACCTGCGCCAATTCAACGGCCGCGAACACCGCGTCGTCTACCAGGTAATAGTCCAGCGGAAAACCGTAATGGAAGGTAACCTCCCCTCCAAAAACCGCCCCAACTTCCAGAACTTTTTCTTTGACCGCGTTGTGATGGGATATTGAAAAATAAGTTTGAGACCCCCGGGAGGCCATGTCGTCTATGAATGCCTTGGAGACGCGCATACAATGGACCACCGGACCGACTTTCTTCGCAACAGCCTGGCGGGCCAATATCAAAAGGGCGGCGTCGCCATCCACCATTCTCCCCTGATTATCTATGATCCCGACCCTGTCTCCGTCGGCATCAAAACAAAATCCTACATCGGCTCCCCTTTCTTTGACCTTTTGCTCCAGCATCCTGCAATTTTCCGCCACGTAAGGATCCGGGAGATGATTCGGGAAGGTTCCATCAAATTCGCCGAATATCGTTTCAACCTCGCAGCCAAGCTTTTTGAATAATTTTTCCGGCAAATAGCCGCAAGCTCCGTTGCCCGAATCGACTATGACCTTCAAAGGCCTAGCCAGCTTGACCTTGCTTGCCACGTAATCGATGTATTCCTGCGAAGGATCAAAGTCCACCACTTTGCCCTGGTGAATTCCGTTCAGGCTGGGAGAACCCTTCATGGCAAGTTCTTTTATTCTTATAAGATCATTTCCGATAAGATCGTGAGCCTGGGAGCTTCCGGGCTTTTGGACGTTCAAAGTTATGCCGTTATACTCTTTGGGATTGTGGGAGCCGCTGATCATCATTCCGCCGCTGAAACCGTAATGCATTATGGAAAAATAGAACAAAGGATCGGGGGCTATGCCCAGATCCATGACCTCTTTCCCCTCCGAGACAAAGGCTTTAATGGCGCTGTCCGCCAGATAAGGAGAGCTGATCCTGGAATCGCGAGCGACCACTATTTTTCTGGTATAAGGATGCAAGGCGCAATAAGCCCTGGCGATCTCATAAACCGTTTCCTCGTTAAGCTCCGAGGGGTATATTCCGCGGATGTCATAAGATCTGAATATATTTTGATTTATTTTCATATGGAATTTTTTGGATGCCTGCTGCTTACAGGCAATAGTTGCTTGATTATGTCTTTTCCTTCCGGAACGACTTGGAAATATTATACCACAAAAAACTTTCCGAATTAAAGCCCGTGCACCAACAAGCGGCCCGTAAATATTTGCAAGGATCCAACCCTTTCATTCGGCCGTATTGCAAAGGTTAGACCTTTGCGGAGAAGTTGACTGATGGGCTTAAGCTTGTTATAATAATTTTACTTTTAAACCCCTTAAAAGAGCCTGTTTTGAGGGGTAGGACTTGGTTTTCAAGCCCTTCCAGTTAAAAGGAAAATAATATAAAAAAATCGATAAATTACCTTATCGCCAAGGCTGCGAAAGATAAAAAAGAATGGAATATTACGACGTTAATTTTATAATCTCGACCGGCCTGGATAAAAGCCGGCTTGATTCTGTTTTTGCTTGGCTTGATTCCAAGTTCAGCGTTCCGGCCGAATCCGCCGACAAAAAAATACAACGCAAAAAATTAGCCTATCCCATCAAAAAAGAGACGGAAGGATGGCATTATCAGCTAAGGTTCGTGGCACCGGCCGACATCAGCCCCAGATTCTTCGAAGATCTTCAAAAAGAGATAAAAGCGAAGAAAGAGGTCTTAAGGTTCTTGATCGTCAAAAAAAGGGATGAACCGCCGGCAAAAGAGAGAAGAGCTCCCCGCCCGGTAGAGGCTGCCAGCGAGAATGGAGAAACCGTTGCGGATCAGACATCCGAAGCTAAAACCGAAACAGAGGCCGAAGCCAAAGTCGAGGCCAAAACCGATCCTTCAGAAACAAAAAAGACGGAGAAAAAAGAGAAGGTCCAGCTCCAGGAAATAGATAAAAAACTGGAAGAGATCCTTAAAGAAGAATAGCTTTAATTTAGAAACGCCATAATTAGCTTATAGTTTATTGGCTGGAAGGAACTCGTAGAAAATCCTACAAGCTACAAGCTACAAGCTACAAGCTAAATATGAATCTCAATAAAGTATTCTTAATCGGCAGAGTAGCTTCCGATCCGGAGATGAGAAGCACGGCTTCAGGGCAAAGCGTCGCTTCGTTCAGAATGGCGACCAACAGGGTATGGAAAGACGCTTCCGGCCAAAAAAGGGAGGAAGCTCAATTCCACAGCATCGTCCTTTGGGGAAAACAAGCCGAGGTCGCTTCCCAATACTTGACCAAAGGCTCTTTGGTCTATATCGAAGGGCGCCTGCAAACCCGCAGCTGGGAAAGCCAGAACGGAAAAAAATACATTACTGAGATCGTAGGAGAAAAGATCCAGTTCGGACCGAGATCATCGGGAGGAGGAAGCATGCCGACGGCAAGACCGGCAACGAACGGCCCCAAAGAAGCAAGACCAGCCCAAAAACAGCAAGCCGAAGAAGAGGATATTCCAGTCATAGAGGACGGATCGTTCGATGTTCCTGAAGACAAAGACGAAATAGACGTGAAAGACATCCCCTTCTAAATAACAAACCTAAATCCAAAAGATCACCAGCATCAATATGATTTGCTATTTCTGCAAAAAAAACGTTACCAAAATAGACTTCAAAGACGTGGATACTCTTAAATTGTTCTTGTCTCCTTCCGCCAAAATAAAAGGCAGCGAGAAGACCGGGCTTTGTTCCAAGCACCAAAGAGAACTGGCCAGAGCCATCAAAAGAGCAAGAGTGTTAGGCCTCCTGCCTTTCACTTCCAAACACGCCCTCTAAACATCCTTAAATTCTTAAACAAAAAACTGTCCGAGCGGACAGTTTTTTGTTCTTTTGAAGATTAATAAACAATCTCAGTTTTTCTCTAAGATAACATCCGGATAGCCTATTACCCCTTTGGAGTAGGAACCAGATCCGCTAAACACCGGTGGATTATAATAGTAAAAACGATCAGGGACAGAAAGAGAGGCGGAGTAATTTTCTCCGTTATAAGAAAAATTTTTTCCCATCAAGCCCGAAGGTAAAGTGCTCCCTTCACTCCCCTGTCCAACAACCACCATCTTCCCGGCTTCAAGTTTTATTTTCCATACATAGCTGGCTCCTCCGGCTATAGCATAAAGATATGTCCCGTCTGTTCTTAATTTAGTCGGATTGTAATGACTGATATTTGAAAACCGGTTATATCCATAGACAATAAGATTAGCCGCGTTGCTTCCGTTATAATATGAACACTCGTTCAAATTATCTTCCGTGGCTAAACAAGCAACTCCGTATCCCGGACAGGACAAAATATAGCGCCTGCCGGTACTATAATAATCCCCCTGATTTGTGGTACAAAAAACACCGTTTACCGTCGTTACTCCGGAACCTTGGGCTGAAACAGAGGAAAAAGATAAATTCGACATGGATATGGTTTTTGCCGCCACTTCTTTGCCGCCAGCAAGATTCCCATAGACTACTACTGATAATTTATTAGTGGAAGGGTCGAAAGAGAAATCATGGCCGGGAGAAGTCCCAAGCGTTGATGCTCCGTCGGACGGAGTTAAATCAACGGGAATAACAATTCTTTGTTCTCCGCCGCCTCCTCCCCCGCCGCTAACCATCGTGCTCCATGTGCTCGAGTTGGCGCAGGTCGAGCCGATGCAAAGCTGGCCGCCGCTGTTAATTACTATCTTGCCGTCGGCCTGAACGGTCATTTTCGGAAAACTGAACGGAGATCCTTCGCTTGAAGTGGCGATATCCGCCGCGCTCGCGGCGTGAAATTCGATCTTGTCCCAGTTTAGGCGGAGAGCCGAGGCTCCGGAGCCTTTGTAGCCGGACCCAAGCTCCATATTAGCCGTTGCTCCCCTCCTGGCCCTGACATTCTGGCCGAGGATGGTCGTCCAGGCGGAATAATCCGAACCGAGATAAGTATACGCCCCCTGTCTTATGTTGATGCTGTTGGAGCTGTTCGAAGAAAGACTCAGGCTGTCGGTAGGCCCGGCAGTGCCAATGCCGATCCTTCCGGAAGGATCGACGTACAATCTGGTATTTGTCGAGGCCGGTCCGCCGGTCGCAAACCTCAATGCCCCGCCGGCGTTAACGGCTTGAATATCAAAATATACGTTGTCCGCGGTCGTTATCTTGGCCGTTCCTCCCGTAAACTCGATCCCGCCGGCGTTAATAGTGAGTTTGCTGGCCGGACTTGCTGTCCCTATCCCGACATTACCGCTCGCGTCAACGCGCATCATCTCGCTGCCTGCGGCGCCTTTAATGAAGCGGATGGCGCTGTCCCCGCTGCTGTCGGTGTCGGAGTGGATCAGAAGATCTCCCCACGAGCGAAGCTCTCCTCCGTTTATCTGCAGATTGCCTCCTGAAAGGACTAACGAACCATTCTTTGTTTGGGTCGAAATACCCGTATTCAAGGGCGCGTCAACCGTAACAGGCATCGGCCCGGACGGTTCGGACCAGGCCAGGGCAAAATACCCGGCCGAAAGAGATAGAACTGTGACAGCGGCTGCCAGAGGCAGAGAACGATAATTAAAGCGAAATATTTTCAACATATAATAAATTTTTCATTGAATTATTTTTTTGCGAAAAAATTATTCCGCCGGCTTTTCTCCGGTCTCTTTTTCCATCCCCCCGATCTCTACCGCCGGGACGTCTTTAGCTTTTATCTCTTTTTCTATTTCCCTTGCCAAAGCCAGATCCTCTTTCAAAAAATTCTTTGTCGCTTCCAGCCCGACCCCGTCCCCTATTTTCTGCCCTTTGTATTCGAAATGGTTCCCTATTTTTTTAACAATGCCATTCTTTACGCCAAGGCTCAGTATCTCCGCGGATTTGGATATCCCTTCATTATAATAAATATCATACTCCGCCGTTCTGAACGGCGCGGCTACTTTGTTCTTCACGATCTTGGCTTTGATACGGTTGCCGATTATCTCTTCCCCATGTTTTATCTGAGCGATCCTGCGAAGCTCGATCCTGACCGAAGCGTAAAATTTCAAGGCCAAACCGCCGGGCGTGGTCTCCGGATTCCCCCACAAAACGCCTATCTTCATTCTTGTCTGGTTAATGAATATCAGAACCGTTTTTGTTTTGGAAACGATGCTGGACAGCTTGCGCAAAGCTTGGCTCATCAAGCGGGCCTGAAGCCCTATCTGCAAATCGCCGACCTCTCCGGCTATCTCAGCTTTAGGCGTCAAAGCGGCTACGGAATCGATGACGATCACATCCACTTCTCCCGAGCGGACCAGGCTTTCGACTATCTGCAAAGCCTGCTCTCCGGAATCCGGCTGAGAGATCAAAAGCTCGTCGATATTGACGCCGATCCTTCTCGCGTATTCCGGGTCCAAGGCGTATTCGGCATCGACAAAAGCGCAGATCCCTCCTTTCTTTTGAGCCTCTGATAAAATATGCAAAGCCAAGGTGGTCTTGCCGGTGCTCTCTCCCCCGTAGATCTCGATCACCCTGCCTCGCGGGACCCCCCTAACTCCCAAAGCCAGATCAAGAGAGATCGAGCCTGTCGGGATGGTATCGACGTCCGTCTTTTGAGCCTCGTTCAATTTCATAATGGCTCCCTCTCCGAATTTTTCCTTTATCTCCGAAATGATATCTTGAAGATTTCCCTTGATCTCATCAACTTTAACGGGCGGCGCTTTTTCTGTTTTTTTCTTTTTATAAGCCATAATCCTTGAAATTTTAATTTTGATTAAAATTTAAATATCAAAATCCAAATTCCAAATCAAGCCCAAAACTTAAAATCCAAAAACATTTGAGCTTTGGATTTTGGATTTGATTTGACATTTGAGCTTTGGATTTAAAAATCTTAATTTTGTTACTTTAATTCAGAAGGGCCCTGATCATCGTCCAACGGTATGTCCGGTCCTTCTTCGTCTTCCAAGGCCCTTTCCTCTCTGCTCATATAGACCTCTCTGGCTTTAGCCCCTTCGCCGGGACCGATCACCCCTTTTTCTTCAAGAATATCCAACAGTCTGGCCGCGCGCGCGTAACCGACCTTTAATTTCCTCTGCAAAAACGAAGCCGAAGCTTTATGAGTGGAAATAACTATCTGTTCGGCTTCTCCATACAAAGGGTCGTCTCCTCCGCCGCCTCCGGAAAAACCGCCTCCCATCAGGGAACCACCGGCCACGTCAGGCGGGGTCTGGGCATTCTGCAATTCCTGCGAGAGGGATTCCGCTTCCGGCGTCATCTCGGCCTCTTTTTGGTGCTCTTCTATCCAAGCGACTATCTTTTTGATCTCCTGCTCGGAAACGAAAGCGCCTTGGATCCTTCTTGGCTTTATAAGATCGGTGGACACAAAAAGCATATCTCCTTTGCCGATCAATTTTTCCGCTCCGGAAGTATCAAGAATGGTCCTGGAGTCTATCTGCGACGCCACCTGGAAGGCGATCCTCGAAGTGATGTTGGCCTTGATCAATCCGGTAATAACCTCCACAGAGGGCCTCTGGGTGGCCAGGATAAGGTGTATGCCGACAGCTCTGGCCATCTGGGCCAAACGGGCGATGTAAACCTCTATATCCTTTCCGCGGGAAGACATAAGATCGGCCAGCTCGTCGATGATCAAAACGATATAGGGCAATTTCGGGTCGTCTTTCTTGCGGTTCTTATTATTATAGCTGTCTATGTCGCGGCTTTTGTTCTCCGCCAAAAATTCGAACCGGCGTTCCATTTCCACTACCAGCCATTTCAAAGCGACTAAGGCTTTCTGGGGATTGACGACCACCGGGCATAAAAGATGGTTCAAAGAATTATAAACGGAAAACTCAACCCTTTTTGGATCGACCATGATCAATCTCAAATCGGCCGGACCATGGCGGTAAAGCAAGCTCAAGATTATCGTGCTCAGACCGATGGTCTTTCCCGAACCGGTCGAACCGGCTACCAGCATATGAGGCATATGCGCCAAGCTGGCATAGATCGGAGACCCTTTAACGTCCTTGCCCAAAGCGAAAAGCAAAGGATTCTGAGACTTCTGGAATTCCTCTTGCTCCAAAAGCTCCCTCAATCTGACCATGGCCCGTTTCTTGTTAGGAACCTCAACTCCGACCAAAGAACGCCCGGGGATCGGAGCTTCTATCCTGATAGGATGGCTGGCCAAAGCCAAAGCCAGGTCTGAAGACAGATTGGTTATTTTGGAAACTTTAACTCCTTCGGCGGGCTTCAAAGTGTATTGCGTGACCGTCGGGCCGACGTTCACTTCAGACATCTCGACCGGTATTCCAAAATTCTGCAAAGTTCTTTTAATATTGGCGGCATTCAACCCGATATCTCCGCTCTGCGGCTTGCTCTTTTCGTCGTCAAGCAGTTCGATCGGCGGCAAAGCATATGTTTCGTCCTTTGGGGAAGGCTTTAATTCTTTTACCTTAAAATTCTCCAAACTGCTCCCCAAGGTCAAAGCCTTGGCGCCGTGATCGGCCTTCTCCTCCTTTTTCTGGGGCAAACCGATCTTTTCCATCTTCAAAAAAGAAGGAAGCTTCTGGCCGTTTTTCTTTTCCTGTTTTTTCGGATCCTCAACTTTTCCCTCTTTCTCCCCGTCTTCATCTTCCAGCGGCTTTTCAAAAAAATTCTTCCTTAGCGCTTCAAAAAGAATGACGAATCCCGCGGCCACGACAACCAAAAAGATCGCCATGCTGACCCAGAAACCGAATCCTTGGAAAAGCAAAAATGAAAAAATGTATCCTATCCATCCGCCCGGGCCGGCGTGGAAAAAATTAAAATTTCCGGCCAACTCAGTGTCCGCTCCGACCTCTCTCAGGCCAAGCACTCCGGCACAGCCTAAAAAAAGGAGGGCCCCGGAGATTATCAAAGGGGTTTTGATATCGCGCAAACTTGTTTTAGCCCTGAAAAAAACAAATCCTGCCAGTATTAGAAATACTGGCAGGATAAGGGCTGCATTGCCGATAAAAGACTGGAAGGCCATCTTCAACAAGCCGCCGATGGTCCCGGCTTTGTCGAAAAATGAAAAAGATAAGATCAGCGCCAGCAGCAAGCATGACCCTGACCATAATATTTTTGCCGTTCTGTCCGAAAGTCCGTAATTAGAAACCGCCTCCCTTTCCTTACGGGCCGGTTTCTTCATTTTTTTTCTTTTCGGCATTGCGATTGTTCAATTAAAAAATTAAGAGTCGGCTGGCTGTTTTTTGATAAGTCCAGTACCCACTGGTACTAATTTACCAATAATAACGTTTTCTTTCAATCCTCTTAATTTATCTACCGCTCCCCTTAAGGAAGCTTTGATCAATACGCGGGAAGTTTCCTGGAAGGACACGGCCGAAAGGAAACTGTCCGAAGTTAAAGCTACTTTTGATATCCCCAACAGCAGTTCCTGAGCCTTGATCGGATCTTGTTTGGCCTCTTTAAGCTTAGCCTGCTCTTCCATATATTGGCCGCGGGATATGACCTCTCCGGGGCTGAACAAACTGTCGCCCGGGTTCTTGATCTTCACGCGGGAAAACATCTGCTTGATCATGATCTCGATATGTTTATCGTGGATCGGAACGCCCTGGGTAACGTACACTTTCTGGACCTCTTTTATGATATAGCTCTGGACCGCTTCTCTTCCTTTCAGTTTGAACAGTTTTTTCATATCAAGGGGGCCTACGCAAAGGGGCGTACCGGCTTCAACCTCCTGCCCGACCTTAACGAAAAGCTCTACCTTGGGCGGCACTTGGTATTCGGTGACCTCAAGCTCTTTTTTCTTATCGTCGCCCTTAGCGTCCTTCTCTTTTTTGGATTCTTTCTTGGACTCCTTTTTCTTGGCTTGTTCCGGAGAAGAAGTGATCTTGATGATCCCCTTTTCCTCGTCTATGCTGGACACTTTTCCGTCCAAAAGAGCGATCGCGGCCTCTCCTTTCGGCTGGCGCTTTTCAAAAATTTCCTCAACTCTGGGTAAACCATAAGTGATATCAGCCGATTCGGCCACGCCTCCGGTATGGAAGGTTCTCATGGTCAGCTGGGTTCCAGGCTCTCCGATGGACTGCGCGGCAACGACGCCGACAGCTTCTCCCAAGTTGATCAATCCTCCCCAGCCCAGATCCTGGCCATAGCATTTTCTGCAAATGCCTCTGTGGTTCTTGCAAGAAAGAGGAGAACGGACCCTGATCTGTTCCACCTCCGCTTTGACGATCTTCGCGGCGGCATGCCAATCGATGATCTTTCCCTTTTCGACCATCACTTCCTTGGTCTTCGGATCGATAACGTCATCCAAAACTATTCTGCCTAAAATTTTATATGTGAAATCCTGTCCTATCTCCTCGGCATCCGCCCTTGAAAGGACAAAACCGTTCGAATCGTGGCAATCCTCTTCGGTAACGATCACTTCATGGGCGACGTCAACCAGCCTTCTGGTCAAATAACCGGCGCTGGAAGTACGCAAAGCCGTATCAGCCGTACCTTTTCTGGCGCCGTGAGTGGAAATGAAATATTCCAACACGTTAAATCCCTCTTTGAACGAACTCTTGACGGGCAATTCGATAATGCGTCCGGCCGGATTGGAAACCAATCCCTTCATCCCGGCCATCTGGACCACCTGCGCCCAAGAACCTTTTGATTTGGAATCGATCATCGAAAAAACCGGACCGTTCGGAGGAAGAATCGTAGGTATAATCTTCTCCAATTCGGTCTTGACCTTTTTCCAAATTTCAATGGACTGGTTGTCTTTTTCTTTTTGCGAAAGCAAACCCTGGCGGTAATATTCCTCGATCTTCTTTATCTTATCCTCTGCCTCGTTGACCAAGGCTTTTTTCTGCTGAGGTACGATCAGATCGTCCATCCCCCAGGACATTCCTGATTTTGTCGCGTATTCAAAACCGATATTTTTTATATTATCTAAAGTTTTCCAAGCATCTTTTCCTTGTTTCTCAATGATATTCTTGACCAATTCTTTGGATGTCTTCGAGCTCAAAGGATAATTTTGGAAACCAAAACCCTCCGGTAAAATACGGTTGAAAATTATGCGGCCAACGCTTGTTTCTATCATGCTGCCGTTGATCAAAGCTTTAACCTTGGCTTGCAGCTCTATAACACCCAATTCGTAAGCCATTATAGCTTCTTCGGCGGAACTGAAGGCCTTTCCTTCTCCTTTTTTGCCGTCAATGATCCTGGTCAAAAGATAACAACCCAAAATAACGTCTTTGCCGGGCAAAACGATCGGTTCGGCCGTTGCCGGTTTCAACAAATTGGCCGGGGACATCATCCTCTCTCTGGCCTCTGTTTGGGCTTCTTCGGAAAGAGGCAGATGGATAGCCATCTGGTCCCCGTCAAAGTCGGCGTTAAAAGCGGTACAAACATAAGGGCTGATGCGGATAGCTTCTCCTTCGATCAATACCGGATAGAAAGCTTGGATACCTAGGCGATGCAAGGTCGGAGCGCGGTTCAAAAGAACCACTTTATCTTTCACTACCTCTTCAAGGCATTCCCAAACCTCATCGGTCTCGTCCTCGATAAGTTTCTTCGCTCCCCCCATGTTGTAGACCAGCTCTCTTTCGATCAATTTTTTAACTACAAAAGGTTTGAAAAGCTCCAAAGCCATCTTCTTCGGCACGCCGCATTCGTTCAATTGCAGGTCGGGGCCGACAACGATCACGCTGCGGCCGGAATAATCGACTCTTTTGCCGAGCAAATTCTGCCTGAACCTTCCTTGTTTTCCCTGAAGCATATCGGCCAAGCTCTTCAAGAGCCTTCTTCCGCCGGTCGTTGCCAAGGTCATTGTCCCCTTTCTCATTTTGCTGTCGATCAAAGAATCGACTGCTTCCTGAAGCATCCTTTTCTCGTTCCTGACTATAACTTCCGGAGCATTGATCTCC
>JBBABQ010000020.1:0-14217 GCA_041657565.1 Minisyncoccota bacterium | reverse complement strand
TATTGAAAGCCCAGAAAGGCGCCAAGGGAGGCTATTCTTTGGCCAGGCCGGCTAAAAAAATAAAATTAGGGGAGGTGGTCGGCGTTTTGGAGGGAGAGAGCTATTTTGTCCAATGCCTTGGCGGGGTCAAAAGCACTTGTTCCAAATGCGGCGGATGCCTGGCCCAGAATTTTTGGCAGAAATTCCAGGAAAAACTTGATAAATTTTTAAACTCGGTCTCTTTAGAGGACTTAATAAAAAATAAATTTTAAATTATGGCTGAAATTAAAAAATCCGTTTTATCTAAGGCTGCGGCGAGGCGAAGGAAAAACAATATGGAGGCAAAAAAAGAAAAAACGCCTAGGATCTATATGGATTACGGAGCGGCCACGCCGGTCGATCAGCGCATATTGAAAAAAATTTCCCGTTTTCCGGCGGAAGTTTTCGGCAACACCATGTCTCTGCACAGCTTCGGCCAGAGGTCTAAAGGAATTTTGGAGGAAAGCCGCGAGATAGTGGCCGGCCTGATGGGGGCGAAACCCCAAGAGATAATTTTTACCGGATCGGCGACCGAAAGCAATAATTTAACATTAAAAGGAGCGGCTTTTGCCAATAGGGAAAGGGGCAACCATATCATTATTTCCCCCATAGAACATTCTTGCGTCGGCGAAAGCGCCAAGTGGCTTGAATCTCAGGGGTTTGAAGTGACAAAATTGAAAGTTGACCGATACGGTCTGGTCGACCCGAAAGAGGTCGAAAACCTGATCAAAAAGGAAACGATCCTTGTTTCCGTGATGCACGCCAATAACGAGATCGGCACGATCGAGCCGATCGAAGAGATCGGCGCGATCTGTCATGAAAAAGGCGTTTATTTTCATACCGACGCCGCTCAGAGCCTGGGAAAGATCCCGATAGACGTCAATAAAATGAACATAGATCTGCTTACAGGCAGTTCTCAAAAGATGTACGGTCCGAAGGGCGCCGCCTGCTTGTTTATCAGGGAGGGGGTAAGAATATCGCCGATCATACATGGCGGAGGACAGGAGTTCGGCTTGCGGTCCGGCACGGTCAATATAGCGGCCATTTACGGGTTTGCCCAAGCTTGCGCTTTGTGTAAAAAAGAAATGTCCAAGGAAAGCGTCCGTATAGTTAAGCTTAGGGATAAGCTCATCAAGGGAGTGATGGATAAGATAGAGGGAGTTCATTTGAACGGACATCCCGAAAAAAGGCTTCCGAACAACGCTAATTTTTGGTTCGAGTTCGTGGAAGGAGAGTCCCTTATCATCCAGCTCGATCTGGCCGGGATCGCCGGATCGACCGGTTCGGCCTGTTCTTCGGCCAAACTCCAGCCCAGCCATGTATTATTGGCCACGGGATTGAGGCCTCAGGAAGCCCATGGATCGTTAAGGCTGACATTGGGCCGATGGACAACGGAAAAGGAGATCAACTATGTTTTGAAGGTTTTGCCGGGGATAATAAAACAGTTGAGGGAAATATCTCCGTTCAAGAAGCAAGAAGACTATTAGTAAAAAAAATATCGCCGGAAATAATTTCGGCCTAAACAAATTTATGGCAGAAGGTCTTTATACGAAAAAAGTGATGGCTCACTTTAAAAAGCCCCATAATTACGGAAAAATAAAGGACGCCGACGGCATCGGCACCGTGGGAAATTTAGTATGTGGAGACGTGATGAAGCTTTATATCAAAGTCGTAAAAAATAAAAAAGGGCAGGAGATCATCAAGGAAATCAAGTTCGAAACTTTCGGATGCGTTGCGGCCATTGCCACTTCGAGCGCAATCACCGATCTTGCCAAAGGAAAAACCCTTGAAGAAGCGATGAAGATAAGCAAGTCCGAGGTGGCCGAATCTCTTGGCAGCCTGCCGCCGATAAAGATGCATTGTTCGGTTTTGGCCTCGGACGCTTTGATAGAAGCGATCTACGATTATTTTTCCAGGAACAAGAAGGGGATGCCGGCGGATCTTTTGGCAAAGCACCAGAAGATCTTCAAAGAAAAAGAGGAAACAGAGAAAAGATACAAGGATTGGACGGAAATGGAGAAAAAAATTCTTGAATAGTTATGGCTTCCCAAAAAACCAAGATCGTTTGCGCTATGTCGGGAGGGATAGACAGCTCCGTTTCGGCGGCTTCGTTGAAGAAGGCCGGCTTTGACGTTATCGGGATATTTATGAAATTTTGGTCGGACAGTGACGGCGCCTGCCGCGCCGATCTGAACAAAAACAGGTGCTGCTCGGCCGAGTCGGAGAACCGTGCGAGGAAAATAGCCGGAATTTTGGGAATTCCTTTTTACGTTTTTGATCTTAGGGAAGAATTCAAGCAAAAAGTTGTCGATGATTTTTTGGCCGTTTGCAAAACAGGGGCCACTCCCAATCCTTGCGTGGGCTGCAACAAAAAAATAAAGTTCGGCCTGCTGATAGAAAAAGCGCTGGCCTTGGGGGCCGATCTTGTGGCCACCGGCCATTACGCGGAGAAAAGATCGGTCGAAGATAAAGACTCAAAAAATATCGGCCATCGTCTGTTCACTTCAAAAGATGAGGCAAAAGACCAAACTTATTTTTTATACAGGCTTAGCCAAAGCCAGCTTGAACATATTGTTTTTCCGGTTGGCGGATTTACAAAAAAGCAAGTTCGCAAGATGGCGGATAAGTTCAAACTTCCTTTTTCGGCGGAGGTCTCGGAGTCGCAGGAAGCGTGCTTCATATCGGGTTCGACCAGGGATTTTTTAAAAAAATATCTACAAGAGAGATCAGGAAAAATAATCGAGAGGATCGATGGAGGAGAAGAGAAGATCATCGGCGATCACAGCGGGTTGTGGTTCTATACTATAGGTCAAAGAAAGGGGATGGGGATGTCCGGCGGGCCTTATTACGTGCTTGAAAAGGATATGAAAAATAATAGATTAATAGTGACCAAGAATGAAAAAGACTTGGAAAAAAAAGAAGCTGTTTTCGGCGGTTTGAACTGGATATCCGGGAAAGAGCCGGATCTTCCTTTAAAGGCCAAGGCCAGAATACGCTATCGTCATCCTTTGGTTTCCGCTGTCGTTGGCAGAACGGAAAAAGAGGGGGAATTCAAGGCTGTTTTTGGCGAGCCGCAGAAAGCGGTCACGCCAGGCCAGTCAATAGTCTTTTATTCCGAAAGAGCCGGGAAGAAGGGAGAGAGGGAAGTGCTGGGAGGAGGAACCATTATTTGTTAAATCCCAATGACCAAATCCCAATTTCCAATCAAGCTTCAATGATCAAAATCCCAAACAATCGTAATTGGTTATTAGGGATTAGGATTTGGTTGGTCATTGGTCATTGGGATTTTAGGTCCCGCCAGTCTTGCCTACAATCCTTGTCGTGTTATTATAACTATAAATTTTATAAAATTTAATTTAAAAGATCATGGCTGTCAAAAAATCAATTGAAAAAACAGAGGGAGGGGCCGGCGAGATGACCGCAGAAACTACTCTGGCCGAGGCTTTGAAGAAGAATGGGGCGGAAAAGATAATGGCCGGCTACGGTTTGCCGTGTCTGACCTGTCCGTTCGCCAAGATGGAAATGGAACAGCTGAAGCTGGGCGATATTTGCGGACAATACGGGATAGATATGGAGAACCTGTTAAAAGATCTGAATAAAAAATAAATCAGCCGGGCATGAAGGAAAAGGATCGGATATTTTTAATTTTCGGCCTTTTGATCGCGGCCAATTTTGCGGCCTGGCAGGCCGTTTTTTATTATCATTTTTCTTTCGAAAAGATGGAGGTGGTCTTTTTTGACGTCGGCCAAGGAGACGCGATCTTCATCAGAACTCCCCAAGGCCATCAAATCTTGATCGATGGCGGTCCGGATTCCGCGGTTTTGGAAAAATTGGCGCAAAATATGCCCTTTTGGGACAGGGACATAGACGCGATCATCTCTACCCACTTGGACAAAGATCATTTGTTCGGCCTTTTGGAAGTTTTGAAGAATTATAAGGTGGAAAATATCGTTTGGCCAGGCATTGCCAAAGAAACTGCCGGGGCAAGCGAATGGCAAAAACTTAAAAAAGAAGAAATATCCGGGCAAGGGGCAAAAGAGGAGATATTGGGGGCAGGAGGGACGATCGTTGCCGGAAAGGTGCGGCTATCTGTGCTTTATCCGGCTGAGGGCTCGGCATCGGGCGCGGCGGACAATGATGATTCTTTGGTGGCCAGGCTTGATTACGGCGAAAACTCTTTCCTTTTTTGCGCAGACATCAGCGCGAAAGGAGAAAAGGAATTGGTCGGTTCTTCTCAGGATATATCAGCGCAAGTCTTGAAAGTGTCGCATCACGGGTCGAAAAGCTCTACATCAGAGATCTTTTTGGAAAAGGTCTCGCCTGAAACGGCGGTGATACAGGTCGGCCGGAACAGCTTTGGCCACCCGGCCGAAGAAACTTTGACCAGGCTGGAAAAATTTGGTATTAATACTTTAAGAACCGACATTGACGGCGATGTTAAATTTGTTGCCGACGGTCGCAATTTACGCATAGAAAAATAAATAAAATCCGTTAAAAATTTAAAATTGAAAAATCAAAATTGAAAATTATTGTATCGCTTCGCGATGATATAAATCATCCCGCCAGCGGCGGGATACATCAATTTTACATTTTGATATTTACATTTTGAATTATTTTAAGTTTATGGTTGAATTTCCGATTTTTAAAACCAAAGTAGAGAACTCTCCCCGTTTTGACTTGTCCGATCCCAAGCAAAGAGGGGAGTATTTCAAATTAAAAGCCGGTCTTGAGATAGATAAAATGAAAAAATATCTCGACGGAGGAAGCACCTTTATCGCCTATCTTCTGGGCAAAAAGAACTCCGGAAAAGGAACATATTCCAAAATGTTCGGAGAGATCTTCGGCAAGGATAAGATATTCCATTTATCCATAGGGGATATGATCAGAGGCGTGGATAAGGAGCTTAAATCAAGCGAGCAAAGGGAAGATCTGGTGAAATTTATCAGAGATAACTACCGCGGCTGGATGTCCCCGGACGAGATCATCGACACCCTTGAGGGCCGCAGCACGGCGAAGCTTCTTCCTACCGAATTGATCCTGGCCATAGTTAAGAGGGAGATAGCGAAGAATAAAGGAAAGGTCATCTTTATAGACGGATTTCCGAGAGGATTGGACCAAGTGGCCTTTTCTCTTTTCTTCCGCGATTTGGTTGATTATCGCCAAGACCCGGATGTATTTGTTTTGATCAGTGTGCCGGATATGGCTATCGAAGAGCGCATCAAATGGCGCTTGATCTGCCCGAAATGCAATACTTCCCGCAATTTAAAGCTTTTTCCGACCAAATCCATCGGCTATGACGAGGCCAAAAAAGAGTTTTATCTGTCCTGCGACAATCCTGAATGCGGCGGCGTCAAAATGGTCACCAAAGAAGGAGATGAATTAGGATTGGATCCTATAAGGGAAAGGATAAGGATAGACCAGGAACTTTTGGAAAAAGCCTACCAGCTTTACGGCGTACCCAAAGTCCTTTTAAGGAACGCGGTCCCGATAGATAAAGCCGAAGAGTATGTCAACGATTACGAGGTTACTCCCCAATACGAATACAGCTGGAACGCTAAGGATAAAAAAGTGGAGATGACCGAAAAGCCCTGGACTATTTTAGATGACCAGGGAACAGCCTCTTTTAGCCTTTTAGCGCCTCCTGTAGTGGTTTCCATGCTAAAACAGCTGGTTACTGCTTTGGGGCTGTAAAACGTCTCAAATAAGCCAAAAACGCCCTAAAAAGGGCGTTTTTGTTTAGTATGTGCTGATGGAAAGTTCCTGCACGTTTTTTTGACATTTTTTTACCAAGATGTTATATACAACCACGCCAAACTAATACTGCCAACGGGAAGATTCCGGACCGCAGTATCGCGGTTCGTACAGCTCGTTTGCAGAAAAATATGGAGGAAGAAATTATACGAGGCATTATTGCGGAAAGAGACAAAAGGAAAAGGGACAGAAAAAGAGCTTTGGAGGAGAGAAGGGGAAAGATCAGAGATCTGGCAGGTATCTTTAGAGAGTTGGAACCGCCGAAGGAGACTAGATCCGGCGAATACCTGTGTCCGAAATGTCTCGGGAAATTACTGGTAGACGAAGTGGACGATAATTTTTGGCATGGGCTTTTGTATGTAGTCGACGGCTATGACTATTACGAATGCGTAAATGAAAATTGCGACTATGAATATGCTAAAGAGTTTGTCCGTAGCAGTCCCGATATGTAAAACAAATAAAAAACGCTTATTAAAAGCGTTTTTTAGTTATTTGAACTCCCCCGAGAAAAGCGTCGCGTTCGTTCATTCGCCGTTTGAAAATTACAACTCTTATCCGGGATTGCTACTCCTTTTATAAATATAAATTTTAATGTTGAAATAACAAAAAACCGCCTTTCGAGGACGATCTTTTGTGGTCTTGCAATTCAGAGAAAGACTCCGGAAAATATCCAGGTGGGTGCCCTCGTCCGATCGCCTAAGCGGCCGGATATATGGGCTCCCGTAAAAAGAACTTTGTGCCGGAATCTTCTTTAAAAAGCAAGACCTCGCTAGGAACTTTTTTGGCTCCCAAGGAGGCATTGCTTTTTCTGTTTTAAACGAAGCGAGACTAATATCATTATCTTCTTATCGGAAACCGAGGTCAACACTTCTGCTAGTTTTTAATGTAAAATTTAAATATCAAAAATAAAAATGACAATTAAAAATGTTAAAATTATTTTCTAGAAAAATAATAGTCCGATGAATGCATTTTTTAAATTTTACATTGTCATTTTGCATTTTGATCTTTGCATTTTTAATTAGGGGAAAGGTCTGAAAATACAAAAATTGATCATGGAATTTGTATTAAAAAGAGCGCCTTTTTTGGCGCTCTTTTTTCATTGTGCCGCTTACGGTTTCTATCCCAGAAATGTCTTTCCTTCCTTCTCCATTCTCCTTAAAAATATTTCTATATCCTGGGCTCTATAGACCCGATAATTATTTATGGGATTTCTTATGGCGGTTAATTTTCCCGCCTTGTCCCAGTTTCTTATGGTAAGGGCGGTCACCCCGAAAAGCTTGGCCACTTCTTTAACCGTCAGGAACCTTTTATCCTTCGAGACGCTTACGTTGAGTATTTTTACAGGGATTTCTTTACTTGGCATAGTATTATTGTTTATTAATGTTTATTATACTTTAACCTTCATAAACCTTGATAAAGTAATCATAGTCTAACAAAAAAGGACTGTCAAATTCTTTTTTGAAAAATAAGGGGAAAGCTGGTTTGAGGCAGGAGATCAAAGCAACAAAAATAGACTGGGGTTTGCGAAAAATTAACTCAGGAAAGATATCCGGTCCTTATGGGACGTAAAATTTGCTTTGCAAATTAACGTCCCTCCAGCATCATAAAAATACTTTTTGGTATTTTCATGATGCTGGGTTTTCCACAGTTTGACAATGCCATAGAAGTGCTAAAATGGAGATAATCTCGGGTATCGAGAATCCCTATTTTCCTCGATATTTCGGCATCATTCGAAATTTTATCCCATGGCCATAAATTACATCACAAATTTGAAAAAGATATCCCTCAGAGAGGCTGTGATGTACTTTGGCTATAGCTCCGATCATATCGCTTATTTGATCAGAAAAGGGAAGATCGCGGGCGAGAAAATCTATAAAAAAGAGTACTGGAAAGTATCCCGAAAAGGACTTTTGGAATATATCAAAGGCAGGCAAAAAGCCTCTTCTTCCAGAAATTTTTTCGAATTTTTAGCGTCCAACAAATATTTTTTCAAAAAATATTTGTCGCTGAAAGAAGCTTCGGAAGTATCCGGTTACGCTTCGGATTATATCGGCTATTTGGTGAGGCAGGGCAAAGTATCGGGAAGGAAATTTTATTGCGGATCAAGCTGGCTTACGACGAGAGACGCGGTTAAGGAATATTTGGATTCAAAGCCCAGCAGAAAAGATGAAAAGTTTTTCAATTTTTCTTTCCATTTTTCCGGAGGGAAAAAATATTTTTCTTTGAAGATATCCAAGGCCAGTCTTGCCATCTCTATGGCCGTGGTATTTTTTGGAGGATTGGTCGCGCTGGCCAGTTCATCGCAAGATCAAAATCAAATAGTTAAAATATTTCCTTCGCAGGCCCAGACCGGGAAAAGCATCGATGGCCGGGGCTGGCAGAACGAGGACAGAATAAAAGGATCTCCCGATGTCGGTCCAGAAGGCGATATAAATTATTTTTCCGACCAGAATTCGGCTGTTTATAAAGGCGGTCCCGATGCTTTGCTTCTTTCCGGTTTTAACAGCACTCAGCTCGATCTGGATTCTGACGAGATCAACGATGAGATATTCAAAGATATAGAGAAGAAAGAAGGCCAGGATCCGGCTGGCGAGCCAAGCCAGGATCTCGATAGCCAGCCTGTTCAAAGCGGCGAACAAGAGGTTTCGGATCCGCAAGCCGATGCGAGCGGCAGCGAGCCTTCGGAACAAGAAAGCGCCGAGGAAGGCGGCGGCGTTCAGAGCGAGCCTTCCCAAGGGGAAGTTGAAGGCAGTGAAAATATTCAAGAAAAAACAGAAGGAGAAGGGAATTTTTCGCAAAATGGAGAAGCATCGGGCGGTCTTCCCGGCTCGAGCGATCCGTTGCCTGATCCGAACGGAGCCATTGGCGGACAATCCGAAGGACCGGCCGGATCCGATGGCGCAGATCAAAGTTCTGGCGGACTAGACGGCCCGACCGCCGCGCCCGCCGAGAGCGAACCCCAGGGAAGCGGCCAGCCGGAAGTTCAAAGCGATGCCAGCGCGGGCCAGGTTTCTTTTTTGGACAGATTAAAAGGAATTTTCGGAAGATCGACGGTCAAAGCGGAAGAGCTTTTGAATTTTAAAGACGTTTCCCAAAAACAGCTTGTTTCCGCGAAGATAAATATATCTTTAGCCGGAGGAATAAAGGATCCCGATATCGTTCCCGCGGGACAAGTTGATCCCGTGCAAGGATTTTGGGGAAAGGTTAAAAATACTTTCAGCGCTATATTCAAAAATTTTCCCCAGATAGCTAGGGCCCAAACTTCGGAAGCTGTCGAACCGCCGGCTCGGGAGCAGGAAGCTGATATTCTGGCCGGACAGACAAATGAATTATCAATCGAAGTTCCTTTGATCGGAGAGGAGGAAGCGTCTTCTTCCAACCAAGAAGAGCAGCAGAATGAAGACAGCGCAGATATCCCCGATCAAGACGCCGGGCAGGCTGTAGAGGAAGGACAGGACCAGCTTCAGGGCGGGCCGGCCGCCGAAAGCGGCCAAGCCGAACCGGAGGAAGGCCAGATAAAAACGAGAGATGCGATTTTTGGCGGGGAAAAAGACATCAATAGCCAAGAGCCGGTGATGGAAGGCGTTGAAAACGATCCTCAGCCCGTTTCAGAAGAGATAATTTCTAATCCTGACGATAAACTGATCATTTGGTATGGGGTGAATGGCGGATCGGGCAGTATTGAATGGAGTAAATTGGGATCTATTTCCCAAGAGTCTTTTTCCAACGCTTCCAATGGCGGATATCTTTCTTTTGATGCTTCTTTTTTGAGCTCTTGGGACGATATCGAGGGCCTTCAAATAAAGATAGAAGGCGCGGTCGGGGGCCAGATGGAAAATCCCATCTATGTGGACAGTTTTTGGGTGGAAGCGGAGTATCAGGAGCTGGGCGAAACGGTCAAAGATTTCGAGTTAAAGATATTAAAAGATGGATGGAAAGCCGACGAAGAGCCGTCTTTCGAGCTTGTCAGGAAAACGCCGGAAACATCAGCGGCGGAAAAATTCTTCACCGGCATCGGCTTCGCCCTTGGGATCACCAAACAGGAAGAGCCGGAACCGGAAATAAAAGCCGATTTATCGGTACCCGATAAAAATTCCGGGAGGGGAAAAATGGAAGAATTGGCCAGCGGGGATATTCTGAAGAACATCGTTCGCGAAAAAGGCCGGGAAAAAAGAGAGATAAAGATCGCCAAAAAATCTTTCAGCGGTCCGGGGAAATACAGTTTTTCCCTTTCCGTGGAGGATAAAGGAATAGTTTACGAATTTACCCAAGATTTTACTTGGGGAGTCTTGGCTATCAATACCAATAAATCGGTTTACGTTCCGGGAGAAGAAGCTTTTTTACAAATGGGAGTCTTGAACGAGAAAGGAAGCACCGTTTGCAACGCCGGTTTGGAGGTGGAAATAACTTCGCCCGGCGGCATAAAAACCATTTTAACCACAGAGAGAACTGTCTCTGAAGAGATTCCGGAAGATTCTATCTCATCTTCCAGCCAAGAGCGATCGGCAGAAGAGCAAGGAAACTTCGGGGAAAACGGCGGAGCAGTCGAAGAAGAAGGCTCCATCGACGGAGATGCTTCCGTTTCTTCCAGCGAGGCTGTTTTGCCGGAAGGGAGCATTGTTCCTTCCGACAAAGGGAGCCAAGTTGTACAGGAAGAGCCGGAGGAAGGAGCCGCCCCCGAAGATCCGCAGACTTCTCAGGAAGAGGAACAGGCTAATCAGCCGGAAATGGATATTCCGCAGGAGGGTCAGTCGGGAGCAGAAACAACAATAGAGGCGGCGGACGACGGAGGATCGTCTCTCCAAAGGATAAAAGATATCTTTGGTTTTTCTTACGCCAAAGCGGAAGAAAACGATCTTGCGGGCCCGGCGGATCCGATAATAAATAACGGAGCGGTTACTCGGAATTCCAGCTGTGGACCTAATAATGTTACCAGCCTCCCGGATTATTCGGCTTATTACAAAGTTGAGGAAATCGGATCGTATCATATAAAACTGACCGCTTCGACCAATAACGGCCTTTATTCAATAGAAGATTCAATAACCGTTCAAGATTCCGTTCCTTTTGATGTGGAAAGGATCGGGCCGACAAGGATATATCCCATGTCCGCTTATGAAATGACCTTGAAGATCAAGGCTAATGAGGATTTTAACGGAAGTATTTCCGAGCCTTTGCCAGAGGGATTTGAAGTGGTTTCCGCCAGCGGCCAATATTCGGAGCAGAAAAAGGAAGGAGAGAGGTCCATCGTTTGGGACGCCGATATCAAACAAGGAGAAATATATGAGCTGAAATACCGGTTTGACGCTCCGGATATAAGCCCTTATCTTTATTTGCTCGGACCGATGAAAATGGGCGGCCTGGAATCGGAAATTACGCTAGAGCCGGATAGAATTGTTTTCCAAGAGCTTCGCCAATGGCAGTTGGCATCCGATGCTACAACGACCTTCCAGTATATTTTTGGCGGAGACATCGATACTCCGGCAACTGCTGGAGCAACAGAATATATAGGGTTGATGGGGGACGGACTGAAAGTTTTTGATGCGACCGAAGCCAATGTGCAGCAAATAATGCCGACGGCAGGAACATTGAGCGATTTTAAGTTCAAAGTCAAAACCGCTCCGGGCGCAGGCAACAGCTGGACATTTACGATCCGCAAAAATGCGGCTGACACTGATCTGTCCGTATCGATCGCTGGTACGGACACCCTTTCAAATTTGGACGAAGACCAGGTCTCGGTTTCGGCCGGAGATGAGATCGCCATATCGGCGGTAGGAGTCAGCTCTCCTACAGCTGCGGGAGCGACATACTGGACAGCTAAATTCACGCCTTCTACCGCGGGAGAGACTATTTTAATGAGCCATGGAGGGACGTTGTCGACAAATCTTTATTTTTTAACATTGATCGGACATAAAGTTTTTGACTCTGCTCGTTTTGATGGACAGATTCTGTTTCCGACTTCCGGAACATTGAAAAATTTTTATGTCGGGCTTTCCGTGGCTCCCGGAGGAGTGACAGGTCGGACTTTTAAATTGGAAAAAAATACAGTTGACTCTTCTGTCGCGGTCACTATCACCGGCGCGGCGACTACGAGCAACGATGTGGCGAATACCCTTTCTGTTTCCGCGGGAGAGCAGGTGACGATCCAGCAAACCGCTATTTCTGGAGCCCCTGCGGGAACAGAAGCTAAATTCGGCGCGGTTTTTGTGCCAGACACGCCGGGGCAATGGTTTACAGGAGCTGTTACAGATAATGCCATTAATAATCTTGCCACTGAATACCAGCATTTGACTTGCGGAGACAGCACCCTGACCGCAACAGAAAATGAACAATACGCCCTTGCCCGCGAAACTACGGCAAAAGCTATGTATGTGGTTCTGTCTACCGACCCGGGCACCAGTCCTGACCAATTTACTTTTACTTTGCGGCGAAACGGTACGACGGATACAGATTTGGCCGTTACGATAGTCGCTAACGATACTACGGGTAATTTTTCGACAGATGTCTCCATCTCAGACGACGATAGTCTTTCTTTAAGTATAGTGCCTGGCAACTCTCCATCCGCCGTACCAAAATTACAGTCATCGATCTTATTTTATAACGCCCCCACGGGCGGAGCCAGTAATATCACCGTCTCCGGCACTGTTTATTCTGACGAAGGATCAAACGGCATAGGAGCGGGGAAAACAGTGAGGGTAAAGGTCAATGGGGCCGGGAGTTTCTCTACCACAACCAATGCTTCCAGCAGTTACTCGATCTCTGATGTTGCAGTTGCTAGTGCAGGAGACGTGCTTACCGTTTATTTGGATGAAGGAACTGAAAAGGCGGCAGCCATTACCAGGATAACTTCGACCGCAGCCAATGTCACGGATATGGATCTTTATCAGAATCGCATTATCGCGCGGCATCATGATTCCGGACCGTTGACCATTGCAGACCTGGATGAATATGATTCCGCCGGAGATTCTGACATACAATTTACCGCTTCCTCGACCGCAGGAACTCTCACAATATCCAGCTCTACGCAGGAACTGTTCGTTTGGGCGAGTTCCACCCTGACTCTAACCGGCAGCACCACTGCCGGATCGATATCATTGGGAAGCCTGGATGTCAACGGAACTTTGAACGCTTCGTCCACCCAAACGATCACCATTTCGGGAAGCGCGGACATTACCGGAGGAACTTTCAACACAGCCAGCTCTACCGTTAATTTTACGACAGATTACGATACCAGCATTCCTGCGATTACATATTATAACCTTCAGCTTTCGGGCTCTTCGGTTTTTTATGACGATTTTGAGACGGGCGATTTCAGCAAGTGGTCGGAGGGAGCTGGGACTACTTCAGGCAGTATTTTCCAAGCGACCACCAGTCTGAAATACGCCGGCGCTTATGGAGTAGCCGCTAAATCGGGAGGTGTTGATGGTTATGCCATGGCGCAGAACGAGGGATTGGGACAGTATCAAACAATGATACAGGATTTTTATCAGTATCTTCCTTCGGATTGGAATTGGGGAACCGCTTCGGGGATATCAATAGCTAATTTTAGCGATAGCTCATGGAATGATAGGTTTTCAATTGGCATAGAAGAGATGGAGGGAGGAAGCACCGATACCAGTTTTACTTACAACTATTGGAATTCCAGCGAAGCGCAGCAATGGGACGATACGGGAGTTAATTTTACCAAGGGCCAGTGGCAGCACATTAAAGCGGAAATTTTCGTTGCTACTTCCACTGGCTATGTCAAGATATGGCTTGACGGATCTTTAATCGTTAACAATACAGGTATAAATACCGGAAGCACCAACATTGATAATGTGATGGTCGGCACGGACTGGACCGATGGCGCAACACCGTTTTTTTACCAAGATAATTGCGTTTATGACAACAACGCCGCTCCGACCTATACTTTGGCCGCCGCCGCAGGCCAGACGTTGACCATAAACAATAACTTGACTGTCGGCAGCGGTCTGAATTTACTTAACGTGACCGGCGCCACTTACAACCCGACAATTGATGTAAATGGAAGTGTCAGTATTATTGCTAATTCCGCTTTTATCGCTCCAACCTCCTCTCCGTTTACCGTCGGAGGCAGCTGGACCAATACCGGTACCTTTACCCATTCGACAAGCACAGTTACTTTTGACGCCACTTCCGAAAGCAAGACAATCTCTACCGGCGGTTCTCCTTTCTACACGCTCACCTTCAACGGCTCGGGAGGAGGCTGGACCCTGAACGATGCGGCGACCACCACCAACACTTTGAACGTTACCGCCGGAACCCTGACCTGGGGAGACGGTAACGGAGACAATCTGGTCACCGGAGCTACGACTACCATTGCCAACGGCGCTGTCATGCAGTCCAAACAGGACCTGGCCCAGGGCTCCACCATGACCTGGACCTCGACCGGCAATATCGCTTTGTCCGGTACTTTGGACCTGGGAAAGAACA
>JBBABQ010000019.1:9560-14797 GCA_041657565.1 Minisyncoccota bacterium | reverse complement strand
ACGCTCTTCCGATCTAACTTTCTCCGATTGATGCTTTTGCGTATGGCTTCCCTTGTAACGATTTTAGTATTGTCGGCGAACAAAAGGGATTCAAAGGAAAATTCGGCCCGCTTTATACTTATGGAATAAATATTCTGGATTACTTTAAGCCCAAATTTTTTGTTGCGGAGAATGTCGGCGGTATTGCTACAGCCAATGATGGAAAGGCGTTTAAAAAGATTTTATCTGATTTAGAAGATGCTGGAAATGGCTATAGGCTGACTGTGCATTTATATAAATCTGAAGAATACGGAATTCCTCAGACGAGACACCGCGTTATTATCGTTGGTATAGAAAAATCATTTAATCTAAAGTTTCAAGTCCCAGCCCCAACCACGTTGCGCAAGCATAAAACTGCAAAAGAGGCCTTAGAGAATCCTCCCATCGCTTTCGATGCTCCCAATAATGAAGTGACTGCGCAGTCACAAGTAGTTGTTGAGAGGTTGAAATATATACGCCCTGGGCAAAATGCTTGGACGGCTGAGATTCCAGATGAATTGAGGCTGAACGTTCGAGGAGCTAAATTAAGTCAGATTTATAAACGTCTTGATCCGGATAAGCCTTCATATACTTTGACAGGAAGCGGCGGCGGCGGTACGCACGGTTATCATTGGGATGAACCGAGGGCTTTAACAAACAGAGAAAGAGCGAGAATCCAGACTTTTCCGGATTCCTTTGTCTTTGAAGGGGCTAAAGAGAGCGTTCGGAAGCAAATTGGAATGGCGGTACCGCCGAAATTGTCCGAGACGATCTTTTCTGCAGTGCTAAAAACTTTTGCCGGGATTGAATATGACTATGTCAATCAAAACATCGGCGAAGAGTCTTCATTATTCGATAAATAAGGGAAAATCTTATGGACATGGAAGAAGTAGTCGGGTTGGTCAGCAGAAAGCTTGATGTGCCAAGCGAGGACGCTGAAAAGATTATTGAAAAAGCCGTTATCGGCGGAGAAACCCCTGTGGACGGTGATTTCAGTCAATGGTATAACGAGCGGTTTCTTCCTAATTGCATGTTCATTGATGAAACCGGTTATTCAAAGATGTGCGTCGATGCTTTAAAGATTTTAAGCAGGACAGCGGCTACAGATTATGGAAGCAGTCGGCAAAGAGATCTTGGGCAACTGTGGGCTGACATGACGCGCGGTTATTTGGGCGAATATGCGTTCCTTATGTTTCTTCAGGAAAGATGGGGAATCACGGCAAAATTAGGACATGAAATTGGTCAATTACAAGATTACCTGCCCATGGATATTCATAAGATTAAAGGGCCGGATGCAGACTATAGAGCCCCTTCAATAAAAATCAGCGTAAAGACCACTAAATGGAACGGCATTTGGCTGGACATCCCCGGCGATCAGTTTAATCATTCGGATGTTCATGTTCTTGTAAAGGTTGGCGCCGGCAGAGATCACTTGTTCGCATTCTTTAAAAAGCTAAGCGTCTTTAAGGATAAGGTGCTCAAGAGAGGCGAAGACATCGGATCGTTGTCAGCTGAAGAATCGAGCCTGTTGTATGATTCTTTGCCTTCGTTCAAGCCTATCCCTGCCTATATATGCGGGTTTGTCTTAAAAGATGCGCCTTACAAGAGTCTTGCGTATCAAGGCAAGAAAGGACGGCTGAATTATAAAATAACCGCGTGGAATGGCCCGATAGTGCCCGGAGATTTGGCCGCTATCAAACAAAAAGAAGGCGTATCTGGGAGCGTATCTTTTGAAGGAATAGGCGATTTTGCGCACGATAAGGGGTATCTGTTCAACACAGGGAATCTTTTATGGACAGAAAGCGACTGGAAGAAAGTCTGTGCGAGCCTATAAGAAAATGAGAATCTATGGGAGATGTTCATTCGATATTTTCATCGAGTAAAAGCCGTAAAAATAGATACCGCAAACATCTTGCCTCGCTGTCCCAGCATCCGCGTTTCAGATCCCTCATCAAACTTGTAGGCCCTGTTCGGCCTGAAGTCCCGATCTGGCATTTAATAGATGATGCCGTTCTTTATTCGGTCGTTGGCCAAATGCTTTCTTTGTCGGCCGCTTCTTCAATTATTAATAAGCTCCTTCGAGAATTTAAAACCTCATCGGCAGTTATAGATTGGGCAAGTAAGACAAGCCATATTGAAGGGCCGCTCAAAGGGCTCTCTAAACGGAAAAGGATGGCATTGCGGGCCTGGAAAGATTTTTCTCAAGCATATCCCGGTACATGGAAGAAGTGGGGGCTTCTCCCTCTCGATGAATTTAGAAATCAAGTCACGAGTATCTGGGGTTTTGGGCGATGGTCATCTGATATGATCGGAATTTTTCATTTAGGCCGCATGGACGTATGGCCTGAGAACGATACCGGGATCAAAAAAGCTTGCAAAGTTGTGTTTAAGACAGATCAGCACTCCAAGATCAGGAAGCATGTTGCTGGTTCTGAAACTGTTGCCGCGATTTATCTATGGGAATTGTTGAACAGGAACCTTGAAAACGCATTAGATTAGCATGGATAACCTGACAAAGGCCCAGCGTCGTAAGAATATGCAGAATATCAGGTCCATTGGCACCTCGCCTGAAATTGCTGTGATGCGCGAGTTGCGCAGATTGAATATATATTTTGCAAGAAATGTGCGCTCCATAATCGGCAAGCCGGACATAGTTTTTAGACGGAAGAAAACGGCTGTATTTATCGATTCGGATTTTTGGCATGGACATCCGTCGCGGTACATAAAGCCGAAATCAAATGTCTCATATTGGCAGGATAAAGTTAAGCGTAATAGACGGCGGGATAAAGAAGTGACCAGCGCATTAAGAAAAGAAGGCTGGAAAGTCCTTCGCTTTTGGGAAAGCGACATTAAACGCAGCCTGCCGAAATGCGTTAAAAGAATCACTCGACATCTATAGCTGAAACAGGAGTAGACAAGTGGCACAAGTTCTTAGTGATGCTGATATAGAGAAAATTGAGAATGATCTAATATTGCTTAAAAGTCGATATGTAAAACTTATTGGCATCGTCTGGGGCGTGGCAGATGTTCTCAAGAAGGATAAGGCCAAAGAATATTTATTTCATGGCGTTGCGCGGAGATTGGATGTTATCGAGCGCTGTGTCGAGAATATTTATTCAGTATTTCCTTTAAGGAGAGAAGCCCTTTTATCGAGAGAGGAACTAAAAGATGTCGACATCAATCTACACGCCTTCTTTGTCAATATTTTTGGCTTGCTCGAAAATATGGCATGGGTAGTTGTTCATGAGAATGACAGCGCAGATAAAATCGGCAAGAAAAATGTGGGGTTATATAAGACTGAAACGCAGAAACTTTTAAAAGACGGTTTCAAAAATTATTTGAACGCTGAACGAATGAAGAAATGGCACGATGAGTACCTCAAGAATTATCGAGATGCGTTGTCGCATAGAATTCCGCTTTATGTACCCCCGAAGCGTTTGACTTCGTCGCAACAAGAACAAGATATAACCCTGGACAATGCAATACGCGAGGCTATCCGGGATCGTGATTTTAATAAAATGAATTCTTTGCAGGACGCGGCGGATTCTGTTGGAGATCCCGCTCCATTCTTTGTTCACTCGCTCTCGGAAACTGAATACAGATATGTGGTGTTACATGCTCAGGTAATTACTGATTTCGGGACTGTTGAGGAAATTGTTGGTGAATTTTGTTCAATGTTCAAGTAAGATGGGATTGTTCGTATTACGCGCTTTGATAGAATAACGGATTAAAGGGCGTTGGATTGGCCAGCATGAGCGTTCTTACCTTGCCGAGCCATCGACCCTTGTATAAAAAATCCCATACCTTTAAAGGTATGGGATTTTTTTATATGGACCAATAGTTTTTTACTGCAGAAGGCAGCTTTCCGGCCGGGACAATAATGCGGGTGTAAGTTTATCTGTATATAAAGTTTTTCTGCCGCGCCGCGTTTCCGGGCGTCCTTGCGGGGTGCTTCTACCATTTATCTAGCGCCTTATCTCTTGAGGTTAAAAATAGTCATGATAGAATATAACTTCAGGAGCTTTAATATATGCAAAAAACAAGGATGTCGAGGAAAAAAATTTATCCCTATTTGATAAGCGCAGGGATTGTTTTCTTCATGACTTTGTTGGGTGAGTTTGTTAAAAGAAAACTTGAACCGACAAATATCGTGATGTTTTATCTTCTGGCCGTAGTAATAGTTGCCATTCGCTGGGGGCAGTGGCCGGCAATCATAACCTCAGTATTGAGCGTCCTGGCATTTGACTTTTTTTTAATTCCGCCGTATTTCACCCTTAGCGTAAATGATTTTGAGTATCTTTTTACCTTTGGGGCTTTTCTGGCAGTTGGCCTTATCGTGAGCACGCTTACTTCAAAAGTCAGGGCTCAAATTATTCAGCGGCAAACAGAAAAACTACATTCAGCGCTTTTAAATTCAATCTCTCATGATTTAAAAACACCGCTTGTATCGATCGTTGGGGCATTGAGCGCTCTTCTGGATAACGCATCAAAGCTTAACGAACAGCAAAAAAGCGAGCTTTTGGAAACGGCACGTGATGAATCTGAGAGTTTGAACCGTATAGTAAATAACATTCTGGATATGACCAGGACAGAATCCGGTGTATTACGGATTTCTAAAAAGCCGTGTGATTTAAGGGACTTTATAGGAGCGTGCCTTGAACAACTAAAAGATAAAATTGGCAGCCGGAACGTAAAAATAAATATTCCTAAAGAGATGCCCGAAGTAAACATCGATTTTCTTTATATGCTTAAGGCTTTTTTGAATGTTATCGACAATGCTTTAAAGTATTCCCCGGATGTTTCCGCGATTGAAATTGGAGCCTTTTGTATTGGCGGAAAGGCGCGTATTCTTGTGCGGGATTATGGTTATGGAATTCCTAAGGAAGACCTGGGGCGTATTTTTAATAAGTTCTATCGGGTTCAGTGCGCTCAAAATGTATTGGGGACCGGTTTGGGGTTAAGTATTTCAAAAAATATTATTGAGGCTCATGGCGGTCATATTAGCGCAGAAAGCGTCCCCGGTAAAGGCGCTACGTTCATTATAGATCTTCCGTTGGAGTAAAGCATAATGGCAGAACAAAACAATTTAAGGATTCTGGTTGTCGATGACGAAAAATCCATACGTAGTTTTCTTAAGACATCCCTTTCGGCGTACGGTTACGATGTTTTTGAAGCGGCAAAAGGTAAAGAAGCCTTAACAGGTTCGGTTAGTGCCCACC
>JBBABQ010000019.1:0-9550 GCA_041657565.1 Minisyncoccota bacterium | reverse complement strand
TTCCTGATATGGATGGGAGAGAAGTTATTGTAAAAATCCGTAAACGGACAAAAATCCCGATAATCATTTTATCAGTAAGAGATGATCCGCTGGAGAAGATTACCGCGCTTGATGCCGGAGCAGATGACTATCTTACCAAGCCTTTTTCTGTCGGAGAGTTACTGGCGCGCTTGAAAGCGGTGATGAGACGCCTTTTGCCTTTAGAAAAAAACCAAATTCTGCGGACAGGCAAGCTGGTGGCGGATATTGCCAGCCGCCGGGTTACTGTCGGAGATAACCAGGTTGATTTATCTCCCACCGAGTATGATACCCTTAAACTCCTTCTTTTAAACTCTGGTAAAGTTCTTACGCATAAACAAATCCTGCGTGAGATTTGGGATAAAACAGAAGATTATGAAGGTATTTTACATCTCTTACGCGTAACAATAAGTAATTTGCGCAGTAAAATCGAGCCTAATCCGGCTCGCCCCATGTATATTCTTACGGAACCGGGCGTAGGCTACCGTCTGATTTCCGCTGATTAAATCTTCGTTTTGACCTTTTTTTGACTTGTCTTCCTTGTCCGTCAAGCGTATCGTAATTCAATAAATACAAAATAAGTTGATATATTCGGCGGCATTTAAAGAATATGCCGCCTCAGTGTCAGTCCGGAGTAAGTTCTGGTTTTTTAGGGGAATGCCGAAGGATTGATTTTTTATAGTGCCAGAGTGTTTCATTCTCTGGTTTTTTATTGATTACTATGAAGAAAATAGCTATTTTTTATACTGTTGCGCTTGGGATGTTCTGGGAAGCGGTGTATGTAATGGTGATTATCGGTATAGGTTCGCTATTTGCATTAGCCTTTCGGTATATACGATGATACTTAGGCCTCAAATAAGTGATATTAAGAACATCGGTTATTATTTAGGCAGAATAATACTTGGCATTGGTTTAGCAATGTTTTTGCCGTTTATTACAGGGCTTGTTTTATTTAGAGAGCCTAATCCTGCTTTGGATTTTTTGATCGGCGCCAATATTGCTATATTTACCGGTTTGGCTTTGAGTTGGCTGTGTAAAACAGACAAGGAGCTAAATACCGGCCAGGCAATGGTAGTGATTGCTTTTTCCTGGTTGGCGGCGATGGTGCTTAGCGCTATACCGTTATTATTAAGCGGCCATTATAAGTCGTTTCTTGATGCCTGTTTTGAAACCATGTCGGGTTTTACCACAACCGGTTTAACTCTTGTCCAGGATTTGGATCATCTTTCCCGAAGCCATAATTTATGGCGCCACTTAGGTCCTGTTCTAGGAGGGCAAGGGATAGCTATTATTGCGATTTCATTCTTGATCAAGGGTGCCGGCGGGGCGTTTAATCTGTATCTTGGGGAAGGGCGGGATGAAAAATTAGTTCCCAACGTTATTAATACTGCGCGGTTTATTTGGGTTATTAGCATAGTTTATTTAATTTTAGGAACCGTTGTTTTGGGCTTGGCAGGGATCTCCATTGGGTTAAAACCCCAGAGTGCATTTTTTCACGGCGTTTGCATTTTTATGGCCGGATTTGATACCGCAGGTTTTGCCCCGCAATCCGTAAATATTCTTTATTATCACAGCCTGATCTATGAAGTTATTATAATTTTCTTTATGGTTATTGGCTCGTTAAACTTTAATTTGCATTATCAGATCTGGAGGGGGAATTTTAAAGAAATTTGGAAGAACATGGAAACGCGGACTCTTTTATTTGTGATTATGATCGTTAGTTTGATTATCATGGCCGGCTTGAGGCGATTGGATGTTTATTCGGAGGGAATAATACTTTTCCGTAAAGGATTCTTTCAAATTATTTCAGGACAGACCACTACCGGCTATATGACGATATATACGCAGCAATTTCTTAAAGAGTGGGGGGATTTAGCATTAACCGGGATAATTATTGCCATGGCTCTGGGAAGTTGCGCTTGTTCTACATCGGGTGGTATTAAGATGCTCCGCGTGGGAATAATATATAAGGCATTCAGACAAGATATAAAAAGAACAATGCTTTCGTCCAGCGCTGTCGTTATGCAGAAGTTTCATCATATCAAGACGATGTTTATTGAAGATAAACAGGTGCGGGCAGTTTTGATTGTTACATTAGGCTATTTACTTATTTATGGATTGGGTGCGCTGGTAGGGGTAGGGTTGGGGTATCCTTTTTTGGAATCTCTTTTTGAGTCGACTTCTGCTGCGGGCAATGTTGGGCTTTCTTGCGGAATAACTGATGCAAGCATGCCGACGATATTAAAAGTGACCTATATCATTGAAATGTGGGCAGGAAGGCTTGAGTTAATGTCAGTTCTTGCGTTATTTGGTTTCTTTGTAGCGTATGTGAAAGGCAAATAAAAGTGAAAAGTTCATACATTCGCGGCCAGAAAACCGCGTCCTTAAGGGCACGGATGAACAATGGCCGCTCAGTATTTCGCTCTGAGAAACCGCGGGCTTTAGCACGCGGAGCTTCATTCTTTTTTATGATCTTGTGTCTAATGCTTAGTATTTCTAATTGTTATGCCCAGGCAGTTACGAGTTTGGACCTGTTAAATAATGCTAAGCAATATGATGGTAAAACTGTTAACTATAGAGGAGAAGTCATAGGGGATGTAATGATCCGTGGAAATTACGCATGGCTGAATGTAAATGACGGCACTATCGCGATTGGTATCTGGGCTCCAAAAGAGATGGTTCAAGATATCCATTATGCCGGTAATTATCATACAAAAGGTGATATTGTAGAAGTTTCCGGAACGTTCCATCAAAGCTGCTTAGAACATGGGGGTGATTTGGATATTCACGCCATTGAAATAAGAAAAATAACTCCAGGGAACTTTGATATCCATCCCATCAGTAAAAAGAAAGTTTTTATTGGAATTTCCTCTTTAATACTGGTTTTGCTATTCTATGCATTAAAAAAAATTATTCAAAGCAAATAACTTAGCCTCTGGTTTTAAGAATGAATGTCCGCCACTTAAGGGTGGACATTTTGTATCTAGTTGTTTCTCAAACAGCTACGTAATTTCCCGCCAAAAAAAGACCGGACAAAACGTTTTTAATCTTGCTTCGTCTTAGGCTTTGCAGAATTTTGCCGGATTTTTATGGGTGCTTAATTTCACTAGATAAAGGGGATAAGCTGCTCAAATTCCGCGAGGAAATGGTCTCTCTAAATCCAGAATATTCTTGATATATCGAGGTATTGCGCATATAATTAATCTTGTAAATTTAGAGAGGCTCCCCATGGGATACGAGAGAGGCCTTTATTTTACAAATTAATGGCGTTATCACGCAGGTAAATTAAAATGGAATGAGGATATCTTAATGGAAGTTAATTATTCATTTAAAAAACAGCAGAGAGAATTAGCGCAGAAAAAGAAAAAAGAAGCAAAGCTGCAAAGCAAGCTGGCTAAGAAAAACGCGCAGGCCGGCATAGACCAGAAGGAGCCTTCGGCAAGTTAAAAGGTTGGTAATGATTTCAGGAATATCCCTCCGGTAAACAAGAAGAACTTTTCCTCAGAAATTTAATCTGTCTTATTAATTCTTTATCACAACAAAAGGTTGTTAGAAAATGGCTTTAATCAGTCTGCAGGAAGTTAGTCTGAACTTTAGCGGCCCGCTTATTTTCGATTGTTTAAATTTGCAGCTGGAGCCCGGTGAGCGTATCGCTTTACTGGGCCGTAATGGCGCGGGTAAAACCACCTTAATGAAGGTAATGAGCGGCCGGCAGCAGGTTGATACCGGTAACGTTATTGTGCAAAAAGGAATCCAGGTCGCTTATCTGCCGCAGGAAGTGCCCGTCGATATTACGGGGAGCGTTTTTGAAATTGTCCTCTCGGGGCTGGGGGCCCGCGGCGAACTATTAAGCCAGCATCATCATATAACTCATCGCCTGCAAACGGAGGCTACCCCGCAATTATTAAAGCAGCTTGACCTGCTGCAAGATAAGCTTGACCATACTGATAGCTGGGATGTGAATAATCAGGTCGAAGAAGTTATCACGAAAATGAAACTTGACCCGGATAGTGATTTTGCTCTTTTATCCGGAGGGCAAAAACGCAGGGCGCTTCTGGCTAGGGCGCTGGTACTTCGGCCTGAAGTTTTACTGCTGGATGAACCGACAAATCATTTAGATATCGACTCAATGCTCTGGTTGGAAGGGTTTTTGCTTAATTACCCCGGGAATGTTTTTTTTGTTACCCATGACAGGATGTTTATGACCCGGGTCGCCACAAGGATCCTTGAACTTGACCGCGGCAAAATTTATAGCTGGTCATGCGACTATAAGACATTTCTTGAACGTAAACAAGCAGCGCTTGATATCGAGGAGGCGCGCTGGGATCATTTTGATAAAAAGTTAGCGGAAGAAGAGATCTGGATCCGTAAGGGTGTCAAGGCCCGCAGGTGCCGTAACGAAGGCCGTGTTAAGGCCCTGGAGCGTTTAAGAGAAGAAAAGAAAACCGAACGTAAGGCGATCGGAGAGATTCGTGTGCGGGCGCAGAAAGTTGACCCTTCAGGGCATCGGGTTGCTAAAATTTCGCAACTTCGTTTCGGGTACGGGGAAAAATGCCTGGTTAGAGATTTTACCGCTCAAATAATGCGTGGTGATAAAATCGGCGTGATTGGCCCTAATGGCAGCGGGAAGACGACATTATTGCGCCTTTTGTTAGGAGAACTTGAGCCTCAAGGAGAGAAAGTAGCTCTGGGGACGAATCTTCAGATTGCTTATTACGATCAGCTGCGTGAACAATTGGATGAAGAGGCGACTGTTGCCGAAAACATTAATGGAGAGTCCGATACCATCATGATCAACGGTAAACCCAGGCACATCATCGGTTATTTGCAGGATTTTCTTTTTACTCCCGATCGGGCACGCACCTCGGTCAAGGTCCTCTCGGGAGGGGAACGTAATCGCCTTATTCTTGCGCGGCTTTTTTCTAAGCCCTCAAATGTTTTGGTGATGGATGAACCTACCAATGACCTGGATATCGAGACCCTTGAACTCCTGGAAGAATTATTGCTTGAGTATCCAGGCACTCTTCTTTTGGTCAGCCATGACCGGGCTTTTCTCAATAATGTGGTAACCTCGACATTGGCTCTTGAAGGTGATGGCCTGATCAATGAGTATATCGGTGGTTATGATGATTGGTTAAGACAGAGAAAGCCGGCGGTATCGGCGTCTATAGAAACAAAACCGGCAAAAGAAACCGTGCGGCGCGAAAAACCTGTAGTTGCGCGAAAGCTTAATTCCAAAGAGCAGCGTGAGCTTGATAATATTCCCTCGCTAGTGGAAAAAATAGAAGCTGAACAGAAACAAATATACACGCTCTTGGCGGATTTTAATTTTTACCAGAAAGATCCCGCGGAAATCGCAAAGACCGAGGCACGGTTGGAGTTTTTGTCAAAGGAGCTCGAAAAAGTATACGCGCGATGGGAATATCTGGAGGAATTGTCTCTCTAGGCCCGGAATATCAAAAAAGTCTTCCCGCTTATTATCACTTTTTATGCGTTCGCCGCTGTGGAGCCCCATAGCCTAAAAGTTCGCGGCTTCCTCTTAAAACGAGAAACGCATAAGCTTATTTTTTGTGATATAATTACCAATCATGCCGTTAAAAGCACCCGCAATAATAAACCTGAAGATCCGGAAGTTCTTAATTCTCAAGTTTCCTGTTTTTTAGACAAAAGAGGGAAGAAGGATAGCTTGCTATCGAGGCGGGGTCAAGGAGGGGTATGATAGCTTCAGAGGGGAAGAGATTCAGTTTCATAGATATCCTCAAGGGGATTGCGATCGCTTTGGTTGTTTTCGGCCATTTTCACCCTAAGGGAGTTTCTTATCCGGCATATGAGTTCCTGAATCATATGGTGTATGCTTTTCATATGCCGCTCTTTATGTGCGCTTCCGGATTTTTATTCGCTTTCTCAAGGGAGATTAAGTCTTTCGGGGATTACGGGAAATTATTAAGGGATAAAACAAGAAGGCTGCTTATTCCTTATTTTTCCATCTCTATTATAATTTTAGCGGTGAAGCTTATCGCCCAGCAGTTTATCAGGCTGGAAAATCCGGTAACCCCGGATTTTTTATGGTCTTTATTCTTCTGCCCCTGGAGGGGCAGCGCGACTTTCCTCTGGTTTATTTATATCCTTTTTATTATTTTCGCGGTTTTCCCGCTTCTAAAAAAATATATACGGAGCGCGGCCCTGTTATTTTCCCTTATTCTCGGATTATTCTTTATTAATTGTTCCATGTATTTTTCGCTGGGAGTTGTTTTTCGGTACCTCATTTATTTTTATCTGGGCGTTTTACTTTTTAAACATAAAAACAGGATTATTAAAAGAAGCGGATTATGGCTGCCCGGCCTGTTTTTCATCCTTCTGGTGATGCTTTTTTTGGCCGGATCCGGATTCTCCGGTGATACAGCCGGCGTAATTTTACTAAAGAAAGTTTTTGAATTATCCATGGCTGTTTCCGGGATAATGTTGTGTGTTTTCATTTCCCTGAACATCGATGAGATGAGCCTGCCGGGGAGAATCTTTAAAATTCTCGGTATTTTTTCCGCCCCGATCTATCTTCTGCATACTATTTTAATGGCGCCGTTGAGATTCGCGCTCAATGATTTTATGCGGCTAAACGCGGTTACATTTACCATAACCGCGATTATCACGGTGGGCGCGGGTGTTCTATTGCCGATCCTTATTACGAGATATTTTATAGTCAGGTCAAAGAACATTTCTTTATTCCTGCTGGGGGTGGAGCCGCGGGTTTTTCAGATACCTGAGGCTGCCCGCCGTGCTAACGGTTAACTGCCGCGGTGATTTGGGCTTGAGATACGATGCGCGGGAATTTCCTTTTGTCCCGCCGGTAATCCGCGGGTAAATCTTTTTTTAAATCCAGAATATTCTTGATGTATCGGGGTATTGCGCTATAATCAGGCTGATAAATTTAATGAGTCCGTTTCCCTAAGATATGGGGGCGCGGCAATTGAACTTTCCCGGCGCAGCGGGAAAGTTTTTATGGGCTATTAAATTGATATGGTTAATAGCCCATTATTTTATAAGTAATTTTCGCGTTTTAGCAGGAGAAAGATGAGGAAAAAACGCCCGTTGACTTTATTTTTATTCTTTTTGATACTTTCCACGGATGCCCTGGAGACGGTGGCGCAGTTTTGTTTTAAGAAGACCGCGCTTGTCCAGCATTCGACAATTATTGCCAGCCTGCCCGATGCTTTACATTTTGTATTTGTATCCGCGGTTAATCCATTTTTGTGGTTTGCCTTGTTCGCCTTGGCTATATATTTTTGCCTCTGGATAACTATCCTTTCCAAGATCGATTTGAGCGTCGCGATGCCGGTGGCTAGTTTCAGTTATATCACTATCCCGCTTATTTCTATTATTTTTTTCGGGGAGAAGATCCCGGTCCTGCGTTGGATGGGGATCGGGTTTATTTTATTAGGGGTTATCCTGGTATCCTTAAGCAGCCATCGGCAGGGGGGAGAAGCTTAAATGGAAACCGGCATTCTCTTCATAGTAATCCTGATTGTCTGCACCGATATCTTCGATACGGTCAGCCAGCTTTCCATGAAAATAGCGATCAACCATCTGGATGCGCATGTTAACTCCTGGAAGAAGGCGATTGTTTTTCTTTTCAATCTTCTGCGGATGCCGCGCCTGTGGGTAAGTTGTATTTTTAGCGCCGCTTCGCTCGTCGTATGGTTATTTGTGCTCTCTAAGGCGGATTTGAGCCTGGCGTATTCAATCGACAGCCTGCGTTATGTGTTCATCACCTTCGCCTCCCTGATTTTCCTTAAGGAACATATTGGAGCTACGCGCTGGCTGGGTATCGCTTCGATTACTTTCGGGATCATAATGGTTACCCGGGGGTAAAAAATTAAAAAGTATCTTTAAGCGGTATTCCGGAACTGTAATATTCCCCGGCGGCGGGAGGGATTATAAAATATTGAATAAAAGGGGCGGCCTTGATTAAAAAACCGGGTTGCCCTTTTTTTGTTTGTCAGCGCTGAAGAGAAAATGATCAATATTGAAAAATTACAGAAGATAAAGCTGGAAGGTGAGCAGCGGCCGCTTTTTTAAGCGGCCTTTCCCTTAAGAATTATAATGATCCGCGTTTGATGCTTCGGCTTTTTAGCGCGGGGTTAATAAACGATGATTGACACGATGATTGATTGTCTTGAAGTGGAAGTTAATTAAGCGTATACTTAATATAAGTATACGCGAAAGGCCGATGAAATCAGAGGAAATATGAAATATATTGGGACGTTTCAAGTTAAGCCGGGAAGTAAGGTCCATTTAAACAAAATTAACCCGGGTTTTACTGCCGGGCATAAGAATAAGGCTTTAGTTAAAGATAAAGTTGAGAAATACAGCCGGTGCCTGCATGATTTGCAGTATCACCTGTATGCCGAAGGAAAACATTCGTTGCTTATTTGCCTGCAGGGCCTGGATGCGGCGGGCAAGGACGGAATCATTAACCATGTCTTCGGCGTGATGAATCCGCAGGGAACAAGGGTCTGCGGGTTTAAAGTTCCGACAAAAGAAGAGGCCGCGCATGATTTCCTCTGGCGTATTGAAAAGCAAATACCGGCTAAAGGGGAGGTAGTTATCTTTAACCGTTCACATTATGAGGATGTCCTGGCGGCGCGTGTGCATAAAATTGTCCCAGAAGAGGTCTGGTCAAAACGCTACGATTTTATTAACTGTTTTGAGAAAAGGCTCCTGGCCGGCGGCACGCATATTTTGAAGTTTTTTCTGTACATAAGCCCGCAAGAACAGCTTAAGCGTTTTCGGCAGAGGCTGGACGACCCGTCGCGTCATTGGAAAATAAGCGAAGCGGACTATGAAGAAAGGAAATTCTGGAGTGAATATGCCCGGGCTTATGAAGATGTATTAAGTAAAACCAGCACCGCGCATGCGCCCTGGTATATCATTCCTTCGGATCATAAGTGGTTTCGTAATCTCGTGGTGTCAAAAATCGTTAATGAAAAACTTGAATCGCTAAAAATGAAATTACCGTCTGCCCAGGTTGATGTCGGCGAGATCAGGCGTAGATACCATGAAGCGCAAAAAAAAGGAAAAGAAGGCGCGATAAAACGTTAAGCCGGTATTTATAATGCTTCTCCGCAAGTGCCGGTCAAGTTTACCTTCGGGAGAGGCGTTTAAGCTTTTACCGCAGGGCATAAATCGAAAAAAAGATCACAAGAATTTTACATTCTCTTAATGTTCTGTTAACACGGCCTGTGTATATTCATTGCAATACAATGCGGTTGGCCGCAGGTATTAATTTACCGCAGCAATAAGAATATGCACGGGAGTGAACATGTTGAGAAGCGTTTGTTTTGTTTTATTGTTTATTTTTGTCATGGCCGGCGGAAGTTATGCGGGTGTTGCCGCGGATGAGTTCTCTTATTATTTTTATAAAGAAGGCGTCAAGTTTCAGGCCGCGGGCTGTTTATTCGATGCGAAGGTCGCCTTCCGGAAAACTTTGTTATTAAAGCCTGATTTTTATAAGGCAAGCGAGATCAGGAAGAGGTTG
>JBBABQ010000018.1:10234-15007 GCA_041657565.1 Minisyncoccota bacterium | reverse complement strand
GCCGTTGGCGTTATCATGCCAAGAAGGTATCCCCTGGATAAAAACATCCCCAACGTCATATTCCCCGGGAGCGTCGATCAAAAAAGAAGGCTTGCCGGAAGCGCCGGAAACCCCCTTAACGTTATTGTGGTCGAAATGGTCATGGGTGACCAATAAAATATCCGCTTCCATTTTGGGAAGCTTGAACCCTATATCTTCAGAAAAAGGATCTATGACCACCGAAACGGGCTTATCTCCTTTTTTAGTGGCACAGATCAATTGGAAACAAGATTGTCCCCGCCAAATGATTTTCATAAATTTATGGCTGCTCCCCTCCTATTAGAGAAAGGACTGTTAAAGCTCTTTTGAACCCGCCTCTGTCCCGCACGATTGCGAAACTACAGCAAGGAAAACTTCTCTTCGATATTTTATAAATAAGCTTGAGCAGGTGAGCGGAATCGAACCGCCGTAAGTTGCTTGGCAAGCAAACGCACTACCATTGTGCTACACCTGCAAGAAATTTAAAATTCTAATTTTAAATTTCGCAGGAACGTAAAATTTCCAAAGAAATTTGTACGTTCCGATATGTTCCAATATAAAAGGCTCTCTGTGATTAACAAACAAATTATAAGCGATTTTAAGGGATTTTTCAAGCTAGATCGCAGGATCTGGCCAATGGGCAACCATCTGCCGCGTAAGCTCATTAAATCGGCCTTTTAGAGAGGAAACAGAGAAAACCGCGAGAATAAAGGCAAGTACTCGGGGCCGTTAACCGATCTGCTTTCTTTTATTGAAATACATCTCCAGGCCCCTTCTGCTTGCTTCAAAATGAGGCTCCGGAACCTCTTTGGGATCGCACCAAATATACCCTTCGCACTTATCCGCTTCCATTACCTTAGGCTCCCCGCTGAAATCAGTGACCAGCAAATTCACGGAAATATAATGCCTCCCGGTTTTTTTGTAAGTTTCCAGATTGTTCGAAACGCTAACGACTTTCGGGTCTTTAATTTCCACCCCCGTCTCTTCTTTCACTTCCCTCTTGGCTCCCTCTTCAAATGTCTCTCCGAGCTCGAGATGCCCGCCGGGAATGGAGTATTCCGGAACGAACTTACCCTTGCGTTTGCCGATCAAAACCTTCCCGTCCTCCCGCAGTATTATCACGCCCAACCCGACCAATACTTTGTTTGTTTCTTTTGACATATGATCAATTATATCACTAATTATCGGCCAGTACTCCCTCCGCGGCCCGCAATCCCATGACCTGCGCCTGCATTATCCCTCGGGCCACTCCCGAAATGTCGCCGACTACATAAACTCCCTTTTGCGCCCGCAAATGGCTGTCCACAACCACCTTGGGCCAGAAGTGGAGTTCCGGGGCGAAAATATGGCACTCGTCAGTGATGATCTGTTTTTCAAAAACATTATCTATATCGATCAAAAATTCTATCATTTCATCAACAAGCTCATGCCCTACCAGCTTTTTGACCGACCCGCAAACATATCTCTTTGGGATGCTGGAATCCGTAATTTCCGGAGTTGAGCCATCGATGGCCGTTTTCAACGACTGGCCTATTAAAAAACCTCCCGATGTCTTCATATATTTATCGACAAACGATTCCTCCCATTTAAAATAATCGGCGGCATCACCGAAAAATGATTCTTTTTGGATAGAAAAATTCCCCCAAGGAGACCCTTCCCAAACGCACCCCTCAGTGCTGTCGATAGGCTTCCCGGCGAAACAATTAGGCACGCTCATTGCCACGACTTTTCCTTCCGGACAGAAGCAGAATAATCTCGTTTTATCGCGCTTGAATTTAGGATCAAGCACTTTTTCTCTCAATTTTACCAGCGCTTTGCTCGCCCTGTCCTCGAACCTGACTCCGATATAGCCGCCGATCCCCGCGATGTCCACTCCTATTTTTTCCATCAGCTTCAGCATCTCGCTATTTCCCGCCCGGCCGGTCGCTATTATCACGTTCTTGGCGGAATAATCTCCCTCGTCCGTAATAATGGAAAAATCATTACCTTTGCTGACTATGTCTTCAACTCTTTGATTGAATTTTATTTCTACGCCGAGACGGACAATATCATCAAGCAAATTATTCATTAAATTTTCAAACCTCTCCCCTTCCACGCTCAAACTCTGGTATGTTTTTATCGTTATGTCCTCGTTGTTCGACAGCCGATAGATCTGCTGGCCAACGTCCGGCTCCACGACATTAAAAATATTATTGCCCGCATCCCCAAGCCATTCCAAAACTTGATTCTCCAATCCCAATAATGTTTCTTTGCCCAAAAGCCTCTTCAACCCGCTCCCGGCGGGATATTTCGACAATATTCCGCAGCTGACCGAGCTGCAAGCCCCGCCGACGCCGCTGATGATCTGGCACTTTCCGCCGCAGCCGGCACAACCGCTCCCGTTAAAAAGGACCGGGCATCTCCGAAATTTGTTCGGCGTCCCCGCTTCCAAGATCAAAACTTTTTTATTTCCCTCCAGCATTTTCCTGGCGGCCGCTATTCCTCCGGGCCCCGCTCCGATTATCGCCGCATCGTAAACCATATTTTGGCAATGTATCGAAAATCTCCCTCCGAATAAATAAAACTATGGCCATTTATATGGAGGTGTAAAATTCGAATAATTGTATTGCTATAAATCTCTAAATGAGATTACTTGGATATGTTCTTAACAGAAAATACCGATCTTGCATAGAGCCGCCCGATCTTTCCCGAAAAAAAGCGGCGTTAACCGCCGCCCCATCCTATTTGCCGGCAAGATCCTCCGCCTGTTCCAAGGCTATCTTGTCCAATTCATCTCCGGCCTCTTTTTCCGCTTGGTCCAGATCGGAACAAATTTGCTGAATATTATTTATGGACATGTCCACTTTTTTGCTGAGGCCGTCCATCTCTTCTTCCAGGCTTTTGTTGGTCTCTTCTATCTCTTGGCCGATCTTTTTTGCCTTTTTCAACAGATCTTTGAGCTGACTGTCCAACTCTTGGATATTTTGGCCGCTAGCCGCATTTTGATCTTTTTCCATATCTTAAAAATAAAATTATTATTTTCCGGTTTTTATTTTCTTTTCGAGGAAACCGTCTATGTCTTGGTTGAATTTATCCGCCGGTATTTTTCTTAATTTATAATATTTCCCGAGAATGTCCTTGAAGTCTTCGGGCTCCAGAATATTGCCTTCCGATAGGCCTGTTGTTCTCAGAAAATCATCCTGATCGATAAGCTCGCCGGAAACGGTTTCGCCGTATTTTTTCTGAAGGTATTTATTCCAGCCGGAGATATAAAGCAAAGCCTTCATTTGTTCTCCGGCATCTTTTCCCCTCTCTGTCCTTGTCCCTTCCGATCCGCCGCTTCTTTCCTTCTCGGTTTCCCCTTTCCCGGGCTCTTTATCTCTCGCCTTCTCCAGCGGCCGCCTTTCTTTCACACGCACAAATTCGCCTCTCTTGGCTTTATACGAATTAACTTTCGCTTCAACTTTCGCGACCTTTTGGCCTATTTCGATCTTCTTCTTCTCGATTTCTTCTTTCTCCGCTTTTATTTTCTCTCGCCCCTCCTTCAGAGCTTTCTCCAGTTCTTTGATCGCCGGATAATTTTTGGCCTCTTTTTCTGGCATTCCCGTCCTCTTTAAAGCCTCTTCCACTTCTCTCTTGCTCTCTTCCATTTTCTCCAACCTTCCCGTCTCTTCCTTGTGTTTCGCTTCCGCCACCGCGGCCGACAGATCGATCTTGTCCTTATTATATTGCAGGCTATCCATCTCCTTCCCTATCGTCTCGAGTTTTTCATCGTAATGGCCGATAAGTTTATCGGCTGCCATGTCTCTTTTGCCAGCGTACAGCTTGATCTTGGCGTCGTTGGATCCGAGTTCCGATCTGATGTTTTCCCCTCTTTTTTCCGAATCCATTCTCTTTTGGCTTATATCTTTCAATTTCGACTGCAACGATTCGCCCCCGGGCATTTTTTGCTGTTGCAACCTTTCGATCAGCGCGCTGATCTCTTCTTTTGAACGGTCCAGATCGCCGTTCTCCAAGTTTATCTTTTCCATCTTGCTCTTCAGCTCAACCAGCTTTTCTTCGTTCTTATCCAGCCAAAATTGGTTATAAGCTATCTCCATCTTCGCGACCGCTTTGTTCACGCCCGGGATGTTATAAAGGCCTTCGTAAGCCTTGTTCATTATATTTTTCCCGCCTTCGGACATTTTTTCAAAAAAACCTTTGTTTTCCGGCCCTAAATCGTCCGCCGTTCTCTCTGCGGATGATCCCGGTTCCTTCTCTTCAAGATTATCCCTGCCGGCTTCTTTCTGGCCAGATATTTCCGGTTTGGCTGTTTCTGTTTGTTCGGCTGGCTCCGCCGTTCCCGGCATTTTCGGTTGTTCCTCTAGGGGCATATTTTTTACTGTGACGATAAATTGCTTATACTGTTTAAACTATTTTACCACGGCAATCCTTTTCTTTGCAAAAAACGTATTCCGGCCAAACAACAAAAAATCGGGCAAAAGCCCGATTCTCTGATCGTGGTGCCGAGGTCCGGAATCGAACCGGAATTTGACGATTTTCAGTCGTCCGCCGTGACCGACTTGGCTACCTCGGCATATACTTTAACTTTGATACGATTAATATCTTATCCTAAATTTCTCGTTTAAACAATATTTTCTTGAGACTTGCAGATTGGAAAGTAATATCCGGCTCCTGCTCTTGCCTGTCGGAGCAGCGTCCTTAGGTTAAGCCATTGCCAAAAGTTACGAGTTTCAAGCTACAAGTTTCAACGCTGTGGGCGCTAAGGGATTCGAA
>JBBABQ010000018.1:0-10224 GCA_041657565.1 Minisyncoccota bacterium | reverse complement strand
CGGTGTAAACGAGTCGCTCTACCACTGAGCCAAGCGCCCAAAATACAAGGCTGCTTTAAATTATCTGGAGAATTTTATAACTGGTGGGCGAGGTGGGAGTTGAACCCACACGACCTTGCGGTCACAACCCCCTCAAAGTTGCGTGTCTGCCATTTCACCACTCGCCCATTTGCCTGACCGGACCAGCCAGGTCCGGAGAAGGCGGAAAGCCTAATAAAATTAGGCTTTCGCTTCTTCCGGTTTGGCTGTTTCGGCCTGTTCCGGAACTTGCTTCGCGGCTGTTGCCGGGATCGCTATGTTCTCAACTTTCTTAAGCTTAGCCCTCTTTCCTTTGGCATCTCTTAAGTAGTAAAGCTTAGCTCTTCTGACCTTGCTTTTCTTGGTCACTTCTATTTTTTCAATAGTGACGGCATGGATCGGGAATACTTTCTCTACTCCAACGCCGGACGCAACCTTGCGGACGGTAATGGTGGCGTTAACGCCTTTGCCGTGCTTGCGAGCCAAAACCAGCCCTTCAAAAACCTGGATCCTTTCCTTTGTTCCCTCTTTGACTTTCTGGGAAACGCGGACAGTACAGCCGGGTTGAATATCAGGCAAGTCTTTCTTCATGTAAGACTGTAAAAATTTTTCTGCTTTCGCTAACATACCTTTTATTTGATCATTATTTTAATTATATCGTTCTCAGACGGGAAATAGAGCTGCCCGCCAGGCATCAATATGTCGACTTATTTACTGTGGGCGGTATAGGACTCGAACCTATAACCTTTCGCACGTCAAGCGAACGCTCAGCCATTGAGCTAACCGCCCTTATCGGCCTTAAAAGAAAGACAATATATTCTTAGCTTAAATTCGAAAAAATTTCCAGTACCCGGACAAAAAATAGCGATATTGGCCTGTCGGCATTATTGACGCGACCGGACACTCGATTGGATGATCGGGCGAACCCGCTCGACCCCGGATCTACTTTATGTGGGCGCAGATGGACTCGAACCATCGACCCCGGCTTTATGTCCCCGCCCGCGGGCGGTGACGCATCGAATTTTCAAAATCATCCTTTGATCGTGGGCGCAGATGGACTCGAACCATCGACCCCAGCTTTATAAGAGCTGTGCTCTGCCGACTGAGCTATGCGCCCATGGGTATGGGCAAAAGCCACCCGATGCTCTAACTTATCCTTATCTTCACTCCCCTATCCTTCTTTCCCTTCGTTTTTCCAACTTTGGTTTCCTTATTGTCTTTTCTTTTTCCTTTGGAAATTATCTCTTCCAGTTCTTCTTTTTCTATGGTTTCCTTCTCTACCAGCACATCCGCTATATTCTTCAAAACCTTCTCATATTTCACCAAAACATCCTGTGCCGTAGTCTGCGCTTCTTTTATTAATTTTTCAACCTCTTGGTCTATCTGAAAAGCCACATGGTCGGAATAGTTGCGTCCTGTTTCAAACTCTTGTCCCAAAAACGGCGACTCCTCTTTTTGGCCGAAAGATATCGGACCCAAAGCGGACATTCCATAATCTTTAACCATCTTTCTTGCCAGCATCGACGCTTTTTCAAGGTCATTACTCGCGCCTGTCGTTATCTCGTTGAACTGCATCTTCTCGGCGACACGCCCCGCCAGCAAAACCGCCAGCTCGGTCGAAAATTCCGACTTGCTTTTCATATAGCTGATCTCTCTCGGCGTTTTTAAAGTATAACCGGCCGCCATCCCCCTGGCGATTATAGATATCTTTCTCACCGGTTCGGAATTAGGCAAAAAGGTTGCCGCCACGGCATGGCCGGCTTCATGGAAGGCTGTAACTTTCTTTTCCCTGTCGGACAGAATATGGCTCTTTCTTTCCGGGCCAAGCAGAACCTTTTCAATAGATTCCAGCATCTCCGCCTGAAAAACCTGGTTCTTATCGCGGCGCGCCGAAAGCAAAGCGGCCTCGTTGACCACGTTCGCCAGCTCGGCTCCGGAAAATCCGGGAGTGCGCTCCGCCACTTCCCTCAAGTCGATGTTCAAAGCAAGCGGCTTGCCGCGGCTGTGGATCTTTAAAACTTCTTCTCTCTCGTTCACGTCCGGCAGGTCTAAAACTATTTTCCTGTCGAAACGTCCGGGCCTTAATAAAGCGGCGTCAAGAACATCCGGCCTGTTGGTCGCCGCCAAAATTATCAATTTATCGTTCGGCTCGAAACCGTCCATTTCCGTAAGCAATTGGTTAAGGGTCTGCTCCCTCTCTTCATTGCCTCCGCTCATGGCCGAACCTCTGGCTTTTCCGATGCTGTCCAGTTCATCGATGAATATCAGACAAGGCTGATTCCTCTTCGCGGTCGCGAAAAGATCGCGAATCCTGCTCGCCCCGACGCCCACAAAAAGTTCCACCAAAGACGAACCGGCTATGGAGATGAAAGGCACTCCGCTCTCCCCTGCCACCGCTCTGGCCAATAAGGTCTTTCCCGTGCCGGCCGGACCGACCAATAAAACCCCATGAGGTATTCTTGCCCCCATTTGAAGATATTTTTTGGGATTTTTAAGAAAATCCACGATCTCTTCGAGCTCTTCTTTCGCTTCTTTCAAACCGGCAACATCCTTGAATTTGATCTGCTCCCTGGGATTGCCTTCCGCTCCAAAAAGCCTTGCTCTGGCCTTGGTGAAATCAAAGGTTTGCATAGCTCCGCTCTTTGCCTGGCGGAAAACCATGAAAAAGAAAATACCAAAAACAAACAACGGCAAAACCATGAACAAAACCGGACCCAGCCAGGACCATAAATTGCTTGCCGCGTCGAACTTAACGTTCAACTCGCTCAGCTTTGTTTTATCGACTCCGTAGTTGGAAAGCGATTCGTCCAAGGTAGCGGCAGTTTCTTTGGTCGCTACGGCTTTAGAATCATCATTATAAACCACGTTTAGCTTGTCCTCGGATACGATCACCTCTTTTACCTTGCTTTCGTTGATGTCCCTTACCAGCTGGGTGATCGATATTTCTTGGGCATCCTGCGAAGAAGAGCCGCCAAAATATCCGGATACTAATGCTAGCGCCAAAAAGATCAAAAAGACAAAAATGATATTTTTGATCAAGCTGGCCGCCGGCCCTTTTGAGATCTTCATAAAAGTTGCTGATCCGCTGAAGAACCAAAGCTCTTCAGCGGATTTTAAATCCCGTTCGAGACGAGGTTTATTTCAGCCTCAAAGACATCCAATGCCTTTGCGGTTGAAAGCTTAATATTTGGAAATTGTATTCGTTCCCTATCTCCAAAGCTTCCTTCATTTTCTCTTCTGTCCCGAATTCGGAGATATGGATCAGTCCTTGGATCTTCGGCTGGCTTTCTTTCTGGGGCAAAACCAACTGGACGAACGCGCCGAAAGTGTTGAATTTCACCACTCTCCCCTTCACTTCGTCTCCTGTCTTCAACTTAAGCTCCTGCCAAGGATCCATCTTTAACGCTTTCAGCGAAAGAGAAACTCTTCCCTGGGCGATATCGATTATTTTAGCCTTAACTTTCTGGCCGATCTTAACCACCTGGGCCGGATTTTCAATAAGCTGCCAATCAAGTTCGGAAATATGAACCAACCCCTCCAGTAAAGGAGCAGCCTGGTCCGATTCCGCGGCCTCGACCGGCGAGAATTTAACAAAGGCTCCGAAATCAACAATACCGGAAATAACTCCTTCGACAACATCTCCTACTTTCAATTCCTGGATGGCTTTCTGGATGTTCTCCCCTTCCTGGGATTGCTCGGTCAATATGATCTGGCCAGCTCTTTCATCGTAATCCAAAACCTTGGCCATCAGATCTTTACCGATGAACAGTTGAAGTTTCTTTAATATTTCTGTTTTGTCTCCCTGCGGCACCTTGGGGAAGTTTGCCGGAGATAACTGGGATGTCGGCAAAAAGGCCGGTATTCCTGAAATTTCGGTTATCAATCCTCCTTTGTTGACCTTGGAGATCCTTACTTTGAAAACTTCCTGGGCGGATTTAAGCTCTTTGATCTTCTCCCAAGTAGTTTCTTCCATCGCTTCTTTCAGAGAAAGCTCTACATAGCCTTCTTCGTTCTCGGCTTCTTTCACCTTTGCCGAGATCTTGTCCCCGGATTTAAGGTTTTTCAAGATGCTTCTTGCTTTTTGGTATTCCTGGCCAAAGACTATTCCAACTTTGCCGGGTCCCAAATCAACAAAAAAAGACATGCCGTCTTGCGCGATTACAGTGCCTTCCAAAATTTCCCCCTTTTGGGGCACTCTGATCGAATCAGTTGTTTTTAGGGTTTCTTCTGTTTTCATAACATCATTTTTATAACACAAAATATTTTAGGAATCAAGGGTTTTTGGGCCGCCTTCGCCTCGCTGCAGCTCGGCTACGGCGGGCCAAAGCTAATAAAAAATAAAATTATATGGACATGGGCTTTGTTTCATGATTGTTCCACAGCTATTGACACAATTTTCTGGGTATATAATAATGTGGCCAGACCTCACTCGTGAGGCTTTTTTATTGCTTATGTATACAAACTACAAATTAATAAGTGCCGCTTTCGCCTCGCTGCTCTGCATTTCCCCTGCGCTGGTCATCAACCAGGAGAAAGCCGAGCTTCCTCTGCCGGGCCAAAATGCTGTCATTAGGAATATAGACAGCGATATAGTTCAAAGCGGCCGCCTTGCAGACGGTTCTATCCAGGAACCGTCCGCTCCAGAGGTTAAGGTCGAGACTGCCTCTTCCAAGATAAACGTGGTCATAACCGCCTACTCCTCTACCGTAGAAGAGACAGACAGCACCCCTTTTATCACCGCCCAAGGCACCCTGGTAAGGGATGGCATCGTAGCCAATAACGGTTTGCCTTTCGGCACCCAGATAAGGATCCCCGAGCTTTACGGCGACAGGATATTCACCGTGGAAGACAGGATGAACGCGAGCAAGAGCAAAAACCATTTCGATATCTGGTTTTCCTCCCATGATTCCGCCACCGACTTCGGGGTAAAAAGAACATATATAGAAATAATCGAAAGCTAATTCTAAACAACGAGTTAAAAAACCGGGCCGATGGCCCGGTTTTTGATAACAAAAAAGCCCCAATACCTGAAAGGGGCTCTATCCGCATATATGAGCAAACTATCTGTGCCACCATCTTTTTTTCGGCCATCTTTTTAATGCTTCCGTAAATTCTCTAGAATAAACGCGATCCTCGTGGAGCAGATACCATTCCATGAACTCTCTGTCCTTCGAAAGGTAATCAAGCTCCCATTTAAGCATTATCTTCCGGGATTTATACCCATAACTGGATTGGCTCTCCCCATCATTGACGTAAACCCATCCATTACGAATCTCCCCGACCGTAGAGTTCTTAAATACTCCACCTTCAAGTATGACAACCTCATCCCCCGCTTTAAACCAATTATCCGGCCTCCATTCCGGCAAGATCGGTTTTTCCTCGGCCAGTTCTGCCAAATAAAGCAAAATATTCTTTCTTTCTAACGCCTGTCTTTTGTACTTCATCGAATTCTCAAAACGTTCTGCCACCTTGCCTATAAAAGTCCTGAAGGAAGAAGGCTTGATGTCTTTGAGAAAACATGGAGTGAAAAAATCCGTTTGCAGGGTCTCGTTCCGCATCCGGCAAATAAGGATCCTCCCTTCCCTTCTTTGCCAATGAGGATCGAGATCTATATACCTGCACAGCCCGCAACGGTTGCAAGTCGTCGCTTTGTCGTCCAGTTTGCGCATCTTTTTCTCGCTTTCCGGGTCCGCGTATCTTTTTGCAAACCTCTTAAAAGACTCTTTGTCCGTAACTGCCTTTAAGAACTTTTCCAATCCTTCCGCTTTGGCGGCATATTTATCGGCCCACCTTTGATGATCTTTGGCTATTTCCCTGATCAACGCCCTGCCGACGTATAAGACGTCTTCTATTTTTTCAAAACAGATCCCGCTGGAAAGAGGCTCCAGATCTCTAAAATCGATACGAACTTTGCTCATATATATTTTAGGAACAATTGTTCCCATATTAACGATCCAGCCTGCTAGGCCTGAGATCGTACCGTTTTATAACAGCTTCCTGGCCGCGAACGCCCAAGCTTCTCGGCTAAAAAGCTGCTATAAAACGGGGGTTGTCAAAGAACATAGTTGCTAGAATCTACAATAAATAAAACTTTTAGTCAAACAAAAAACCGGGCCGATGGCCCGGTTTTTTTTGGTTAAAGGCCTGATGCCAGATCCTCTCCCCCGCCGAATTTCTTTTGATACAAATACGCAACCATCCCTCCCGCGTCTTCCTGCTTTATAAATTCAAGCTGGCCGTATTTGGCCGTGTCTATCGGGAAGGCCATACAAACCAGCTTTGTCCCTTCCGAAGCTTCTTTGGCCACCTTGCCAGCGATCTTATCAGCCATCCCCGCAGATAAATATGTATATATAAATGTCGCTTTTGAAATATCCGCCGAAAGAAGATCTTTATTGTATATCTCTATTCTGTCTTTTGCTTTTGATCTCCCGGCGGCCAGCTTGGCGAGAAAAAACGGAAAAAGCGAAATCTCCCAGCCAACGGCTTTTTTAACCTTAAATTCTTCGACCGCGATCAATAAGGTCCGGCCGTCGCCGCAGCCAAGATCGCAAAAAACATCATCTTCAGAAAGCCCGCATTGCTTTAATGCCCTTCTGATCTTGCCTTTGGAAAGAGCAACAAAGGGCGCCCCGTATAAAAACGAAACTATGCCCGAGATAAAGAAAAAAATATCGGCAAGCAGGATAACCATGATCAAAAAAGGTAAGACCAAAGGGAGTATCGGCATATTTAATTGGCGGTAAACTTTTCCAGGACGCTTGGCAGATCGGTGACCTCGTCTATTATAAATTCCGCCTTCAGGGCCTCGGCTTCCCCCCTGCTCAGATGGCCGGTCAGCACTACGACGGGCAAGACTTTAGCGTTCCGCGCCATTATGACCTCCGCTCTTGAGTCGCCGACAAGGATGATTTCTTCCGGCTTCATCCCCTGAACCATCATGATCTCCTCTACCATATATGGATGAGGCTTTTGTTTCTCCGGGTCGCTGATCTCGCAAGAAAAAACGATCTGGGAAAAAACTTGAGGAACGCCGAACTTAGGCATCACGACTTCTTTTAAAAGTCTAGGGTTTACGGCTGTCGCAACGCAAAGTTTATATTTTAAACTTAACTCTTGCAGAAGGCCGATCGTTCCGCCGTTGATCCGCAGTTCGTCGACGAACGTATTCCCGAACAGTTTTTTTTCATATATTCCATGGGCTTTTTCGACCAGCTCCGGCCTTTCCCTTAATAACTCTCTCAGCTCCTCAAGCTGGGACTTCCCCCATTTCGCGAGGATCCTTCTTTTCTCCTCCTCCGGGTCCAAAGATATTCCCAACTCGGCCATTGTTTCGTGATAGCATTTGAAATAGCCTTCTTTGGAACCAAGGGTTATCACGTCGTCCCAATCGAAGATAATAAGCTTGATCATGAATTATTCTCTGCGTTCTCCAGAGCCAATCTTATCGCGCCTTCGACCGGATCTTTCGGAAGGATAAATTCAAACTTGCCCGAATGGCAAAGCTCGACGTCTTTTTTGACCGCGTTCAGCATCCAGCGCGAACGATACGCTCCGCCGACCAAAACCAAAGGAACCTTTTCGAGAAGATCAAGCTTAGAAGCCACGGCACACACCGATATGGCGATCTCCCTGCCGGCTTTCTCCAAGATGGCGCGCGCGATCAAATCACCCTTATCCGCAGCCTCATTGCAATACTCCGATAACTTTGGAAGGTTCCCGGCAGGGTCTTTATAAATGAAAGTTAAAAGATCATTAATACCTCCCAACCCCATTTTTTTAAAAACTATGCCGCTTAATAAGCTTCTCTCTGTCCCCTCTTCGAAATGGTCCACTATTGCCTGGGCCGTTTTAAGGCCGATCCAATTCCCCGAACCTTTGCTGACAAGCCACCCCCAATTATTGGTCAAAAATTCTTTTCCATTATTCCAGCCATGGACAGCACAACCGGTCCCGGAGATCGCGACGATCCCGTTTTTCGCGAGCGAGCCGGAACGAAAAGCCACCAGCTGGTCCGACCCGATAATAACCTTTCCTGAAAATATCCTGGCGATCTTTTTATCCTTCTTAAGCTCGGACATCACTTTTCCCTTTTTGTCTTTGTACTCCTCCTCTACCGCCGGCAAGCCGATGAAGGTCGAAACGACCCTGGCCCCCTTCCTCCCCTTCGAAACTTCGCTTATCCCGCGCGCGACGTTCCGGGCCGCAACTTTTATCCCGGAATCCCGCAAGTTGGAGCCGGCCGAAACCGACCGGGCTAATATCTTCCCGTTCAGATCCGCCAACGCCACAGCGGTCTTGGTCCCGCCGCCATCCACGCCGATGACGTAAGAATTGATATTGGTTTTTGAACTTTTCATTTTAGATCTGTTTACTGATATTCAATTGCTTCTCTGATTTTACCATATATAAAAAAGAAGCATAACAAAAAATCGGGGTTACCCCCGAAAGTTGTACAACTTCACCAATTTACAACTAAATGAGAAACTGTTTGAATTTTTACGGGCGGCGGTTAACGCCACCCATTGTGTTTACCTGCCTGCCGGTAGGCAGGGGGCAACCCGCTGATTTTTTTGGCGGACAAATACAGATTCGAGCCGAAGATTTTTTTGGCGAATGATTTTTTGGCGAAGAAAATACCTAAAATTCCAATAGAAAAACTATGCCAAAGTTTTACCAACCTTTTTCAAAAAGCTCATTGATTGTAGTCTCGTCTATCCAAGAAAAACCAATAGACCAAGCCAATTCCGTAAAAACTTCTGTTACCAATGTCATCCGTTTCTCGCTTAAATCCTTAAAAGATATGACCTTGCTTATGCATAAATTGTTGTCGATTGGTGTCTTCAAAATATTTTCAAGTTTGTATTTTCCACTTGGAGCGGGTAGATCAGTGAAACTCACTTCGCCAACTCTGCTTAAAGAAAGTTTGATTTCAATAAATCCCCAATATCCAAGCAAGGAATAGAATTTTTCCATTGATTGTAAAAACAAATCAAACCCGACAAGTATATGAATTGGATAACATAGTTTCTGAATTTTGCCATTGCCAAGCTGTTTATCGTGCGTCATGCTTTCCCTGTGATAAAAAAATCCGTAGTGGTTTATTTCTTCGTAGGATATAAAATCAATTTCTTTCTTATGAATTAAGCTATAAGATCCATTTTGAGTCGGTTCAAATTGTGCGTAATGAACATTAACTGGAAAACTTTGTCCGTGGCCGCTGGTTTTTATCTGCGGTAATATGCCGTCCAGTAATTTCCTATAATCAATCATTGCCTCATAAGGGTAAATTGGCGTAGCCGACATAACCATGTCCGCGTGTTCAATTGGGGTTGCCTTTCCAATCAATTTCTGCAATCTTAATTGCGGTTTTTCAAAGAAGATGTTTTTCAATGCCTCTGATTTTTCTCGTTTGTTCACCAACCATAAAACCCGGTCTATTGCGGCCAGTTCCTCTGGCTCGTTGCTGGTATCGGTTCTGATATAAACTTTTGTGTTACCCTTAATTGCGTGCGGCGTGATATTACTCTGGAATATCCGTATTGCAATTAACGCCGTCTGATTATCTTCAGAAACACATACCTGTATTTCGGGAAAAACGGGAGGGGTGATATTTCCCAAAATGATATTATTAATCTGCTCCCGTAAATGCTCCTTCATCTCTACCCCTTTAAGCGGTAATTTAGGCTTGCTATCATCATCCGCGGCACCAATAATTATCAGGCCGCCCCAAGTATTTGCCATCGCCGCGATAGTCTTGGCGAGACTTCCATCGAGTACTTCTTTATAGTCCAAGCTAATGTTTTCCCGTATTTGCTGATCGCAAAAATCAACTACATCCTTATAAGTTATTTCTTCAATTTTTTTGGTATAAAGCATAATTCTTAATTTATCAGATCAACTATTTTTACGCTCAACGCTTTGGCCAATTTCTCTATAGTCGCCAGCGTTGGGTTCTTTTTCCCCCTTTCAAGATTGCTGATATAAGCTCGATCTAATTCTAGTTTTCGGCAGATGTCGCCTTGGGTTATACCTTTTTCAAGGCGGATTCTTTTCATATTTTGTCCCAGTTTTTTAGCTGATCCGATTTTAACGAAAAATCAAAGGATTTAATTTATTATTTAAATAACTCTTTGATTTTTTCCGTAGCATAATAATAAATATTCCGTCCGACTTTTTTGCTATTTAGAAACCCCATGGATAGCA
>JBBABQ010000017.1:12566-15142 GCA_041657565.1 Minisyncoccota bacterium | reverse complement strand
TTAAAACTTTGGGGCCTGTATTTTCGGTATAAGACGAGATTGGACATACGATTGCTTGGTCTTTTATACCACGAAAACAAAAAACAAAAAAGAGCAAAAACACTCTTTTTTTGTTTTTGCTCTTACTGCTGACTGGTTTGCTGTATTTTAGCAATGCCGGAATCGGCCAAAGGCTGGGCTGTGCCAGGCGAGGCCTGCAATGCTTGCAGATCCTGAGTCTTCTCTTGGATCTTTTTTTCGATCTCATCGATCCGGGCCCGGATATCGGCTTTCGCCATATCGGTCTGGCTGGTCTCCGGGTCAACAGATCCGGGAGAAGTTTCTTTCACGGAATCCTCCGGCTTTTCCGGCTCGATATAGCGAACCGCCGCAATAACCGTTTTGCAATCATTTTCCTGGGCAGAAGCCTTAACCAGCGATTTTTCTCCATTAATCTGGCCGGATAGGCTGATAATGATTTTTTCTTTTTCCTGGAGGCGTTCATACCCTTCTTCTTTTGAAGAATCAAGCATGTCGGCATTCCAAAATCCGTAGACCAAAGATATTCCCGTGACAAAGATCATAAGGAATATCCCCGTTTCCTGCGCAGGCGAAAACTTGGTCAAAAGAAAAACTTTTGCTTTTTGGAACATAAATTATTTTTTAAAAGACCTCCCTCTATCTGCCGCGACGTTCAGGCCGGGCAGACAGTTCTTTTAAAAAGTTAATAACTGTCTGCCAGACGGACAAGTCGGCAGTTTTGACTCTTTTGTAAATTGACTAATTTATACTGGATATTGACTTTTTTGTCAAATAAAACATTTGACTTTAAACATTATTTGTTGTATTTTCTTATTGTTCCTCTTTAATTTAAGGAGGCCCGCCGCTCCTTAACAAAATATATGAATACTATTGAATTTCTCACCGCGCTTTTGTCGATCGAGACAATTGTATTGCTCTACCATCTAACTGACGGCAGAACGAGGAATCCCAGAAGAATGTCTGAAATGATGGAAGGAATTTTCACTTTGAAAAACGGGATGAAAAAGGTTTTTGTGTCCTTTTATGCGGAATACGAGATGACCGTCTTAGAAACCCATCCCGAAAAAAGCTTAGGAGCCATTCCGGGGATGGCGCTTGACCACGTCTTAAGAAGGAAGAAGGGATACGGTCTGAATAAGGGCAAGATCGCCAAAGAAGCCTCTGTAATGGCGAAAAAGATAGAAAAAAAGATCAATCCGAGACAAGACATGGTTGGAGAAATAAAGATCGTCATCGAGACGATCAGAAAAGCTACCGATAAAGATCTTGGAAAAAAATAAACGGCCTCAAAGCCGTTTTCATTTTGACAAGAGCAGGCTTTCTGGCTATATTTATTCCCTAACCCCTCCTTAGCAAGAAAAAGTCGAAGGAGAAAATAACGACGACAGTTGCTTTTACAATAATATGGCTAATAAAAAAGTTAGGTTGGATCCTTGGTCCGAGGCTGTTATTTGGGAAAAAGAAAAGAGGGCGACCCTTTTCTTAAAAATGGAAATTCCCGAAGAGAAGCCCGTTCCGTTCAAGGTGAAGATAGAGAAGATGGTTTGCACAAGCATGGTCGGCAGGGTGGCCGATATGCTGGAAACGGCGATCGGCTGGTACGGGATCAGCGGGTTTTCCGAATTACAGGAAAAAAGGGAAGAACTTGCCGCAAAGTCTAAGGATTATTTATTGAAGGATTTCCCGGAAGAAAAAGATATCATAATCGAAATATTCGATATCGAACCGAACAAAAAATAGCCCCACGCAGAACGAACAGCGGCCCCCTAACAGGAGCCGCTCTTTTTTTAAGTGCAATCAAAAAACGGGCGATAACCCGTTTTTTTGCTTGATACTACCAGCTTTCCAATTCTTTTCTTTTCTTATCTATATTCGAATAAAGATACACCACTTCTATCTCGTCTTCAAGCGCGCTGCCTTTCAATCTTTCTTTGGCCTTGCCCAAAAGGAGGTCCTTATGCCCGCCGCAGAGAAAATGCCTGCTGCTGTCATAATGATGTCCCCCATCCACGCATACCTTCAGAGATACGGGATCACGAAAAATGAATTTCGCCGGTTCACCGCATTTTTCTTCTCCACGGAAATCGCACTTTTCCCTGTCCGCCTCCATTTTTTTGATATCTTTCGTGATCGCTCCCCTGATCTCGCTCTTTGCTTTCATCATCCATTTGTTCGGCTGGCTTACCGGGTCAAAAGAAACTTTTCGGTTGTCAAGAATCGCTCCGAAACGATCGTCGTCAACCCCGGCAAAAACCAATACCTTCTTATCCCAATCTTTATACTCCTTTTCGACTTCCGCGCTCGCCCAGCAATGGTCCGAAGCCACAAGGCCTGGAAAATAGATTATGGAAGCGTATATCCTTCCGGTCTTTTCGTCTTTGTAAACCTGCGCCTCTTTCACCACTTTTTCCAAGGGATGTCTACCGTAATCTATGAAAGGATCCGAACTGGTTTTCAAGCCAAGCTTATTGGCCACTAAAAACGCGATATCCAACCCTTCGGGACTGGACGCGAAAAGACTCAACGCACGCCTTCCTCCCGGGAAAAGCGAAATC
>JBBABQ010000017.1:0-12556 GCA_041657565.1 Minisyncoccota bacterium | reverse complement strand
TTGGGCAATTTCTTTTTTGTAGTCGAAATTGCCTTGGGGCACGCCGTTAGCAAATCCGACGAACTTACCGGCTCCCTGCCTCGTCAAGCATATCGATACGGTACATAGCTCTCTTTCGATGGTGTAATCTTCACCGTTTTCCAACCCCAATTCGCTCATGGATCGGTTTACCTCCTTCTCTATCTGCCAGAAAGAAAATTTTTCATATCCGTTGGGAAAATCCAGCCTTATATGATAATAGCCGGGCTTCAGAGTGCCGTCGAAACCGTTTTCGTCCAGATAGAAGCTACCGAAAGAAACTTTTTTCGAGATCATTTCCATGATCTCTTCCGAGCTTTTAGAGGAAAAAAATTTGAACATTTTTTCCCCTGTCGAAGGTTCTTTTTTCACAGAAGAATTTGAATTGATAGTATTCATATTTTTTTATTAAATTTGTAAAGATCCATTATCTCGGGTGAGGCCCGAAATAGGACCCCGACCTTTGATATTTTTGCTCGATATTTATAACCTATTTGATAAATAATGTCAAAAATTCCTCGACAAAAAACTATTTCCTCCTTCCTTCTCTTAGCTTCTCACCAGCTAAAAATAGCCGTCATAAAAATAAGAACGCTATTTATTAAAGCTCGCTCTTTTTTTATCCGAAAAAACATAGTAAAATCAAAGCATGATAAAGCTCTACAACACCCTTACCCGCCAAAAAGAAGAGTTCAAGCCTATCAAGCCCGGAGAAGCCGGAATTTATACTTGCGGCCCGACCGTTTACTGGTTCGCCCATATCGGCAACCTGAGGGCTTTTATTTTTGAAGAATTGCTGAAAAGGACCTTGAAATACAATGGGTATAAGGTCAAACACGTGATGAACCTGACCGATGTCGGACACCTCACTTCCGATGAGGACACAGGAGAGGACAAACTGGAAAAAGGCGCCCGGCGCGACAATAAAAGCGTCTGGGAAGTGGCTGAATTTTACACCCAGGCTTTTAAAAAAGATCTCTCTCTTTTGAACTTCCAAGAACCCGACGTTTGGATAAAAGCTACCGATACGATCAAAGAACAATTGGAATTAATAAAGGTGATGGAAGAAAAAGGATTTACTTACGTGATAAGCGACGGCGTTTATTTCGACACCTCAAAGCTTCCTGCCTACGGCAAGCTTTGGCCGAACAAAAAAATGGAGCTGAAGGCCGGAGCGCGGGTGGAGCTGGCCGAAGGAAAAAAGAACCACACAGACTTCGCTCTTTGGAAATTCTCGCCAAAAGAGGGGCCAAAAAGGCAGATGGAATGGGACAGCCCTTGGGGAATCGGCTTCCCCGGGTGGCATACCGAATGCGTGGTCATGTCCATTGAGAATCTGGGTATCCCCTTCGATATCCATTGCGGCGGCATCGACCACATATTGATCCACCACACCAACGAGATCGCCCAAGCCGAAGCGGCTTACGGCCGGGACATGTGTAACTACTGGGTGCACGGAGAATTTTTGGTACTGAAAAACGATGAGAAGATGGCCAAGTCGGCCGGAACGGTCGTTCTGGTCGAGGACCTGATCAAAAAAGGATTCAACCCCTTGGCTTACCGCTACCTGCTCCTGACCGCCCACTACAGAAAAAAAATGGAGTTTTCCTGGGAGGCTTTGGAATCGGCCCAAACCGGTTTGAATAATTTATACGAAAAATTTTTGGAATTTAAAGAGAATAAAAGGATCGGGGTTCCTTTCGGAAAAAAATCCGAAGAACATAAAAGCAAATTCCTGGAGGCGATCAACGACGACTTGAATATGCCGCAGGCGTTGGCTGTCGCGTGGGATATCGTGAAAGACAAAGACTTGGCCTCGAGCGAAAAATATTATCTGCTTTTGGACTTCGATAAAATATTCGGATTGAATTTGGATAAAGCCCAAAGAAAAACGGAGGAAGATGTTCCTGAAGAAATAAAAAAACTTTTAGAAGAACGCCAGGCCGCCCGCCAGGCCAAAGACTGGACGAAGTCCGACGAGGTCCGAAAACAGATACAAGCTCTGGGCTGGGAGGTGGAAGACACGGCAGAAGGACAAAAAGCGAAAAAACTGTAAAATACAAAGGCGCTTTGTAAAGAAGCGCCTTTTGCGTTATTAAGGACGGATAAAATTATTTCATCCATCTATGTTTTCCATTTCCTTTTAGGAAATCCTTGATATTCACCGTGGATTCCCAAATGCTCAGAGAAGACATTATCTCCCCGTCAGAAACAAAGTTTCCCGGATCGCGTATTACCTGGAAGCCACCATCTCTCTTCAATAGAAAGACAAGGTTGTCCAGCTTCGCATCCTGGCAATAGATCCTCGCGGGAGCGCCGCCGATAAGAACAGCGTCTACCGGCTGTTTTTTAATGGCCTTCACGATCCTCCCCCTGAAATCTTTTTCTTCTTCTCCTTTTTTGTTCCTCAAAACCACAATGGAAATTTTTTTCATTTTTTTATTTTATTATAGGTCACAGTCACCTGTGTTACGACCCTTTTGAAAGAACAACTATTAACAAGTGTTAGAACAATATCTACAACAAAAAACGATTACTGTCAAAACAAAAACCCGGGTAATCCCCGGGATAGATCGCAAAATTAAATATTTTTGAATTTTGAACAGCGGCCGTAAAAATCCAGCACCTGATCGGCGATCTTGGGCCAGTCGTATTTTTGCACTTCCTTCATTCCCCATCTGCCCATTTTTTGCCTCAGTTTTTCGTCGAGGATGAACATCTCAAGCTTACTAGCAAGATCAGCCGTATCCTTCGCCTTGGCTAAGAATTTTTTGCCGGATCCTTTGCCTAAAACGGAGGTATAGCCGTCTATGCCGTAAGCGACCACCGGCTTGCCGGCGGCCATCGCCTCTATCAAAACTATGCCGAAACTCTCGCCGTAGATGGCCGGACTGCAATAGATGTCGCAATCATTGTAATAGAAGGGGGCCTGCTCTTCGGAAGCCCTTCCTTTAAAAATGACATTATCGAGAGAGTTATCTTTTACAAATATCCTGCATTCCTCCTCGAGCGGCCCGTCTCCTACAACCGTCAATAAAAGATTATCGTAACTGTTGCAAAGCGATTTAAAAGCCTGGAGCAAATAGATCAATCCCTTGCGGTCTTCGATCCTGCCGAGAAAGAGTATATTGATCTTCCCTTGCCTGCCGGATGTGAAAATATTCGGAGAAGCGCCCGCCATCAATTTTTTATCCTCAAAACGTTCCGGGGAGAAATAGCTCACGTTGACGCCGTTCGGGATAACGGCCGTCGGTTTTTTGAATCCTTTAAAATATTTTAGAATAAGCGGCGATACGCCGATGATGCCGTCCATCTTCCACTCGACCATTTTCTTCACTGGATACAAAAATTCCGGAAATGTGCGTATAAGCTCGCTGCCGGCGACGTTGGAATGGAAGGTCAAAATGTTCAAGGACTTTTTCGCGGACGAATTTAACATTATCTGCCAGGCGGAAGGGACGCTCAAATTATGAAAATGAAGAACGTCGAATTTCTCTCTGTCTAAAACTTCTTTTATGGCGATCGGATTGAAATTGACGCACAGGTCGGCTTCCGAACCGCCAAAAGGAAAAGGAAACGATGTTCCCAGAAGTATGATCTTCTTTCCGTAATCTTCTTCAGGATTGCGGCGCGGAGCGATGATCTTGTTCTCTATCCCTCTTTTGGAAAATTCTTCGGACAACCCTAAAATGTGGTTTTTGACGCCGCCCGGGTTTGAAAAAGAATGAAAAGATATAAAACCGACTTTCATGTGGCTGAAAATGCCCGCAAACCGCTTAAAATATGCCATTTTGACGGGCAAAACCTTACTTGTTATATTATATCCAATGCCTGGAAATTCTCAAAGCACGGAAAGACCCGATAAAATACCGCCGCAGGACATCGAAGCCGAAAAAAGTTTGATCGGCTCATTGATGATCGACAAGAATGCCATTTTCAAAGTGGCTGATTTTTTACGGCCGGACGATTTCTACAGCGGACGCCACAAGGACATCTATGAGATAATGGAAGATCTCTTTTCCAAGGGCGAGCCGATCGACCTTATCGCCATTTCGACCAAATTGAAAGAAAAAGAACTGCTTGAATCCATAGGCGGGACCGCTTATCTTACCGAGCTGATAAATACCGTCCCGACCGCCAGCCATGTGGTCACTTACGGCAGGATCGTCCAGAAAAAAAGGATATTGAGGGACCTTATAACCACCGGCCAGGACATTACTCTCAGCGGCTATAACGAGAACGAAGAATCAGACCAGCTACTCGACCAGGCCGAGAAAATGATCTTCTCGATAACCCAAAAAAGTTTAAGCCAAAGTTTCTCCCCTATTAAATCCTGTTTGAAAGACGCCTTCGAGAGGATCGACCGCATCTCCAAGAATCAGGGGAAATTAAGAGGCGTCAGGACCGGTTTTACGGAATTGGACAACATGCTTGCCGGTTTGCAAAAATCAGATCTGATCATCCTTGCGGCCCGGCCGTCCATGGGTAAATCCAGCTTGGCCATGGATATCGCCAAAAATATAGCGGTCAACGAAAAACTGCCGGTCGGCATCTTCTCTTTGGAAATGTCGAAAGATCAATTGGTCGATCGCATGATCGCCTCTCATGCCAATTTAGACCTGTGGCGGTTAAGGACCGGACGCCTGTCTTCCGAAGGAGAGAATAATGACTTTACCCGCATCCAGTACGCCCTGGGAGCCCTTTCCAGCGCTCCGATATACATTGACGACGCTTCCTTCACTAACATCCTGCAAATGCGCGCCATGGCCCGCAGACTGCAATCCGACAAAGGCCTGGGCCTCCTTATCGTCGATTACCTTCAGTTGATCGACCCCCGCAATAGCATGGCCAGCCCGGTCCAACAGATGGCCGAGATATCCCGCGCCCTGAAAGGATTGGCCCGTGAACTTAATATCCCGGTATTGGCTCTTTCCCAGCTGTCCCGCGCGGTCGAGACCCGTATCCCGCAAATCCCCCGCTTGGCAGACCTTCGCGATTCCGGAGCCATCGAACAAGATGCCGATATAGTTCTATTCATTTATCGCGAAGACCGTTATCGCCCGGAAACCCCCCGCAAAGGCATTGCCGATATCATTATCGCTAAACACCGCAACGGCCCGGTCGGAAAGGTAGAAGTCTTCTTCGATGAACAGCGCGCCAGCTTCAGAAACCTGGACAGCCAGCATCAAGAATCATCCGGCGGAGAATCATCTTCGATGGACGATATAATTTAGAATATCTTTATTTTCTCCACAAAAAAAATTGGCGATTAGGCCAATTTTTTAGTTGGATCGATCTTTAATATCGATCCGTTGGGTGCGGTGATGGTTATCCCTTTCAACTCTTCAACCTGCCCTATCTCATTTCCAATCCCGATCAAGGAATAAGAGAAAGCTTTAACCTTCCCTTCCTTGGTTGGAATCATTATGTCGGTGGTGAACAGGGTTCCTTCCGCCCTTTTCATTTTATCCATTTTTTTATGATCGGTAAAAGAACTATTTTTCGGCAAACAGGCCGAAGAATAGTCCGGCCCACCGATCTTTTTAGTTGATTTTTTATATAATAAATAACCATTTTTGTCGAATTTTTGTAATATAAAAGAGAGGGTAGCAAAGCTATTTAAGCAGTGCCATTGCCTCTCTATATGTAATTGACCGGATACCCGATCAACATGTTTGAATCGAGCATCGCTCGATCCCTATGAAGCCGAACATTGTCCGGCCAAAAGAGCTAAAACCATCTGAACGCCTTTCCGACGAATTTGCCGAGAAGGTCGCCGTTCTTATCTAAACGATAAGCAACGGGCTTATACTTTCTTTTGCCGTCTCTTTTTGACTTTTTAGAAACAGCTTTTGTGGTGTGATACACCATATTTTTGCCGCTTGGCTTATGTCACCTAGCGGCGACTTAAACGAACACTTCCTGCTTTCTATGTTAGTATTATACAATCTTTACCATATTCTGTCAATAGCAACAAAGCCCTTATTTTTCAACAAAAAAACCGCTAAAAAGCGGCTTTTTTGTTCATTTGGAAACGGCTATCTCTCACCCACTCCTTCGTTATCTTCCCCTCTTTCTCCGAGCACGCTATTATCGGGCTGTCCAACTCGCAGCTCAAAAGAACATTGGGGTCATCGGCATCGAAATAAGCATTCATGCTTTTAATGCCGAGCTTAACAGGTTTAAGTTCCATATCTTTTAATTTAGTTCTTTTAAACGACCTTCGACGACCCAATATTATATTCATCGCCGCCCCGTGTCAACAAAAAACGAAACGCCCGCCGGCTAAAATAGCGGCGGGCAGTTTTTTATTTTCCAGGCTTCTTCTTTCCTTTGTCCGACGATCTTTTTTTCGGCAAACAGGTCGGACACGCGCAAACCATCGGCTTCTTCTTTTCGCTCGAATTGGGCGATGGCAAACTGGGCTTGTGGCGCCTCATTTCATCCGAGAAGACATACATTGTATTATGATCTACTTTATAACAGGAGAAGGCCTTTGATGATTGAATTCTCCCGCCTATGAAGCCTCAAAAACAGTATTCGAGGATTCAATTGGCGGGAGAACGCATATTTTAAAGTTGCTGTTCCAATATATTAAACGAATTCTCCCAAAAATGTCAAAAAAAACAGAAAACCCCCAAAGATTTGGGGATTCTGATAATGGATTACGGCTTTATTTCGTCGGTCGCGGGCGATCCCATCCCGGTAATAAATGTAGAACCGGATTCGTTCTTCTCCCACGTGCCGAGACTGTTTCTGATATTTCCAGTTTCCGCTTCTTTGACGACCATCTCGTAGCTTTTGATGTCATCATCATAAATATAGAGACAGCCATCCTCCGCGAGTTTTGCCGTTTTTGCTTCTTCGGTCAAAGAGAATATTTCATGCAAATGCTCGATATCGCGAGCATGCTCCAAGCATTCCCTTGTACCGGTTTCGCTCTTTCCCCAAACTGGTATCTCCGACAATCTTTTTTGATCGGCTTTTACCATTTGGTAGACTCCGATCAGGCAAACCGTCATCACTACCAACGAAAATACTATTTTCTTATCCATTTTTTTGTATTCTATTCTAAAAGAGCACTATCCTGTGTTATCAGGATAATATGCCTTTTAGAGGTAAATTATCCCATTAACAGGATGTTTATATTATAAAATATATTAGACAATATGTCAATAGCTCTCGGTAATGTGTACACACATATGGCGGTTTCCTCGCTCAGCCTGTAACCTGGGCGCATGGCAATCATTATGGCGAATACGATCAAGGAAGAAAGGCTGCGATGGGTGTTACCCATCGCCCAAGGACGTATCAAACTTGCCGATGCGGCTAAACTCTGCCCTTACTCCCAACGCAGTTTGGAACGGTGGCTGTCAGCCTACCGAAAACACGGAGAAAAAAGCTTAGAGCCTAAATCCACCAGGCCAAAGTCGAGCCCTAGAGAAACAGAGATACGAGTGAAGGAAAGGATAATCGAGTTGAGAAAGGAGAAAAGGAAATGCGCGCTGAAATTGAAATGGGAATTGGCTAAAAAAGGAATAGCCATCCACGAACGAACGATCGGGAAGATCATCAAAAAAGAGGGCCTGGTCCGGAAGTACCGGACCAAAAAAGTTAAATACAAATACGTCAAAGCCGAGCTGAAACCCGGGGAGCTGGTGGAGATCGACGTGAAGTATGTGCCGGGAAGGATTGCAGGACGAAGGTTTTACCAATACACGGCCATCGACTGCGCTTCAAGGTGGCGGTTCTTAAAAATATTCGAAGAGCAGTCCAGTCTCGGTTCCATCCTGTTCCTGGAAGAGGTTCTTGCCAGGTTCCCTTTCCCGATCAGGGCTATCAAGACGGATAACGGCATGATCTTCACCAACTGGTCTACGGGCGACAACAAACGCAGCGATCGAACTATCAAAAGGCTGCATCCTTTGGACAAATACTGCGCTGAGCGCAACATCGCTCACTACCTCATCGATCCGGGCAAGCCTGCCCAGAACGGGATGGTAGAACGCTCCCACCGCTCCGACCAGGAACGGTTTTACGACTCTCTGGATTTTGCTAAACTGACGGAAAAGAAACTGAAAACCAGGCTCAAGGCCTGGAACGAGGAATACAATGATTTGGAACATTGCGGACTTAGAGGGAAGACGCCCAATGAAGCTTTAAAGCAATTACTAGACCCGCCAAATGTGTGTACCTAAAACACAAAAACACCCCTTTTAGGGGTGTTTTAATAGTCTAAAATTTTGGATTAAGCTTTGATCTCGGCGATCTCCACCTCGGTGAAAAGCTGTCTGTGGCCGGTTTTGGCGTGAGATCTTTTCTTGGCTTTATACATGAATTTGATGGTCTTTTTGGCTTTGGCCTGGACCAAAACCTTGGCGGTCACTTTGGCACCCTTCAAGAAAGGAGTACCGATCACGATCTTCTCCCCGTCCTGGACCAATAAAACCTCTTCAAAATCAACGGTTTCTCCGACCTCTTTTTCTAATTTCTCGATCTTTATTTTCTTTCCGGGCTCAACAACATATTGTTTCCCGCCGGTTTTGATAACAGCTAACATAGTCTGGATAAATTAATGTTTTTATATGATAAATTTTATAATTTCCATTTGATTCCGCAATCGAGGTTCTTGACCTCGATCTTGCGGCCAAAGGGGGCACCCCTTTGGAATCCTCTTGGTTTATGCCCAAATGCATAATACATAGGATATCGCCCCAATAAAACTATAACCCTAATATACTAAACTATTTCCAGAAAAAAATCAACCCCGTTAGAGATTTGGCAATAGGTTTTGCGGGGCAAGGTATCGAGCCGTAAGGCGGCTTCGCCTAAAGTTTTTTGATATAAAAATGACTTGCTTTGAATCTCTAACGGGGTCAACCCCTTCGGTCCGAGAAACCTATTCTATTAAGGGCTTATCGGTTTGACTGGCCTCGATCGGAGAACGGCTGTCCCCGGTTATTTTGATGACATCCTTGTCTATTTTGGTAAATTCCTTGCTGGCGCTGTTATAAGCGTTGACCGCCGTACCCAGATGCGCCCCCAATTTTTTCATATATTCGTCGTAAGCGACCAGGTGGCGGCCCATCTGCTCGACTCCTTTGCGGATCTCTTTGGCCGACTCTTCGATCTGCATCGATCTCAAGCCTTGCAAGATCGTTTGTAAATAAACATAGAAGGATGTCGGGGAAACGATGTGAACCTTCTTTTCCCTGACGGCGTAATCGATCATATCCCGGGTATTGCTTTTCATCGCCCCGATCTTATTCACCAGCAGGTCATAATATATCGCTTCGGCCGGAATGAACATAAAAGCGAAATCAAGGGTCCCCTCGTTCGGCCGGATGTATTTGGACGTCTCGTCTATCCTGTTCTTCAAATCCTGGCAGAAAACCTTTTCCAGCTCTTCTTTTTTCTGAAGATCTTTTTCCTGGATCACCCGGTTGTAATTCTCCAGCGAAAATTTGGAATCGATGGAAATGATCTTGTCTTTCAAAATTATCGCCGCGTCCACGATCTGCCCGTCTTTGAACTTATACTGCATTTTATACTGGCTGGGACTGAACACGTTCTTTAAAAGTTCTTCCAAATAATACTCCCCCAATATCCCCCTTTGCTTGGTATTTTTCAGAACGTCTTCCAGCGATTGCAGCTGTTCGGCAAAACCGACCACCTGTTTGTTGGTATTGTCCAGCTCGGTCAATTTCTTGGTCACATCCTGAATTATCTTGGCGCTCTGGCCGAACTGGTCCTGGATGGCTTTGGTCGATTCGGATAATTTGCTGTCTAAAACCTGGTTAAGCTGGTGTATCTGCTGCTGGAGCATTATCACGGCGCTGCTGTCTTCCTTCTTTTCCGGAGGATTCCTCAACAATAAAATTATCAAGACCGCTAGTCCTGCGAATATCAAAGCAAAGAAAAAAATAGTAAGTCCGTCCATCAATATTAAGATTACCCTCCCCAAGCCCAAAAATCAAACCAAAAAAATGATGATCTCCGCCGCGATGCCGGAAAAATTGGGAAAACCCGCCTTCGCCACGCACGCTTGCGGGGCTACGGCGTGGTAAATAAAAAACAGCCCTAGGAAGGGTGTTTTTTAATATTGATGCCCCGGGCGGGATTTCCAGACTGATCCAGAAAACCGTTTCCCGAAACTTCAGCTTTAATATTTAAACTATACCATAATGACATTATTCTGTCAAGAGGTCTTGCAATAGCTATAATTCAAGCCTCTAATAATATATACGGCCAAAAAAAGATTTTTGATTCACCTAAAAAAGCGATGCTTTGGGGCTTACAACTAAAAAGCCCTTAAAAAAGGGCTTTATGAAGATTTTTTAGAGAGATTCCGTCTCTCTGAGAAGCTCTTCCCTTCTCAAACGATTGGCTTCCCAATCGTCCCGCGATATCTTTCCTGCCGGATGGATCTCCATTTCCCACCCGTCGACCACTTCCGAAGGCGAATGCCCGCAAAAAATGATCTTTTTGCCGATCCTTACTTTGATCTCGTAAAGGCCGTAATAAGAATTTTGGCTTTCGATATAATATGGAAATTCCACATTATATGGAAACGACTTAAGGATCCCGAGGATCGCCTGGTCCTTCTTTTTGTAAAAGACCTTCTCTTCCCCTTCGGAAGGAGCTTCTTTCGCCATGAGGCTGTATTTTCTCGCCTCTTCGGCCATTTTGGTCAATCTCTGCTTCTCCTTGAAAGAAAGATTCCCGTAATTCCAGCGGATCCAGCGGATCGGCTCGTCAAAATTCCTGAAGGAAACCCATTGGGGCTCTCCCAATTTTTTGATCGTCTCTCTCGCCTCAAAAGCGATAACGGAAACAGCCACTTCTTTGCTTCTGTTTCCCCAATCCGGACCGGTCCAGTGAAAAATGATCTCTTCCCCCTCTTCAATAAAAAAATTCCACTTTGAAAAGATCTGCCTGAGCTTTCTTTCGTCCGCGGATCGTTGCATCGCCTCTTTTTCGGATACCTCCTTCAACCGGAAAAAATCGCCCGAGATAATATCTTTGACCTCATCCCAATAAAAAGTCTTCGAAGAGGTCCTGTCCTTGCTTATGCCCCAGCTTCTTTCGAAGAAGATCTTGTAGGGAGGCATTCCTCCTTTTTCCCTGATCGCGCTCTTGATCTGGGAAAGGGCCGAAGCGGGTTTCTTCGAAGACGCGTCCCCTTCTTTCTCTTGCTCCAAATCAATGGAAGATTCATCTGTCCAACACAAGGTCACTTTTTCCCACTCCGGATAATCGTCTGTCCCGTCGGCATGGGTAAAAGGTGCTCGATCCTCTTTGAACATGAGAGAAAACCAGTCTTTCATCTTTAATTCCATTTTTTTCAGCCTGATCGCATTTGTTTGAAGTTACCGAAACAGTCTCTTCAAACCGCCGCGCAGGCTTTGCTTGGTGTCTTTACAGACAACATTCCAAGCGCCTCGTTAATTGAGACGCGCGGGATGTTGTCCATAAAAACAAAAAATGGGATCGCGGAAATAATTTGTAAAAGTACCAGCTTCAGTTTTTGGTGTTATACAATAGTTACGGCATACCGTCAATTGATACAGGTAATGTGCAAAATGTCCTTGCCTAAAACATAAGAAGAAAGATTGGGCGGATGGCAACGCCCAATCTTATGATGCCGATATGGCAAATATTTCAGGCTGGCTGGCCGCGATGACCAGCAGGCCTCCTTCCTTTTTAGCTATAGGATAGAGAAGTTCGCAGCCTCTCTCGATCTCCAGTTCTTTTTTCTGGCTGGCCATGAACTGGCCGATAAAGTCGCTGACAGTAGTTTCTCCATCGCCAGATAAGGCTCTGGAAGAAACTTTTTCTCCGTCAACAGGTATCTTTATTCCTAACAGTCGGTAAAAACCGGCGTTAAAAGGGTTTTCCGGGGTCATAAACTCGACCTGGTATCTTGTAAAACGCGGGTCTATGCCTGCGCCTTCAAGAAAAGCTTCCAGATCTCCGGGAGCGAGAATTATCGCTTCGTCGGCCCCTGCGGAATCAAGCCGGAAAATGCTGAAAATATCTTTATTCCTATACCTTCCGAGCAAACTTGTCGACTGCCCGGCTTCTGCACCTTTTGGCGTCTTCATTTCACATCTCCTCCATATTTAATTTTTCTGGAACTGTACGCGAAGGGACGCGCCGTATGCCACCAAACGGTTATTACTCCCTCCCGCGCAGAGCCTTCGTGAAAGCTTCGCGCGGGAAAAAGAAATCCCCTAAAAACAAAAAATTCTCATTGTCTTGAGAATTTATTTTCGCGCTTCTTTTAATTATTCTTTAAAAATATAAATTCCCAGACATAAAAGTTCGGCTAGAGGAACAAGAGGAAGAACTAAAGTTGTTATTTATTCTGGGATTCATAATGTATTAAATAATTTACAAAATTCATCGCCATCTGTCAACAACCCGTCCGACAAGATTGCTATAGTTAAAAACACACCTGTCGGACAGGTGTAGCTTTTTATCTACGGGGATTTGTTGGGAACAGAATAATTAGAGGAATTTGGCGGTGGGGGTGGTG
>JBBABQ010000016.1:0-15216 GCA_041657565.1 Minisyncoccota bacterium | reverse complement strand
AAAACCGCAATTATGCAGCTCCTGGGCCAGCGCCTGAGCATTGCCTACTATCTGTGCGGCATAGTCTTTCCCGAATTCTTGCATCTCGCGCAAAGCGCCGTATAAAGCGGGCATGCGGTGCAAATGGTGATTGGAAGAAAATCGCGGGAATACCGCCGATTGGATCTTTTTTGCGGTAGCCTCATCGACATTCCCCAAGATCATTCCCCCTTGCGGACCGGGAAATGTCTTATGCGTCGAAGTTGTGATAATATCCGCCCCTTCGCGCAACGGATCCTGGAACAGTCCCGCCGCGATCAATCCTAAAACATGGGCCGCATCATAAATTATCTTGGCGCCGACCTTGTCGCACGCCTCGCGCAATTCTTTTACCGGCTGCGGGAACAAGATCACCGAACCGCCGATCACTATAAACCTTGGTTTTGTTTCCAAAATTTTCGCGCAAGACCTTTCCGCGTTCATCGTACAATCATCGTTATATATTAAAGAATCGACTTCCAATCCCAAGGTTCCCGCCGCCCCGGCTTTTTCGTGGGAGACATGGGACCCGTGTTCGATCCCAAGCGACAAGATCTTGTCGCCGCGCTCCGAGATCGCCGCGAACGCCGCGTAATTGGCGATCGTTCCCGATATCGGCCGGATATCGCAAAAATTGGCGCCAAAATGCTTTTTAAATTCTTCCTGGGCAAGATCCTCGATCTGATCGATATATTCCAGTCCGCGATAATAACGCTTATGCGGGACTCCCTCGGCGTAACGATGCATAAGATCGGAAGAATACAATTTTTCGCAAGCCGGGGACATTACGTTTTCCGAAGCGATCAGGTTAATGCAGCTGCTCCGCCATTTATTATGCTGGTCCACCAACGACAATATTTTTTCCATAAAATTCCGTCAATTATGCGCAGGTTTCGCCGCGCCTATTTAATAAAAATTAAACCGCCCTTTTCTTCTTAACCGGGATCGGTTCCCGTGCTGGCCGCTATGCCGACCGACAAAACTTTCATCCGTTCAATGAAGGCATCCGCGTTAAAACCTCCCGATGATCCGGAATACCAAGAAGGGCTGTATCTTTGGAAATAATCCTGCCCGTATATTTCCTCCATTTTCCTGATCCAAACATCCTCCGTTCCAAAAAGCATCGCATAAGGAAGCAACCTTTCAAAAATACCTTCTTTCTCCAATATCTGCTGGCTGTATTTACCAGGATCTTCAACACACATCCTAAGGCCCTTGATCCTCCAATGAAGCTCTGCTCCTTTCGGAGTACGTTTAGGCATGAAAAAACCGAAAATGATGAAAGTAAAGACCGAAAGGATCACCGATATGGCGACCGCTGTCGATCCAAGCGCCATAAAAAGGAAAAATCCGGCGAAGAAAAGGACGCAAGCGGCGGCAACAAAGGCTATCTTCAGCGTCGATCCGGTTTGCGTCATCAAATTCCTCAGGGCCAGATCGGAGGCCACTGCTCTTTTTATTTCCGGAATATCCTTATAAAATCTGTCATTGAGCAAAGACAAAAATATCTCTCTTCTTTCCCTGAACATTTTTTCCGTCAGGGTCTTTTCCGGCAGGGACAGCATTAAGAAATCCTCCTCCGGCCGGTTCTTTTTAAGCTTAAAATCCTTGCCGCCGGCGTACCACTTCCGGTCGATCTCCTCTATGATCATATATTTTTTTACGGCCAGATCGACGATCGCGGCCGATATGAAAGGACCTTTGAAGTCGCCGATGCTTTCAAGCGTTCCGACCTCTATCGGCGTAAGTCCTTCGGGAGCTCCGAATTCCGGGGAAACGGTTTTGTTCACTTTCGGGTCCCTGCCATACTTTTCCCAAAGCAAATAGCAGAGGAGAAAGACCGATGTCGGCAAAAGGAACCAAAGAACCTCCCAATATTTTTCGATAAAGGACGGTTCGTATATCTTAAAAATATTTTTAGGGAAGGCCACTGAAGCAGCGACGCCTCGGCCGGGCAAGATATCTCCTTCATATAAAAAATTAAGAGTGTTGTCTCCGGTCCAGTTGTATTTTATCCGATCTCCGCTGCCCGGGTCGGAACTTCCGTATAAATAAACCTTCCCGCTGTTCCTGTCGGCCTCGGGAGGAAAGCTGATATCGGCGGAGAAATCATCGATCGCAATATCCCAAAGATCGCCGCTCAAATTCCAGTAGAACTCGTCGCCCTCCGAACCGCCGGAACGGATGGCGTTCCGGACGGAATAGATGATCGTATATTCTTTTTCTCCCGTGAAGGTTTTTTTCTGGTCTCCTATCTCCCAAGAGACCGTGTGTTTGAAATTATCGCTTTTGGCCAAATACGGCACGGGGCTGCCGTCAGCCTCCCTTATACTGACCAATTTCACCGGCGTATTGATCTTTTCCCCCTTCACGGCGATCTGCTCGGCGACGGTCCTGGTTATCCCATGTTTGTCCGGAAGATCGCCGCAATCGACCGTTATTTCCTCTTCTATCAAAAGAGAAGAGTCCTTTTGGACCGTTATATTCGAATGGAGATCTTTGACGTAGCAATCGGTAATATTGCTCGGAACGAAAGCAAAAGAGGGCGATGGAGAGAATATAACAAAAAGAACCGCAATAACGGCCATGCTGAAAAAAATTCTTTTACGGGCTGGTCCTTGGAAAAAGATCGTCATATTTTTATTTTACAAAAAAACGGCCTGGCGGGAAAGGCGGACCGCCTGTTCCTATGCCTCTCCCCCCGGCTTAAGTTCCTTCCGGATCTTGGCATGTTCAGGCATCGCCTTGGCCACAAGGTCCCAAAATTTTTGGGAATGATTGAATTCTTTAAGATGGCAAAGTTCATGGACAATGACATAATCTAAAACTCGCAAGGGCAAAAAAGCTATTCTGTAATTAAAATTAAGATTGCCCCTTCTGGAACAGCTTCCCCATCGGGTCTTTTGGTCGCGGATGGTTATGTTCCCCACTTTAAAACCGTAAAATCCGTTAAAATAATTTACCCTCTCTTTGGCGATCGCGGCGGCCTGGTCTTTATATCGGAGATAGTCGCTTCTTCCTCCTTTTTTGAAAAAATTTCCTCTAACGCCTTTGAACTTTTTCAGTTTGCCGACTATCCACTGCGCGTTATTGAAGATAAAACGCTCTACGACGGCAGGGTTTATGCCGTCGGGCGCGACTGCCACAAGATCGCCGTCGCCGTAGATAACCAGCCGCATCCGCCGGGCCCGGCTGCTGAATTTGAGATCATATTCGATGTTCTCCCTTAAAAGTTCTATCGTCTTCTTCATAAATATCGATCCGGCAGTCAGCCTTAGGCCTGGGATGATTTATTCAGCTCAACGAAAAAAACAGAGCCTTTCCCTTCCTCCGATTCAAGCCATATTTTTCCCTTATGCAAACCCACTACCTGCCTGGCATAATACAGTCCAAGCCCGGTTCCTTGAGCTAAAGAATTCCTGGCGTTTTCCGACCGGTAGAAGCCTTCGAATATCTTTTTTTGGTCCTGGACGGGAACGCCTATTCCGCTGTCGGATACGCTAAAAACATAGCTGCTGTCCTTCTCTTTGCACGACAATATCACTGCGGAATTCGGGTTGGAATATTTTATCGCGTTCGAAAGCAAATTGATGAACAACCGTTTAAGCTTTTCCCTGTCCCCGGGAATGTAAACAAGCTCATTGTCCGACCTCACTTCAAGATCAACGCCCTTTTCCATTGCATTTAATTTTGAATTTTCAATGACCTCCTGGAACACGTTCATCATCTCCGTCCTCTTAATTTCAACTTTTGTCCTTGGATTTTCCAAGGAGTACAGATCAAGGAAATCGTTGACCGTCTTTAAAAGATTGCGGCAGCTGATCTGGACGATCTGCAAAGTCTCTATGTCCGACTGGGGTATCCTTCCCATTAAGTTGGCCAGGGATCCTTCCATCCCCCAAACTATGCTGGTCAGCGGCGAACGTATTTCATGGGCGGCCATGGAAACCAGTTCCGATTTCAAGGTCAGTTGGCCGATCTCTTTTCTCCTTTTGAAAAAATAAGCTCCTATGATGATAAGCAGGAATAAGGTAACCAATGCCGGCAAGGACGAGTAGATGACCAGCTCCCTTATATGGCTGCTTGCGCTAACATCCATCCCCGCCAAAGCGACCGTTCTCCCGCTGGCGGGGTCCGCGATCGGCGTAAGGGCGGAAAGCCATGTTCCCCACCTGTCAGTAAAAACTCCCTCTATTATGGAACTGCTTGAAGAAAAAGCGCCTATAAAATTTTTACTTGCCTCCGGATATTTTTGGCCGGGAGGAGAATAATTTTCCGAATCAGGAGATTCGGAATCAACGAAAAAGAAAACCTTCCCATCCCTCATCCCGGTCAAATAAATGAATTTTACGTCGGGATTGACGGATAAAACCTTTCGCAGCTGATCTTTGATCTTAAGATAATTCGGGTTGCCAAGATCGCCTTCGGAACCGCTCAAGCTTTTGAGCGCTTCGACATCTATCAATCGGGCCAAAGTATCGTTTCTGGCAAGCAAATATTTTTCGCTGTTGTTCTTAACGGCAAAAAAAACATATACCGTCGCGATGATCCCTGTCAGCAAGACAGCCGAAGCCAGCAGATATAAATAGCCAAAACCGCCTCCTTTCGTACTGCCCGGCCTTTTTATTTTTCCTCCAAAATTTTTCGTTTCTTTTGCCATGGATCGATCTTATCTGATTACCCCGCCCCACTCTATTACCGTGAATCCATTTCTTTCCGGGGTGTTCCCAAGGTCATAACTTTTGACCGGAATAGGCTCTTCAAGCGGCCTGTATTCCATGAGGACCCTGATGACCGTATCGGGCTTCGGGCTTATGGTCAAAGGAGCAACCGCGTCCATCTGTTCGTTGCCGTAGAACGTAACAAAATACCAAGGGGAGTCCTGCATCTTCGGCTCCCAGAATTCCATAAAATCCGCTTTTTCTTTTCCGTTCAATCCCAGCTGGCCTAGCTTGTCGGACAAAAATCCGCCGACATCTTCTTTTTTGACGACGAATCCTTTGTCCGAATTTAACGAGCTGGAATCACTTTGCGATTCCCAAAACAGATAGGGATAGCTTTTCCCGGAAACCGGATCGACTATGTTGCCGCTGCTGTCGGATTCGATCAGCCAGCCGTTACCGTAATCGGGATCGGATTTGCTGAGGTAGCCGTTCTTCAGATCCAGTTCAACGGAGATAGTTTGTTTTTCCTCCGGATAAAGATAGATGGCGGGTTTGGCCATCTCGGCCATCTGCTGGGGAATAAACTCCTCTCTCTTCATTTCGATCAGTCTGTTAAAAGGATCCACGTAATAAATTATCGGATGGCTCGCCAAAAATTCATCGTACGAGATGGGGCACGGATCGAAATCATGGCAATATTCCTCATAGAATGCCAATTCATCGGAAGCTTCGTTATCGGGATCTTTTATCTCGTAGATGGCGTCTCCCTTGGAGCTTTCTCCGGTCTCTTCCAAATATTCGCTGATATCCTTATCGTCCAGCAACGAAGCATAATAATACTGGGCATAAGGTTTTTCATACTCGTATATCCCATCATTCTTCTTTCCGCCAGACCAGGTTATATCGGGCACGCCGTCCGCAAGAAAATCCGGCTCATAATAATATGTCTGGACCAAGCTGTCCGGCGACCTGATATAAAAAGCGTTCGATCTTAGATTGTATTCCTCGGGCTTATCGCCGTCATTCGTATAAACATCGCCGAACTTATCGCTTGTAAAAACTTTTTCAAGCCCTTCCTTGCTAAAAATAGTGGGGTACTGATCTGTCTTTTTTAAAGTCTGCCTTTCTGCCGGACCGCTGATCTCTTCGGGAAAATCCAAGGCGGGGACGGTAGAGTAAGGATCAATAACGATCTGAACGCTGGTTTCTTCGGAAAAAGGTTCATAGTCGGAATATCGGCTCAATAAATAAAGATCTCCATCTTTCTTAATAAGATGGAAGACCGAAGCTCCGATGTAAAACGGCTGTATGGACAAGATCATCTCCCCTCCTTTATACAATCCGCCGGTGATCTCTCCCACCTTATAGGTTTCCGATGAGCCTCCATCGCTGAACGACTGGAAGTCTTCTATTTTTTCCGGCTCCATCCAAGAAATTTCATCAATAGCGTTCGGGTCCTTTTCCTTGATCGTTTGGGCGGAACTCGTCCCGTTGTTTATTATTCCGTTTTCCGCCGAATTTTTCCCGGCGTTGAAAATGGAACTTACCCAAAAATAACTTATGACCGCCGCCAATAAAAAAACCGCAAGGGAGGCGGTAAGATAAACAACTTTTTTTGATGGCATATTTATATTTTTACTCTTATTTTTTTACTTATAAGGATATCCTCTTTCATTTTTTCCGGGATATCCGGGCTGCCGATCAATACTCTTAAAATTGTACCATTTTCCCCCTCTTCGGTTAATGAGGAGATATCCCCAGCCTCCTTCAAAAAGAAAATATTATAATCGATATGCTCTTCGCTTATCAAAACGCCGGCGAACATCCCTGCGCTTTCTTTTTTTAAAAATAAACCGCCGAGATCGTAGAATATGGGTTTGCCTTTATAAACATCTATCGCCCCGATCTTATCTCCGCCGGTCCCAAAAACCGCATCCGCTCCGGCATCGATGGCCGAACGGGCGTTATCGGACGAAACCCGGTCCGCGTAAACGAACAAAAATTCCGTTTCTTCGGCCAAGCCTCTCAGCTCCTTCAAAGAACTTTCAGCGTCCGCTCCGTCAAGATCGGCCAAACCTATCTTTTTCCCGTTCGCCTCTTCAATGACAGACCCCTTGCTCCCGCCGAAATGACCGATCTTTTTATCTTCCAAAAATCCTTCCATCCCTTCGCCGGCCGAAACAGGTCCTGCTCCGCGAGAAATGTCAAAAAAACTGATCCCTTTTCTTAATAAAAAAACTGTGCTGGAGCCTGCTTCTGTCCTGAGGTCTGCGACGGCCAGATCGTTCCCCAAAAAGATCCTTTCGTTGCCGGCGAAAGGATTCTTCTCCAAAGAAACGTTCGCGGCCGAAAGACTGCCAAAAAAAGACAGTGTTATATTCCCGTTTTTGATCTTCTCGCCTTTTTTAAAATAGCCGATTATATAGCTGGTCGTTTCCTGGGCAAGTTCCAAACCGGCGATCTCTCCCGAATTGGAATTCGCTATCATCTCAAAACGGCCGGCGCCCTGATCTTTCATTATATTAATAAAAACCCTCAATGTTTTGGGGGAATCAACATCAACAAAGTCCGCTCTTGCCAGATCTAAATTGGATAACGCTTCTATGGCTTTCGCGTCATGGAATCGGGCAAGCCTGTTTGGAAGATAATGCGAAAAATCCAAAGAGGCGATGACCAGCGTTTTTCCGTTCGATCTCGATGAAATGGCTTTCGCGATCTTTTCGCATTCTTCTTTAGAAGCATGATCTTTTATTATTATCGGCACCACGCGGGCCGAAGGAAAATATTTCTTGATAAAAGGCGTTATATTGAAAATGCCATGCTCCTCTTTGAACGGGCCGCCGCTTATGTTCACAATTCGCTCTTTCGACAATTCCTGTATCAGCTCCTTGTCCGGCTCCAAGATCCCGTCCGGCGTTTTCCAATCGGACAAAGTCGAGATGGCATTGCCGCGGCCAGCCAAAAAATGGTTCGGAGAAAGCAAGATAACCGTCGAAGGATCTTCCGAACTAAATTCCGAAAAAGCCTGGTCGATCAGTTCGGCGGCCAAAAGATGATGGGGTACCACCATGCCAAAGATCTTTCCTTCCTCCTGAACCGGCTGCTCCTTTATGTTTTTAAAATATAAAAATATCCCAAAAAAAGATCCCAGCAAAGCCGGGATGATCATAAAAAAGCAGATCGGAGGGATCTTCATTTTTTATTATTGCTTTTTTCTTCTATCTTTTCTGCGGCCTCCTCCAAAGAAACCAATTCCTGCTCGCCGCTTGCCATATCCTTTAAAGATACCTTTCCTTCTTTCGCTTCGTTCTCTCCGATGATCATCGCGAAGGGAACTCCCAAACGATTGGCATACTTGAAGGCCTTGGCGGTTTTGGCCTGCTCAAAATAAACAGCGGAAGATATCCCTTTTTTGCGGAGGGCCGCCGAAGCTTCGATCGCTTTATCCATCTGTCCGTCCATCGGTATGATAAGCGCTTGAGCCAAAGTGGACCCTTCCGGTTTGATGATCCCTTTTTCCAAAAGCTTGGAAAAAAGCCTTGTAAACCCGATCGATATCCCCACTCCGGGAAGGCTCCTGCTCGTATAGGAATCAGCCAGATTGTCGTACCTGCCGCCGGAGCAAATGCTGCCCAGATCGGGATGATCGTTCAAAAATGTTTCGTAAACCGTGCCGGTATAATAATCCAATCCCCGGGCTATCTTGAGATCTATGGCCAAATTCTCTTGCGGCACTCCGAAACGAAGAACGGCCGCGGAGACCTCTTCGAGCTCCCTCACTCCTTCTGTAAAATCATCATTTTCTATCCCCGTCTTTCTCAGCTGATCGATGATCTCCTGGTTCTTTCCGGAGATACCGATGAAGGCGAATATTTTTGATATGTCTTCAGCCGGAATTCCAAACTCGGCCAATTCATCCCGGGCGGCATCTTGTCCTATCTTTTCCAGCTTATCGACTATCCGCAGAACTTCGGCTTGGCGCGCTCCGGCTATCCCGAGAGAATTGAAAAATCCTTTCAATATCTTGCGATTATTGATCCTGATCGTAAAAGGGCCGAAACCGAGGTTGTTAAAAACAGCGCAGATCACGCTCGGGATCTCGGCGTCGTTCATCAAGCTAAGCTGGCCGTCGCCGATGATATCGATATCGCATTGGTAAAATTCGCGATATCTTCCCTTTTGCGGCCTTTCGCCGCGATAGACCTTTCCTATCTGGTACCGGCGGAACGGGAACGCCAATTCGGCGTAATGCGAAGCCACGTATCTCGCCAAAGAAATAGTAAGGTCGACGCGCAAAGCCTGCCCCTCTTTTTGCAAATAATAAACTTGTTTCGCGGTCTCCCCGCCGCTCTTGGCAAGCAATACCTCTACCTTTTCTATTAAGGCGGTATCAAGAGGGATAAAACCGAAAAGCTCATAGGTCCGGCGTATCGCATTAAGCATTTTGTCGAACAATATCTGCTCGGCCGGAAGCAGCTCCATAAATCCCTGAAGCACGGCCGGTTCTATTTTTTTTTCTTTTTTTTCGGATTCGCTGTTCTCTTTCATTTTATAAGTTCAAAAAATTTTTTAAGACCGTCTTCATCCAATTTAACAATAATTTCGGCGGCGGTAAAGAATCGGCGCGGAAAATTACGCTCTTTTTCCTATTTCCAAAAAATCCCTGTCGATCACTTTCTTCCATATCCCGGGAAACCGCAAGGCGGCCGCAGGATGGTAAGTGGCAAAAAATTCCTTTCCCGGATATTTTTCGTTCTTCATCCAAGTCCCGCGAAATTCTTTCAAACGCTTTCCGGGAAAAAAAGAATTGAAAGAAACCTCTCCCACAAGGATTATTTTCTCCGGGGAGATCGATCCTATCTGCTCTTCCAAATAACGCGAACAGGCCGACAGCTCGTCCTTTTTCGGTTTCCTGTTCGCCGGCGGCGTCGGGAAGCATTTGACTACGGAAGTTATAAAAACATCCTCCCTCGCCAGTCCGGCCTTTTCTAAAAATCCCGTCAACAGCTTCCCGGAACGGCCGATGAACGGCCGGCCTGTCCCGTCTTCTTCGGCCCCGGGTCCCTGTCCGATTACCATATACTTCGCCCTTGCCGGGCCCTCGCCGGGGACGGTCCTGTTTCTGGTTTCCCAAAGCCGGCATCTTTTGCAAGCCTTGATCCTTCGGGAAATATTTTTTATTTTTTGTTCGGTGTCCATTATCTAAAAAGCAACCGCCGCGGGCGGTTGCTTTCCATTATATACCATTTCGGCCAATGGCGGTTAAAATGGAATTTTCCAATCGCCATTTTCTTTCACAAGATCGTCGCAAGTCTCTTCTATGCTTTTGTTCCCGTATTCGATCTTATAGCAAACTTCCGCTTCGTCGCCTTTGATCGTTTCTTTAGTGATCTCTATCTCTTTTATCCCTTCTTTTTGTTCCACTTTCTTCTTGCTTTCTTCGAGAAAAACCTTGAGATCGAAGCTAAGGGTATTGGCCATTTCCAATCCTTCCGCGCTATAAGAATTTCTATAGCTGCTGTAATTTCCCGCCTCTATGCTTTTGATCATTTTTTTGACGGCCCCGGAAGGGGTGCTTTGAGAGGAGGAAGATATTCCTCCCGCCGCGAGGACTATAAAAACCACGGCCAAAGCGACGAGAAATATCTTGTTCTTAAGGATCGACTGCTCTTCGGGGACGGCGGCCAAAGCGGGAGAAGCGTCCGCATTGGACGCGGGCCCCTCCAAGGACGATCCGCATTTGATGCAAAATTTCGCCCCGTCGGCATTTTGTTTTCCGCACTTAGGACAATTCATAACAATAGAATTTATTTATTATTTGTTATATTGCGTAAAAAATATTTTTGAGCTCTTAACGCTCCGGTCAAGATAGCTATCCCGCCGAACGTTATCATCCACCAGCCCGCGCCGATCTCCCCCTGGAAATAAATTGAGTCCTCGACCGTAAAAACGGTAAGCAATCCCATCGAAGCGATAAAAGTCCCTATGATCGTCTGTGATTGGAAAGAAAGGGCTTTTCTGACAGCGGTCTTGTTCCTTCCCAAAAAAAGCATCGCCAGAGAGGCAAAAGCCAAAACAAGAAAGGCGTAAAACCATTTTGTCGTCTCTTGCGCCATCTCGATCCCGTTCACATTCTCCAGAGAAAAAGATGTTTTTACCCAAGGAAGGAAAAATCCCATAAGGACTGCCGCGGCTCCGACCGCTATTATCTTTTCGTCTATGCTGAATTTCTTCCAAGAGGTTTGAAGGCTGTCAACGGTTTTTTTGCTGAAAAAACCTCCGACCTCCTCTTTTATTATTTCCTTTACGGCGTCTTTAGCTATTTCTTTGCTCGGGACTCCCGCTCCGGCATTTACCTTTCCGCCGCATTTGGCGCAAAATGTAGCTTCTTCGTTATTTTTTTCTCCGCACTGGGAACAATACATATTTTTATTTTTGTTAATTTGATTATTTCCTATCCCGGCCTCTGCCAAAAAGAACGGCGGCGGCCCCATATAAAAACACAGCTAAAAAGCTGGGCCGGCCGATCTTTCTATGAATATTTTCGACATGTTTTTTCTCCGGATAGGGAAGCTCATATCTCCCTAATACGATACGAATAACGGGCCGAATTGTCAAGAAAAATTATGATCCTGCTTTACTTGACCAAAGAGCTTTATTTTGGTAAAGTTCGGGCATGGAATGGAGAGAAGAAAAAAACAAAAGGCTGATCGAGGCGGTCTTGGCGATCGATAGCGCGAAGGAAGCAAAATGTTTTTTGCGCGATCTTATGACGGAAAAAGAAATAAAAGAATTCGCCAACCGGCTGAAAGCCGCCGAGATGCTTCTTGAAAAGGATCCTTATTCCGCCATCGAAAAAGAGACCGGTTTGAGCTCGGCCACCGTCGCCCGCGTTTCGAAATGGCTCAACGGTAAAGAAAAAGGCTACAAAACCATTATCGCCAGACTGCATCATCATAAACCCGCCCGATCAAAGAGAGGGTTGGTTTGATGCGCGGTCAAACCCGGTATGAAGCTATCCCCCTCCTTGATCGGAGGGTTTTTATTTTTCCGCTCATGACGGAAAAATTCGCAAATAGTTCTTTCAAAAAAGGAGTGATAAAAATGATGATAGAGAAGATCGATCCGGCCGGACCGGACCACTCGAAGAATATCGCCTCCGCCTATAAAAAAACTTTCGGAGGCGAACCATGGAACGAAGGATGGAAATGCGATGCGTGCGGAAGCTTCTTCCCTCTGGCCTTTTCCGGCAGGCACTGCCCGGACTGCGCCAACCGCGGGAAAAAGGTTCTTCTCTCCGAATGCTGGCCGACAGAGCGGATCGTCTCCGATCTTCGCCGCGAAATGGCGAAACCCGGATCGGTCTGCTTGGCGGCGTTCGAAGGCAAAGAGATCATCGGCTTTGCCTGGGGATACGAGATGGAGGCGGACGAACAGATAGACGCTCATCTTGAAGCGCCGGGACTGCACAGCCTGACAAGCGGAACTTACTTCTACCTCGACGAGACGGCGGTAATTCCCGATCGCCAAGGCAGAGGCGTGGGGAAAAAACTTATCGGCCGGATATCTTCAGGCCGGAGGCAAAACCGGATGCTTCTCAGGACAATGGCCGGATCAAGAATGTTTTGCATCATCAAAAAAATGGGAGGATCTCCCATACTGGACATATCAAGGGGCCGGACGATCATGACGCTCGATCTCTTGAATTCAAAAACCCCGCGCTGACATTGCACGGGGCTTTTTTTATTTAGAGCAGTGATGCTCCGCTACTTTATACGCTCCCCAAGCACGAAGGCCTCTTCTCCTTTCGCTTTTCTATCGCGGGCAAAAAGGATAATACTGTCTTTAACGGCTTTCACTTCTTCCTTTCCGTCCATGCCGATCGATCCACCCTTTAAGATAGTTTCAAAATCCTCGAAATTTTTTGACAGGACGAAACTGTCGGTCTTGGTAATATATAATTTATAGGCTTTTATATGCGACTTGCTGGGATAGATCTTTGCATCCGCTTCGATGTGGCCGCGCGCCGCCAAGAATCCGATCACGGCCTCTTCGGCCCGATCAACGGAAGAACCGTCGCCAAGATAGCCGCATTCAACGCATATTCCCATCTTCCCGCTCCTGTTCATATAGCAATCCGTTCCTCCCGGTTCTATGTCGTCCAAACCGGAAAGCACTGTGTCCGGGGAAAGATATTTCACGGTCTCCCGGGCGTTGTCATTACAAATAATAAAGGCCCTGCTTTTCGGCACGAAACTCGCGTGCAGATCGAGCAAAGCCCCGGACCGGTCCAGATATCCCATCAAAAAACGCGATCTTCCGTATTCGTAGGACTTTTTTTCTTTTTCTGAAAGCAAAGCGTCCTCCTTGAACATCCTGTTCAAATTGGTCTCGGTAAAACGGATGTTCCGTTCGATGGCCCTGGGATTTCCGTACCCCAAAAATACCCGGCCTCTTTTTATCTTCAAAGAAGGCAGTATTTTTTCCAAAGCCGCGATGCCGCACGCTTCATCGCCGTGAGTGCCGGCAAGGATAATGCTTTGCGGACCGCTTTCCGGACCCAAGATCTCTGTTATTCCATCTCTGCTGTTCATATTGCTTTACTTTATCAAAGTAAAGCAGAAAGGTCAATCGGCGGGGCGGCCGCCAATCCGGAATATTTTATGGCGCGATCATCCCCTTGGAAATTTTTTAGCCGCAGCGTTTCTTTAAACGCCAATAATAAATATTCTTCGCAGACTCGCTCAAGGCGAAATAAATGGAAACCAATAATATTATCAAGGCCACCGAAGACGGCTGCGGAGCTTTGAACCCGAAGAAAGTTTGGCCGAATCCGGTGAAAGGCAGAAATATCGCTAGGCCTGCCGTTAATATCCCCAAGAGCAAAAGGCTTGTTGCCGGCCGTTTTGCTTTCCAAAACGGATGGCTTGTTCTTATCGAAAAAATAAGGGAGCATTCCGTTAAAGCGCTGGCGGTGAACCAAAGGGTTTGCAGCCCCGCTTCTCCCGCTCCCCTGAACAATCCGAAAAATATAAAATCGAACATCGAACTTATAAGGCCAAGGATCACTATGAGTTTGATGGTCTTGCTGAGCTGATAATTTTTCGGCTGCCTCAATTCATCCTGATCGACCGAGTCGAAGACTATGGCAATGAGCGGAAAATCGGTCAGCAAGTTCAAAAGCAGTATTTGTATCGGCAGGATCGGGAGATAGGGTATCATCAAGGAAATTATCGCCATAGAATAACAGTTGCCGAAATTGCTGGCCAGCGTGCATTTTATATATTTCTGGATATTGGCAAAAACATTCCTGCCTCGCCTGACGCCTTCGATGGCCGTTTTCAGATCGTTGCTGAGCAAAACTATATCGGCCGCGTCTTTGGAAATATCGGCCGCGCTTTGCACCGCGATCGCCGCATCGGCAGCTTTTAGGGATGGGACGTCGTTGATGCCCTCGCCCAAAAATCCCACCTCGTGGCCTTGCTGCAAATATTTGATTATCTTGTATTTGGTGCCCGGCAGGACGCGCGCAAAAACATGGCAAGCTTCGCATTTCCGCACGGCTTCTTCTGGAGGAAGGGCTTCTATTTCCTCCCCGGTGGCCGCCCGCTCTCCGTTTTTGAGAAGGCCTGTCTCGCGGCCGACCGCTTCTGCAACCTCCCGGCTGTCGCCCGTAAGGATCTTAACCTGCACTCCGGCCGAACGCGCGGATTCTATCGCCGCTTTGGCTGTTTTTTTCAAAGGATCGGAGAAAACGAAATATCCTAAAAATTCCAGGCCTGTTTCGTCTTTCTCCGAGTAGCTGTCTCTTTCTATTTTTTTAGCGGCGATCGCCAAGACCCTGCGGCCCTTGCGGCCTTCTTCCGCAACGCGGTCCAGCAAACTCTCTTTTGTTTCGCCGCCGGGAAAAATAGAACATCTCGAGATCACTTTTTCACAAGCCCCTCTCAATATCAAAACCTTTTCTTTTCCTGAAGATTCGGCCAGAACGCTGTTGCTTCCCCTCTCCGGACTAAAAGATCTTTCCGAGATCGTCCTAAAATCTTTCGAAGAAGATCTGATGTTCTCTGGCGCTCCGCGGAACAGAGCCGTATCAAAAGGATCCTTGGCCGACTCGATATCTTCATCGGCAAAAGCCGAAGCCAAAAGACCGTAAAGCGAACATTTATCCTTATCGCTCGATTCCACTCTTTCCAAAGAAAGCTTATTCTCTGTTATCGTGCCGGTCTTGTCCGTACAAAGGATGTCTATATTGCCGAGATTCTCTATCGCGGACAGCCGCTTCACGACGACCTTATGCTTCGCAAGCTTCAACGCTCCCTCGGAAAGGGCAAAGATCGTAACCACGGGAAGCGCCTCAGGTATTATTCCCACGAAAAGCGCTATGCAGAATACGGCGAATTCAGCCGAGTTGCCGGTCCCGTGCAGAAAAAAATTAACGGAAAAAAGAAGGATGACCGTTCCGATGACTATCTGAAAAACTCTTTTCGAAAAATCTTCCAAATTCTTTTCGTACAAACTTTGCCTTTTCCCT
>JBBABQ010000015.1:0-15784 GCA_041657565.1 Minisyncoccota bacterium | reverse complement strand
TTCTTTCCTTATTATACTTTTGACCTAAAGGAGACGCTGTTCTATTTCATAATGTCCCGCTATGAATTCCATGCCAAAGGCATAGACGCTATGATCGAATCGCTTGGAATTTTGAACGACAAGCTCAAAAAAGAAAAAAGCAAAAAGACGGTCGTCACTTTCTTTTGGGTTCCTGCTTACGTCAAAGAGATCAAACAGGAAATTTTGGAGAACAGGAGCAATTATTTTGAGGTCAAGCAGTTCGTCCAGGAAGATTCGGACGACCTTGCGGACAATTTCATGTATTCCTTGTTTTCCGTCCATCAGCTGAAAGAAACGGATGTTTTCGAAGGGGGAAGCCATTTGACGCTGCAAAGAAAATTGAAAAAAGTGAAAAGGCCGGGAGGACTGCCTTCTCTTTCCACTCACGAGATAGTCGATCAGAACGATCCCATAATCGCGGCTTTCCATAAGGCCGGATTGGACAACAAAGAGGATGACAGGGTGAAAGTGGTTTTTTATCCGGTCTATCTGACCGAGAACGACAAGCTTTTGAACCTTGGTCCGCAGGGAGCCGTTCAGGGGTGCCATTTGGGGATATTCCCTTCCTATTACGAGCCTTGGGGATATACCGCCCTGGAATCGGCGGTCGAGGCCGTTCCTTCGGTATCGAGCGATCTGAGCGGAGTGGGAAGGTTTATAGCCCAGACCCCAAAAGACGAAAACTTTCCGGGAATATTCGTCGTTAACAATTTCGCGAAAAAAGAAAGCGAGGTTGTCGGCCAGCTTTCGGACATACTGTACGATTACGCAAAATTATCCTTAAAAGACCGCGTACAGAACAAGATCAACGCCAAAGAGCTTGTTAATTATTGCGATTGGGGCAATCTGGTCGAAAATTATATCATTGCCCACAATAAAGCGCTTGGGAAATGAAGATCATCCATTGCCAAGAAAATGGATCCCGGATAGAAAAAGAGAATATTGGCGGAGAGGGCACAGGGTTTCTCCTAACTAACGGCATAGGCGGATATCTTTGGCTTTCGGAAAAACCATCCAGCAGGTATCAGGGATGGTTTTTCAATTTTCTCGGATCGATCGGATCGACCATCTTTAAGGCGATAGACGATATCAGGATAATCGGCGCTCCGGAAGAGCCGGAAGAAATAGAAAATAATTTTTGGTCGGTCGAGAGGAAAAAAGGGGAATACCGGGAAAGTTTTTTCCTTCCATCCGGCCTCAATTCTTTTGCGTACGAGGTCGATAAGAAAGCGGAGCTGGAATTGTCCTTGGACGTAAGGGAGTTTAATAATTACAGCGATAACGGCCGCTGCTATAAGATATCGAAAGAAAAGGATGCGACGGTCATCAGCTATAGCCAGCCCGGGATGGCCGTTCCGAAAATATTTTTAGCGATAAGAACGGACGGGAAGGATATGGAGAGGCCGAACGAATGGATAAAAAGGGGGTACGGCTATGATCGCGATCGGAACTCTTATCCTTCCAGCTTGTATGTTTTTAAAGCCCTGCGCGTAAAGGCGAAAAAGATGGTCTTTTCGGTGTCCGAGAAAAAGGGAGAAGCTATCAAAGAGGCCGAATTTGTTTTTAATAATCTTGATGATTTGAAAAGAGAGAAAAGAAAAGAGGATGAAGAGTTTTTTTTAAAAATTTTATCGATGCGCCAAGAGGAACGCCGGGGATTATTTTGCGCCGAGTCGGCCCCTTTATTTTATTGCGCTGCGAATTCATTGCGGTCGCTGTTGGTTTCAAAAAAAGAAGGGAATTCCGCGGTCGGACTTTTTGCCGGGCTTCCTTGGTTTTTTCAGTTTTGGCTCAGGGATGAATCAGTATGCTTGAGATCTCTGGCCGAGTGCGGCGAGAAAGAAGCTAAAGAGATCCTGAATACGAGGATCGCCGATGCAAGAAGATCGAATTGGAGATCCGGCTCGGCTGACGCGATCGGCTGGCTGCTTTTCCGTTTGGGAGAGGAGGCATCGAAAAAAAGATACGCCGATGCGGACAGAAGGAAAATGGGAGAGATATTGGAAGAAGCTGCTTGTTCTCTGGCCAAGGAATTCGATAAAAGCAATTTTTTTATCAACGGTCCGAAGGGAACCTGGATGGACAGCCTTGACCGTTCCGGGGCCAGACTGGAGATACAAGCTCTTTATGCCGCGGTCTTTAGATTTGCGTCCGGCTTGGCCAGGCTGCCGGCCCAGAAAGAATATTTTAAAAATCTGGAAAAAAAATTAGCCGGGGAGGCCAGGAGGGTTTTTTGGAACGGAGAGATCCTCGCGGACGGCTTTGATCCGGAAACAAAAAAAGTCGACCTTACCGTCCGGCCGAATATATTTTTAGCCGCCTATCTTTATCCGGATCTTTTGTCCCGGGAGGAGTGGAAAAAATGCTTTAATAATATTTTGCCCCGCCTTTGGTGCGATTGGGGAGGGATGTCCAGCATAGATAAAAACGACCCCGCCTTTTTGTCCGAGCATACAGGAGAGGACCCGGCCAGTTATCACAACGGGGACAGCTGGTTCTATTTGAACAATATCGCGGCTATAGCCATGCAAAGGATCGATCCGGTCCATTTCGCTTTTTATATATTGAAAATTTTTAAAGCCAGCTCATCTGATATTCTGTGGCGCGGCATGGTCGGAAGGCCGAGCGAGCTGAGCTCTGCCGGACGGTTCGCGCCGGGAGGGTGCCTTTGCCAAGCCTGGAGCGCGGCGACATTTTTGGAACTTTTCAAAGAACTTCAAAGTTGATAATAAACCGCCAGATCAATAAAATTTATATTTTTTATGTCCAACAGCAAAAGATACATCATCGTTATTTTGTCGGTTGCCGCGATCGCGGCGATAGGGCTGTTTTTTTATACGCCGGGATCAAAGGAGATCGTTCCTCCGGCGCCTGAAGATCTGAACGGTTCCGGCGCGGCGACCTCCACTGGGCAAAATGATCTTGGAAAAACAGATCCTGCCGTGACGATCTCTGTTGATAAAAAAGAATATGACGAGGGAGAGACCATAAACATAGGTATAAACAATGGCTTGGGCGATCCCGTCCTATATTATGGAGACGGGGATAGGATTTGGGGTATCGAATATTTTAAAGATGGAGAATGGACCGATCACGAATGGTTCCAAACAGCCAGAGAAGAGAATATCGGCGACGATTGTTACGTCGTATTTTATGAAAGGATGGAACCGGTCGAATTGGCGGCAGGATCGGGTATTACCCGCCAATGGGATCAGGAGCTTTGTCCCGACAGCGAGGAGGCTCCGGACAAACCAAGAACGGTTAAAAATATTGAAAGCGGCCAGTATAGGCTTACTTTTGTTTACGGTTTCGGAAAAGATAAAGAAGATCCTTATAAACTTTTAGATTACAGGACCGTTTATTCGGACAGTTTCGTCATAAAACAGTAGGCTCTTCATTTTGTCGGTGAGAGAAGCGGGTTTTGACAAAAAAGAGCGGTTGTTTTAGTATTAATTCACAAATTAAATATCAATCGTGGAAAGCGATCGCCGCGGCTACCAACCGCGGATCCGCCTATCGGCGGAAGCCTAAAAACCCAAACGATCCGCGATCATTCGAGAGCCCGCTTTTTTAGCGGGAAGCTGGGTGGAACCGCGGGAGATCCTCGCCCTAGTGTTAAAGAGAGTTTAACATTGGGGCGAGGATTTTTTATTAGGTCAAATTAAAATTATAAAATTTATTAACAATTAACTTTCTAAAATTATGGAAAAACAACCAATCGAGAATATAAGACATTCGCTGGCGCACGTTATGGCGGCGGCGGTGCAGGATCTTTATCCGGGCGTTAAATTCGGCATGGGTCCGGCGATAGATAACGGCTTTTATTACGACTTTGATCTGCCGGAGGGGAGAAAGATCGTGCCCGAAGATCTGGCGGCGATCGAAAATAAGATGCGCGAGATATTGGCCAGCGGCGCAAGTTTTGAAAGGGAAGATATCCAGATCGGCCAAGCGGAAAAAGTTTTTAACGGCCAAAAATATAAACTTGAGATCGTTGCCGATCTTAAGGCGGGGGGAGAGGAAAAAGTTTCCATTTATCGCACCGGCGAATTTGTTGACCTGTGCAAAGGGCCGCATGTCGTATCGGCCAAAGAACTTCCGGCGGACGCTTTTAAGCTTACCAAGATAGCAGGCGCTTATTGGAAGGGGAGCGAAAAGAACGCGATGCTGACGCGCATTTACGCGGCGGCTTTCGCGAACAAGAAGGAGTTGGAGGAGTATTTGAAGCAGCAGGAGGAAGCTGAAAAAAGAGACCACCGCAAACTGGGGAAGGAGCTTGACCTGTTTGTCACTTCCGACCTAGTGGGAAAAGGGTTGCCTTTGTTGACGCCGAAAGGATCAATCATCCGCCAAATACTGGAGAGGTTCATTGTCGACGAGGAGACCAGGCGCGGATATTCCCGCACTTATACGCCCGACCTGGCAAAGGTCGATCTTTATAAAAAATCCGGCCATTGGGACCACTATAAGGAAAATATGTATCCGCCGATCACCGTGGACGGAGAGGACTATGTGTTAAGGCCGATGTGCTGCCCGCACCAGTTCATGATCTATAATTCCCGGCCGCACAGTTACCGGGAACTGCCGATCCGCTATGCCGAGATCGCCAAACTTTACCGCAAAGAGCAATCCGGAGAATTAAGCGGATTGATTAGGGTAATGAGCTTCTCTTTGGTGGACGCGCATATCGTTTGCCGTCCCGATCAAGTCGAAGAAGAATTCGCGCGAGTGATAGATCTGATCCAATACGTAATGAAAACTTTGGGCATCAAAGATTATTGGTATAGGTTTTCCAAATGGGATCCGGCCAACAAAGAAGGCAAATACGTGAATGATCCCGCTGCTTGGGAAAAAACAGAGGCGTCGATGAAGAAGATCATCGACTCGATGAAGCTGGAATATATCGAGGCGGAGAACGAAGCGGCGTTCTATGGTCCGAAGCTGGATGTCCAGTTGAGGAACGTGAACGGGAAAGAGGACACGGCGTTTACCGTTCAAATAGACTTCTCAATGCCTAACAGTTTCGATATGACCTATATCGACCAAGAGGGAAAGGCCCAAAGGCCGATGGTCATTCACCGTTCTTCGATCGGTTGCATTGAAAGGACGATGGCGTTTTTGATCGAGCAATACGCCGGAGCGTTCCCGGTTTGGCTGTCGCCGGTGCAGGCCAAAATATTGCCTGTCAGTGAAAAGCACGGAGAGTACGCCCGCAAGCTGGCCGAAGAATTGATGCGCCAGGACGTAAGGGTCGAACTGGATGATTCCAACGAGACAGTAGGGAACAAAATAAGAAAGGCGGTTGCCGAAAAATCTCCTTACGTTTTAGTGATCGGTGATAAGGAAATAGAATCGGGTAAGCTGAGCGTCAGGGACAGGGGGTCGCGCGACACCCGCGAGATCGGAAAGGAGGAATTCGTAAAAGAGATCAAGGACCAATTTCCGGGAAAAGGCGCTTAGCCAAAAATGATCAGAGAAAAGAAGGGCGGACAACCGTCCTTCTTTTTCAAAACAGGGAGACAGGGTATAATTGGTTTGTTATTTTTTAATTCCAGAAGCACTTATGGCGAAAAGAAAAGTTTACGCTTATCTGGTCGGAGAGAAGAAGGGGATAACCGAAACTTGGCCGGAGTGCCAAGCGATCGTTTCCGGCCGGCCCGAAGCCCGGTTCAAGGGGTTCGAGAACTACGAAGCGGCGGAAAAATGGCTGGAAGCGGGGGCGGATTACAGCATTAAGCATATAGCCGCCGAGGAGGGGATATATTTTGACGCCGGTACCGGCCCGGGCAACGGCGTGGAGGCCAGCGTTACCGACGAGAAGGGGAGAGCGTTGCTTAAAAAGATCTTGCCCCCGGAAGCGCTTAACCGCGAGGGCAGGCAGTATGCTCCGCAGGGAGCGACCAATAATTACGGAGAATTGCTGGCCTGCAAATATGCCTTGCAGATAGCGGAAAAAGAGGGAGTGAAAAAGATATTCGGCGACAGCAAATTGGTGATCGATTATTGGTCGAAGTGGATGGTCAAAAAGGGGGTCAGCGAAGAGACGGTCAAGCTGGCCAGGGAAGTTTCGAAATTAAGAGAGGTGTTCGAGAAGGCGGGCGGAAAAGTAAAACGGGTTTCGGGAGGAAGCAACCCGGCCGATCTCGGATTCCATAAGGGATGAATATATGAATTTCAAATATCTTATTACTGATGTCGACGGCGTGATCTTCGACAGGATGCCGGTCTATTTATCTGCTATAACCGAAGTATTGAAACCGTTCGGTTTTTCCAAAGAAGCTATCCGCTCCTATTTTTACGGAAGCCTTGGCACTCCGGTCGGAATTCAAATAAAAGGGATATTGAACCGGTCCGGCTTTGATATCGGCGACGGCCAGATGGAAAGGATGCTGAAGGAATTTTGGGCTATCAGCGCGGGCAATAAAACGAACCTTTTTCCGGGAGTAAAAGAAACCCTAGAAGAAATGAAGAGCCAAGGATTGTTCATTATGGCCAGCAGCGGATCGAACACGGACGAGATCGGCAGATCGTTCAAGGAGCATGGGTTGCCCTATGATTTTTATTTGGGATCCGACCAGGTATTGAAAGGGGACGAGCATATTAAAATTTTTGCCGGTAATTTTTCATTGGATCTGGCCGATTTTTGCCGGCAGGCGATCTTTATCGGCGACGGGACGACCGATATGCAGATCGCTTCGCGCAACGGCATTTTCGGCATAGGGATAACCAATACTATTCCGGCTGAAGATCTTTTGAGCGCCGGAGCGAAAGCAGTTATTTCGAATATAAGCGAGCTGTCCGGATATTTACGGCAGGAAGAGGAGTCCGTTTTTTAACTTGTTTATTCCAATACGGCGGAATTGGTGTTAAAATCACAGTATGAACAGCAAACAATCTCAAGCCTTGATCCTTCCTTTTTTGGCCTTGATCGCCATACCCGCTTTTCTATTGTTCAATTTTCGGACAATGAGGTTTGAGGTCTTTTTTTTCGATATTTTTCTCGGATCGGTCCTTTGTCTGGCCGGTTTGGCCATACTGGCCGTCACGACGAATGCTTTGCATAAAATAGGGGAAGGAACGATCGCTCCCTGGGATCCGACCTTGAATTTAGTGACTTCCGGTTTGTACGCCTATGTCAGGAATCCGATGATCGGCGGGGCGACCCTGGTCTTGGCCGGAGAGGCGATGATCTTTGGATCGGCGGAGATACTGGTCTGGTCGTTTTTCTTTTTTATATTGAACAGTTTTTATTTTAAATTCATCGAAGAGCCTGCTCTTGAAGAGAGGTTTGGAGAAAAATACCGCGATTATAAAAAGAACGTCCCGATGTGGGCGCCAAGAAAGGAGCCGTGGAAAAAAGACGGAGAAGCTGAAAAATAGAACATCCTTTAACGGTTTGTTGCAATGCCATGCTTTGCAGCCGTTTTGAACAGGGTAAAAAATAATAAATTAATCCTTTAGCAAATGGTCATGGAGAAAAGATTTTTAATATCAACGGGAATAATTTTCATGGCACTGGCGTCCGCCGCCGGGTTCCTTTTTATTTCCGGCCAGCAAAATCCGGAACCTGTCCCGGAGCCTTTGCCGGAGATCCCGGCTCCTGTGGCGTCCAGCAGCGAATCCACCATTGAGGGCGTCCCGACGGTTCTTAACGAAGAGGGAGCCACTCCGGAAGCGACAAAAAAAGCGGCCGATGCCAACAATGAATTCGCGGCAGCCTTTTATTCGAAGATAAAAGACGAAGGAAACGTTTTTTTCTCTCCTTACAGCATCTCGTCCGCGTTCGGGATGGTCTATGAGGGGGCTGCCGGCAAGACGGCGGAAGAGATAAGATCGGCCTTCGGCTTTTCGGATAGCTCCATTGAGCGCAGAGCGTCTTTCGCTTCCATCTTCAATCAGCTGAACGGCGAGAACAATAAGTACGATCTCCGGACGGCTAATTCTCTATGGGCCCAAAAAGATTATTCCTTTCTGGACGGCTATGTGGATGTTTTGAAGAACTTTTATGGAGCCGAGGCCAACAACGTGGATTTTAAGGGATCGGCGGAAAATGTCCGCCGGGAAATAAACAAATGGGTCGAGAACAAGACGAACGATAAGATCAAAGATCTTTTCGCTGAAGGGTCCCTTAATGATATGACGCGCCTTGTCCTTGCGAACGCTATTTATTTTAAAGGATCGTGGGGCTCGGCGTTCGAGGAGAAGGCCACGAAAGATCAGGATTTTTATCTTGATTCCGGCAGTACGGCAAGCGTTCCGACAATGAACAAAAAAGACGATTTCAAATATGCTGAAAGCAACGGAGTGAAAGTTTTGGAAATGCCTTATCAGGGAGAAAAATTATCGATGCTGGTCTTTTTGCCGGCCAAAGGATCAACGAAATCTTTTGAGTCGTCGCTTTCCGCCAAGAAGATAGCCGAATTAAAAGGCAAATTAACAAGCAAAGAGGTATCGGTTTCCATCCCTAAATTTAAATTCGACAAGGGCTATTCCCTGAACGATAGCCTGAAAAAAATGGGGATTTTGGAGGCTTTTGAGCCAGGGCTGGCCGATTTTTCGGGGATGGACGGCACGAAAGATCTCTTTATCAGCCAGGCCGTTCATAAGGCGTTCATCGAAGTGAACGAAGAGGGAACGGAAGCGGCGGCCGCGACCGGCGTCGCCATGGCGGTCACAGCCATGCCGATAGAGGAAGAACCCCTTGCGTTCAAGGCGGACCATCCTTTCATATTTTTGATCCAGGACAATGAAAGCGGGAATATTTTATTCATGGGCAAAGTTGCCGATCCTAATTCGTAAAATTTAATTTATGATCCTATCAGATAAAGATATCAGGAAGGCGATCATCGGGGGAGAGATAAAGATAGACCCTTTTGACGAGCAGTGTTTGCAGCCCGCTTCGGTGGACCTCCATTTGGACAAACATTTTCTGGTTTACGATACCAACCAAAATTACGTCATCGATCCGAAGCTTCCGATGGAACAGATGATGGATGAGGTCGTGATCGATGAGGAAAAGCCTTTTGTGCTTCAGCCTGGAGAGTTCGCCTTAGGGATGATCTACGAGACTACCGGTGTTTCCGACAAAATGGTGGGCAGGCTTGAGGGGAAAAGCTCGGTCGGCCGGATGGGATTGCTGATCCATGTCACGGCCGGTTTTCTCGACCCGGGCAATTGTTTGAAGATGACCTTGGAGTTGCACAATACGGCAAACCTGCCGATCCTGCTCTATTACAGGATGCCCATCGCCCAGATGGCTTTTGAGACCCTCTCTTGCCAATGCGAGAGATCTTATTCTCAAAAAATGGGAAGCAAGTACGTAGGAGATACCAAGCCCAGGCCCAGCCAGATGTGGAGGAACTTTCAAAAAAAATAAAATAATAAAAAATTATCCAATATTTATGAATAAAAATATTTATTTGATATCCGCTTTGATCCTGGTCCTGGCCGTTGGAGGAGTTTTACTCGCCTGGCCTAAGGGAGAAGACAGGGCGGGACAAGAACAGCAAGCGCAAACACAAACGCAGACGCAAAATCCGACTTCCAGCCAAGAGGCGGAAAACCAGCCGGCGGAAGATAATCAAAATAAAGATGATCAACAACCAATGGAAATAAAATTAGACGCTAAAGTTAATAACGAGATAACCGCCAGCGAAGGGCCGGTGATGCAAATAGACAAAACAGCGGATTACGTCGCGCTGTTAAAAACCTCCGAGGGGGAAATAAAAATACAGCTCAATGCCAGCACGACCCCGATCACGGTAAACAGTTTTATATATTTGGCGCGCAAGGGTTTTTACGATAATACGATTTTTCATCGGGTACTGAAGGGATTTATGATCCAGGGAGGAGATCCGACCGGAACAGGCACTGGCGGGCCGGGATATAAATTCATCGATGAGCCTTTTACCGGAAAATACGACCGGGGGATCGTCGCCATGGCCAGACCTATGACCCCCGACAGCAACGGCAGCCAGTTTTTTATAATGCATAGCAATTATCCGCTTCCGCCGAACTATATTATTTTCGGCAAGGTGATCGAGGGGATGGAGGCGGTCGATAAGATCGCTGAAGCGGAAACCAAACTTAACGAATATGGCAATGAACGTTCGGTCCCGGTCAATCCCGTGAAGATCTTGTCCGCCGAAATATTCCAAGTTAATCCGGCCGAGTGATCATCGAAAATGGCCAGAGTTTTTGACGAGGCCATAGAAAATTTAAGGACCAAGCCAACCCGAAAAATCTGGCCGGGACAGCCGGCGGCGTTTTGAGGGAATTGCAGAATAAAAAGCTTGGAACCTAATTGTTTTTTGAAAGTCTTTGGGTTATCCTTATATTGCGGCAGTAAATTTTAAAAGCGGCTTCAAAAAATGGATAAAAGCAAGGCCATAATAATAGCAACGATCTTGGCCTCATTCGCGGTCGGTTTTTGGGCATATCCTCAAATGCCGGAGATGGTTGCGAGCCATTGGAACGAGAATGGGGAAGTGAACGGTTATATGCCTAAATTTTGGGGCGTATTTTTGATGCCTATCCTTTCGCTGGTAATGTCGTTTCTTTTTATCGTTCTCCCCAAGATCGATCCGATGAAGGCTAACATTGAAAAGTTTAGAAACTATTATAACTCTTTCATCTCAGCCATAATTTTATTTTTGTTCTATATCTATCTGCTTACCATAGAGTGGAATTTGGGACATCGGTTCGATATGGTCTATTTCCTGATCCCGGCCCTTTCAGCGCTTTTTTATTGGAGCGGGATACTTGTCGAGAAAGCAAAAATGAATTGGTTCATCGGCATCAGGACCCCATGGACAATGAGCAGCGAGGCTGTTTGGGATAAGACCCATAAGCTTGGGGGCAAGCTTTTTAAAGCTTCGGCCTTGATATCGCTGGCTGGGCTGTTCTTCGGCCCGCTGGCTTTTTGGTTCACGATCCTTCCGATAACGTTTGTCTCTTTTTATTTAATAATTTATTCTTATCTTGAGCATAAAAAAGAAATTAAAAAATAAATATTTAGAAAAAAATGGAGAAAAAAAATTTGATCATAATAACGGCCCTAGTTATCGGATTGATCCTCTTGTCTTTTCTTCTTTTCGGAAAAAAGATAATGTTCGGCCAGATGAATTTGAGCGAGCAGGCGCAATCGGCCGGTTCGGAAGAAAAACCGGTGCCATTTTTCGACCGCCCTCAAAACCAGGGGAAGCCCGTTGTTACCATAAAAGATGGAGCCTTTGACCCTGCCACCATTACGGTAAAGAAGGACGGTTCCGCGATTTGGGTCAATAGGGACGTTGCCACGCGCTCCATCAGGTCCGATTATTTTAATGTTTCCAGGATTCCTGCCAACGGTACGGCGGAGATGATCTTTAGCGAAGTGGGTACATTTGAATATCATTGCGGCAGTAATCCTTCCATGAAGGGTACTGTAATAGTGGAGGAGTGACGATCCGGCGACAGGACGTTGTCATGAAAGAAAATTTCAGAGAAAGAGTATATAAAGTTGTGGCCGGCATACCGGCCGGGAAAACTTTGACATATAAAGAGGTCTCCGGATCAGCCGGTTCCCTTCGCGCTTATAGGGCCGTAGGGAATATTTTGAACAAGAATTATGATCCGGACATCCCTTGCCATAGGGTCGTCAGATCTGACGGAAAACCGGGGGGATATAACAGGGGAGCAGAGAAAAAGCGAGAGCTGTTGGAAAAAGAAGGGGGATGGCCCCTCTTGCGTAATTAGGCAAAATATTGTATACTTTTGATACGTAATACTCAAGAAAGAGTAGGAAGCGAGGTAAAAAATTCTCTTTTTCAGTCTTAACTCACGGAGAGAAGGGGTCAAAACCTCATTTTTATGTTTCCCGGACAAATTTTCGACGCGATAAAAAACAATATTATCAATTATATGACCACACCAGAGGTTATTTTTTCAATTTTGAAAGCAATATCTATCCTGGCCATTGCCTTGGTTGTGGTTAAGTTCGGAAACGCTTTTATTTCCAGGGTCATAAAAATATTTGTTGGCAAGGAAGGAGCCATTCAAAGGAGGCTTCCGATGGAGAGGGTAGCCACGCTGACTGGCGTTTTCAAGTCTTTTTTCGATATTTTGGTCTGGATATTGGCGATCTTGATGATCCTGCCGGAATTTGAAATAAACATCGTCCCGCTTTTGGCGAGCTTGGGAATAGTCGGTTTAGCTATAAGCATGGGCGCTAAAAATCTGATCCAGGATTATCTGGCCGGCATAGTGATATTGATGGAGGACCAGTATCGGGTTGGCGAGAGGATCGAGGCGGCCGGCAAGGCGGGGGAGGTTAAAGAGATCAATTTGCGCAGAACGATCCTTTATGAGCCGAACGAAAAGAAGATCTGTTATATCCCGAACAGCGAAATAAAGACAGTGGTCAATCTTTCGCGTTCTTTCTGATATATAAATATTCTAAAGGCCGCCCGGCCCCGGTATTTAAAGAATGATCCGGCGGCGAGTTTTCATCATTGTTTTTCAGGTAAAAAACTGTTAATATCCTGAATGCTTATATAAATGGACTCTCCAATTGAAGAAATAAAGAACCGCCTCAACATAGTTGACGTTGTCGGCGGCTACCTAAAATTGCAAAAAGCAGGCGCGAATTGGCGGGCTTGCTGCCCTTTTCATAACGAAAAAGGGCCGTCTTTTTTTGTTTCCCCGAGCCGCCAGATGTGGCATTGTTTCGGTTGCGGCAAGGGAGGGGATGTTATCTCTTTTGTTCAAGAAATAGAAGGCGTCGAGTTCGGCGATGCTTTGCGAACCCTGGCCCAAAGAGCCGGGGTGGAGCTGAAGCCCCAGTCGCCGGAGTGGCAAAGCCTTAAAACCGAAAGACAGAATATCTACGATGTTTGCGATCTGTCCTGCCGTTTTTTTGAAACTCAACTGGAGAAAAGCAAAACAGGACAGGAAGCGAAGAAGTATCTTTTAAAAAGAGGGATGTCGGAAGAGTCGATCTCAAAATGGAGGCTTGGCTTCGCACCCGATACCTGGCAGGGACTGTCTGATTTTTTGGTCAGCCGGGGATACAAAAGGGATGATGCGGCCAAAGCCGGTTTAGCCGCGAAGAACCAAGGAGGTAATTTTTATGACCGTTTTCGCGGCCGGATAATGTTTCCGGTCTTCGATCTCAGCTCCCAGGTGGTCGGGTTCGGCGGCCGGATATTCGGCGCCCAGAAGGACAATGCCGAAACGGCAAAATATATAAATATTTCCAATACTTCTATTTACGATAAGAGCAGGATCCTTTACGGCTTGGATAAAGCCAAGATGGACGTCAGAAAAAAAGATTCTTGCATTTTAGTTGAAGGTTATATGGATTGCGTCCTAAGCCATCAGGCCGGGGTTCCCAATGTTGTCGCCGCCTCCGGGACAGCCTTGACCCCTTGGCATTTGAACCTTCTTAAGCGTTATTCGCAAAACCTTATTTTGTCTTTTGATATGGATACCGGAGGCAATGAGGCTTCCAAACGGGGGATAGATCTGGCGCAAAAAGAAGGGTTCAACATTAAGATGACCATAATGCCCGAAGGCAAGGATCCGGCCGATGTCATTGTCGAGCAGAGCGGGGAGGCTTGGAAAGAGGTGACCGAAAGATCAAGGCCGATAATGGAATACTATTTCAACCTTGCTTTTGTCAGCTATGATCCGGCCAATATAGCGGGGAAAAAAGATATAGCTAAAATGCTTTTGCCGGAGATAAAGAAAGTTTCGAACAGGATAGAACAGAATTTCTGGCTTCAGGAACTTTCAAAAAAATTGAAGGCCAGAGAGGAGGACCTGGAGGCGGAACTGGATAAAATAAAAATAGAGAGTCCTTCTTATGAACAAGCTTCATACGGCCAGCCGGAACCTTCCAAAAACAGGCCGTCCGATATTTGCAAAAAGCCCAGAAAAGAGCTATTAGAAGAAGAACTTTTAGTCCTGATCCTGGCTAAACCCCAGGTTGTTGCTGATGTGTCCGAAGAGATAATAGGGACCATTGCCGCTCCTATAAACGATATTATTTTAAAAATAAAGGAAAATTTTGAGATAGCGCAGGCAGATCTGCAAAAACAATTTGAGAAAGATGCCGGAGGGTCGGACCTTTTGAATCGGGCGCTTCTCCGTTCGGACATAGAGAAAGAGCAGATGGACGAGTTTGACGAAAGTTTTAAGGCTTGCCTGGAACAGATAGAAGAAATGCAGACGAAGGGCCTGTTGAACAAGCTTTCTTTCGAGATAAAAGACGCCGAACGTTCCGGCGATCCGGAAAAGACAAAAGACCTGACATCCCAATTTAATAATTTAGCTAAAAAATTAAATAAATAACCGACAACCTATGGCCAAGACCTCAAAGCAAAAAAAAGCCAAACCGGCAAAAGCCCGCAAGCCAGTAGAAAAAAAAGTTAAGAAAAAAGCGGCCGCCGCGAAACCGAAAGCCAAGAAAGCTCCCCAAAAGAAAAGAAGATCGGAGGCGAAAAAAACAAAGGTCTCCATTACTCCGGAGATAATGCAAAATTTGACGGACAAGGGCAGGTCGAGAGGCTTCGTCACTTTTGCCGAGATCCTTTTTCTTTTGCCGAACATAGAGGAGAACATAACAGAGCTGGAAAGGCTTTATCAGGAGCTGGAAAGGCAGGGGATAGACGTTAAAGAGTCCCGCGGTTATTTGGAAGTGGTCGAGGGGAAAGAGAAGAAGAAACCCAAAACTTTTGCCGTGCGCAGGATCGATTCCGTCCAAACTTATCTCAAAGAGATCGGCAGGATATCTTCCATTACGGCCAAAGAGGAGAAATCCCTCGCCAAGAGGATCGAGAAGGGGGACAAGGACGCCCGCAAGAAACTGACCGAGGCCAATTTGCGCTTGGTGGTTTCGATCGCTAAAAAATATGTCGGCCGTTCGCCTAATCTCACTTTATTGGACCTTATCCAGGAGGGGAACATCGGTCTTTTTCGCGCCGTGGAAAAATTCGACTGGCGCAAAGGATATAAGTTTTCCACTTATGCCACTTGGTGGATACGCCAGACCATCACCCGCGCTTTGGCCGATCAGGCCAGGACCATCAGAATTCCGGTCCATATGATCGAGACTTTGACCAAGTATACCCAGATAAAACGCAGGTTGCTTCAGGAGCTTGGCCGCGAGCCGCTGGCAGAAGAGATCGCGGACGAAATGCAATTGGAGGTCGAGAAGATCCGCCATTTGGAAAAGATATCGCAAAGGGCGATTTCTTTAGAAACCCCTGTCGGCGAGGATGAAAAGGACAGCACTCTCGGAGAGTTCATAAAAGACGATAAGGCAGAGTCTCCTTCGGCCATTGCCGGCAGGACGATCTGGCGCGAAAGGTTGGATGACATTTTGAAAGAGCTTACGCCGAGGGAGCAAAAGATATTGTCGATGCGTTTCGGCTTGGATGACGGCGTGGTTTACACCTTGGAAGAGGTTGGTCAGAAATTCGGCGTGACCCGCGAAAGGATCAGGCAGATCGAAGCCAAAGCCCTGGAAAAGATCCGCCAGCACAGCGGACTGAAGAAACTGGAAGGATACTAGTAAGAGAGCAAGTTGGCCCCTTCCCAAAGGGCGAGGGGGCCAGCTTGAAATTTTTGCAATTTTGTTTTAATATTGGAGGGTATTATTCCGCGGTGCCTGCCTGCCGATAGGCAGGGCGCAATGTCAGGCTCAGCGGGGATTAATATTCCGCGGTGGCGCAACGGTAGCGCGGCTGGCTGTTAACCAGTAGGGGGTAGGTTCGAATCGTGC
>JBBABQ010000014.1:0-16587 GCA_041657565.1 Minisyncoccota bacterium | reverse complement strand
TTAAAGCTTTAATTTGTTATCTTTAATCCCCAGTTCTTTTTGGACTTCAATATTTTTTGGACGTTTTTATCGTCTTTATTAGCTATAAGATATCCGTCCTTCGGCAGATGGGAAATAAAATCTTTGAACCCCTTGGCGTAGTTTTTCAGATTTTTATAATGGTCGAGATGGTCCGCCTCCAAAGATGTTAATATGGTGATCTTCGGCCAGTAACTTAAGAAAGAAGCTTTGTGTTCGCAGGCTTCGATAACCAGGTATCGGCTTCCCCCCGCCCTGTAATTGGAGCCGTCCAGCTCCTTAAGTTTCGTACCGACAACTATGGTCGGATCCAATTCAGACCCGGCCAAGATCAGCCCGACCATGGAGGTCGTAGTGCTTTTTCCGTGCGTACCGCAAACGGCTATCGTGAAGCGCTCTTTGGTCAACTCCCCTAAAGCCTGAGGATAGCTCAACAACTGAAGACCGGGGTTTGCGGCCTGCATTTCTTCTACCCTTTTAAACTCAGGGTTTATTTCTTGCACTGCCGGGCTGTACACCACTTTGTCGGTGCCTGTCGGAACGTTTTCCGCTCGATGCTCGCCTATGGTGATCTTCGCGCCGGATCTTTCCAATGTTTCGGTTATATCCGAAGAATGCAGATCTGATCCGCTGACCTGCCAGCCGTTCTCAAGATAATGCTTGGCCAAAGCGCTGACGCCGATCCCTCCGATTCCGATGAAATGGATTTTCATTTATTTGAATTTTGTATTTTTTACTCTTCTCCCTTCAGATCAAATGATCCCAATACCTCGTATCTCGACCCTGATTTTTTCAGCTCGCTTTCCATTACATCGATCTTTTTAGCTTCAAAGTCGAAATTGATGTCTTCGTCTATTTGCGGGACCTCTTCCGGGTTCATCTGCCGCAATTCGAAATTGTTCAGCCTGGCGAAAGTGATATGGGGATTGAATCCCCTGTCCTCTATCTGAAAATGGACGTTTTGTTCGGTCAGAACTTTCTCCAAGTCGTTTTTCAGCTGGGCCAGCAATTCGTTTTTTTCAACCGTTATCCAAACCATCCTCGGCGGAACCTTTTTGGGCGGTCCGTAAGATATTTTATTGAGCTTGATCTGCATCGGCGGATATTTTTCCGCCAGGCCTTTGGCTATCTCCAAAACCGCCGGGATATTCTCTTCGGCGACGTTGCCCAAGAACAATACCGTTATGTGAAGATTGTATGGCTTGGTCCATTTTGCCGGAAGATCGGTCCAGCTGTTTTCGTAGGATTCGAACCTGTTCTTGATCCTTTCGGGCAGGTTGATGGCAATGAATAATCGATGAGTGTTCATATAGGTCAGAGTTTATCACAAATTTATAAAAGAAAAAGGCCGGGATATCATAACGGCTGGTCCAGGCCAATTTACAGGCAAAAAGAAAAGGGCTGAAAAGCTCAAGCCCCATCTTTAATCCTCCCTCACTCTTTCGAGTTCGGGAGCCTCTCGTTTGCGGCGGGTTTGCTCTCTTGCTTCCAGTATCCTGTCTTTGACGTATTTTATCTTCTCTCCTCTATCCAGATTGGGGAATCTGATCTCTGTATTTTCCAGGTCGACCAAGGCCATTTTCACTGATTCGGAGTAGCTGAATCCTTTCGGAGGATTGAGATCTCTCCATCCGGACGCTTCTCCTCTGTCGTAGATCTTCCTATCTCTCACGATATTCTTGTTGCCTCCTGACGATAGTTCGAGCATCGCTCTTGCTAGCGCCAAGGCGGCTATTTCAGCTTTTTCTCCTCGCAGTCTTCCTGCCTCAGTTTTCCTGATACAGAGCCTTACTTCCGATTCTTTGGTTGGTCCATTCATGTCTTTCCCTCTTTTTTCTCCCTCTCGAAAAGGCAAACCCTTGCCTTCTTCTAAAAGAGCTATAGCCTATACATAGTACAAACCCAGTTTTTTTCAATAGCGCCATGGCTTTTAAGGCGTTTTTATGCTAAGATGAAAGCATCATGAAAGAGGTTCTGCTCTATAAGAAATTGGAAAGAGAAAACGTACAGTGTAAAACTTGCGCCCACGGATGTTTTATCCTGCCAGGCAAACGAGGGGTTTGCGGGATGAGGGAGAATATCGAAGGCAAGCTTTTTGCGTTGAATTACGGAAAAGCCGTGGCTTGCAATATCGATCCCATCGAAAAGAAGCCTTTGTTCAATTTCTTGCCGGGAACCCTTTCTTTATCGGTGGCTGCCGCCGGATGCAACTTCACCTGCCTTAACTGCCAGAATTACGATATTTCGCAGGGATGCAAAACCTTATCCGAAATACCGGGCAAGGATATGCCGCCCGAAGTAATAGTGAAGATGGCGTTAAAAAACAAATTGCCTTCGATCTCTTATACTTACACCGAGCCCACTATCTTTTTGGAATACGCCCTAGAGACAATGAAGTTGGCCAAGAAGGCCGGACTAAAGAATGTTTGGGTTTCCAACGGTTTTATGAGCGCCGAATCGATCAACCTGATTCTTCCCTATCTGGACGCGAACAATATAGACATCAAAGGTTTTTCCGAAGAATTCTACCGCCAGAATTGCGGCGGCCGGCTGGAGCCGGTTTTAGAAACTTGCAAGGCCATGAAAAAGGCTGGCGTTTGGCTGGAGATCACAACCTTGGCCATTCCCGGGAAAAGCGATTCGGCGGAAATGTTCAAAAAGATCGCCAAATTTATAAAGAAGGAGCTGGGAGTGGAAACCCCTTGGCATATCAGCCAGTTCTCCGGAGCTATTTCTTGGAAATTACAGAAGCTGTCGGAGACTTCGGCAAGAACCTTGAAATCCGCTTGCAAGATCGGCAAAGAGGCCGGATTGAAATATGTTTATACTGGCAATATCCCTGGATTGGACTCTGAAAATACTTTTTGTCCGAAATGCGGAGAGATCTGTATCGAGCGGAAAGGATACGAGATCAAAGACCTTTCGAACAACGGAAAGTGTCCAAAGTGCAAAGAAAAACTGGATATTATCTACTAACAAAAAAACGCGCCGGTCTTACCGGCGCGTTTTTTGTTCGAGCTTATCTGCAAAGGCTCAATCTTCGAAAAAAAATTGCACAGGTGGCACCTGTGCAGATTTTTTTAGGTATTGATTGCAAAGGTTAGACCTTTGCAAGTACCTTTGTAAGTATTATGCGACTAGTTTTTTTGGATGTTTTTGATATTTTCGTAGTTTGTGATCCTCATCGCTTCGCGAACTTCGGCCATGGTCGCCTGGGCGGTCTTTCTGGCTCTTTCGGTGCCTTCGAGCAGGGCGGACCTTACTTCTTCGGGCCGGGACAGATAATAGGCTCTTTTTTCCCTTATCGGAGCAAGGAAGCTGTTCAAGGTTTTTGTCAGGAGCTCTTTCGTCTCCGCGTCGCCGATCTTTCCCTGGCGGTAAAGATCTTTCAGCTCCTCTAATTTTTCTTTATCGGAATAAAAAGCGTCAAGATAAATAAAGACGACGTTGCCTTCGATGTGTCCCGGGTCGGTCGCCTTTGCCCTGGTCGGGTCCGTGTACATCTTCTTTACTTTTTTAGCCACGGTTTGCTCGTCATCGGAAAGATTGATGCAATTTCCGAGGCTTTTGCTCATCTTTGCCTTGCCGTCTATTCCGGCCATTCTGGGAACCCTTCCGACCAGCGCTTTCGGTTCCGGGAAGACCGGCCCGTAGATCCTGTTGAATTTTCGGACGATCTCCCTGGCCAGCTCGATATGAGGAATTTGGTCTTCTCCGACCGGGACCAGATTGGCTTTGGGCAGGAGAATGTCCGCGACCTGGCTGGCCGGGTAGTTGTAAAATCCCAAGGAAATTTCTTTCAGCCTTTCCATTTCCGATTTCAAAGTGGGGTTCCTTTCCAGCATCCCGACAGGCGTGATCATGCTTAAAAGCATAAAAAGCTCGGCGTGCTCCGGGACGTAGCTCTGGATTACGAATGTAGATCTTTTCGGGTCCAGGCCGACGGACAGCCAGTCCAGGGTTACGTCTATGACAGATCTTCTTATTTTTTCCACGTCTTCGGCGTAGTCTCCCAAAGCTTGATAGTCGGCTACCAGGAAATAACAATCGTATTGGTCTTGCAGTTTGAGCCAGTTTTCCAGGGCTCCGACGTAATGGCCGAGATGAAGCGGGCCGGTAGGCCTCATTCCGGTCAGTATCCGTTCTTTTTTGTTTCCAGTTTCCATAATTTCTGATCTAATTTTTTAATTGGCGGTATTCTGATATCTTACTATATTTTTTCTTTTAGATAAATCGAAAACCCATCTCGCAAACCGTTTTGAGGTTGCGAGACGGGTTTATAAAGAACTGTGCCGGATAAAAGGAAAACCAGCACTTCATATGTAGCCAGGGAGATCGTTCTCCTTGAAGATCTCATCGATCCTGTTGCGGAGCATTATGGCATCCTGTCTGCCCATTTCCAAGCTGACAGTCTGGCGGAGATGGTCGACGAACAGTTCGATCTGGAAGATCACTACTTTTGATCCCTCAAGATCCTTGAACGATTCGACTGATCCCCTCGCCCCATCGGCCATTATCGATTCATATCGTTCCCTTTCTTCTTCAATGGGAACTTCTATCTGCGATCTCGGCATCATCAGATTCGGTATGCTTCCCGGAATTTTTTCCTGTTCTTTCGCTGCCATATTTTTTCACCTTATTCCTTTGTTTTCTTTCCTGCTGCTTAACTGGAGTGCTTTCAATATGTCCAAATTGGTCCACTTCGATTTTTTAACGGCCCGGTTAAAATATACCGCATCGTGTTTTGGCGTCTTCATGGCTATTCCTCTTTTGTCCAAAGAACTTTTGCCTGCCCTGTTTATAAAGAGCAGAAAGTTAAATTCCAAGAATTCAAATTTCCGCTCTTTATTTATAAAAAATCCGGCTTTTTGATGCCGGATATTGGAATTTTGTTTTTAATTTCTTTGTCTGTTTTTTTACGATATTCCAAATCCGGCCATTTGATATTTAATGGTCCAACCAAGCATGGTAAAGGCGACTGGGTTGCGGTTGCTGCTTATAGGCATATTTTATACTGTTCTATATAAATCAAGGCGAAAAGTCAACTGTTTTATTGTAATTTTTCTTAAAAACCCCGTTTTTATTGATTTTGCTTTGTTTTCGGGCTAAAATCGGAGCATATGATCTCTTTCGCTTGCATTGTCCCCCATCCCCCCATCCTTTTACCAACGGTCGGTTCGGAGGCGGACAGGGCCCGGCTTAAGAACACAATATCGGCGCTGGAAGTTTTGGGAAAAAAATTCAAAGATTCGAACCCGGACCTGATAATCATTTCTTCTCCGCACGCGGATTGGGGGTTTAACGTCCCATTGCATTTTTTGACCCCGCAGCATTTCCAGGGACAGATAAAAACCTATCTGACCGGAACAGAGCCGGCGGAATTCCATTTTCAGGAAGGCAAACGTATTTTTGAAGATAATAATCTTGAGCTCGATTTCAAGAAGGTCGCCTTCATCGCTTCCGGCGATATGTCGCATTGCCTCAAAGAGGACGGGCCTTACGGATTTAACCCCGAGGGGCCGAAGTTCGATCAGGATCTTCAGGAATTTTTAGTGAAAAAAGAGATCGGAAAGATATTGCAATTGGATGATATTTATCCCGGGGCCGGAGAATGCGGATTAAGGTCTTTCAGTTTCCTTTTGGGTGCGCTTGAGGCGGCCGGAGTAAAATACGAGCCGGAAATATTATCTTACGAAGGCCCCTTTGGAGTGGGATATCTGGTCGCAGACCTTAAGCCGGGAGATAAACAGGTTGGCGTTGAAAAACAGAAAAAAGATGGAAAAACGAACAAAGACAAATAAAACGGGAAAAACCGCGATCAAAAAAGTGAACGAGCTTGAGCTTTTACGCCAGATCATCCAGACGATCAGCTATAATCTTGATCTTAAGGAGGTTTTGAGCCGTATAGTCAGGATCGTCAGCTCGGTGACCAAGGCGGATTCCTGTTTTTTATATCTGATAGACGGCGGCAATTTAATATTGCGCGCTTCCCTTAACCCCAAGCCGCTGGAGATAGGTAATATTAAAATGAAGGTCGGCGAAGGCATTACCGGCTGGGTTGCCCAGAAGAAAGAGACCGTTTCTATTCCCAAAGAGGCATACAACGATAAGCGTTTCAAATTTTTTAACACCCTGCCGGAAGATAAGTTCGAAGGCATTCTTTCCGTTCCGATAATCTACCGCGACAAAGTTTTGGGAGTGATCAATGTCCAGCATTCCAAGCCGAGGAAATATTCTGCCACCGAGATTGCGCTTTTTGAGCTTGTCGCCAGCGCCACCGGCGGAGCGATCGATAACGCCAGCCTTTTTAGCGAGAAAGAGGCCTTGAAAGAGGCGCTGGAAACCAGGAAGCTGATCGAGCGGGCCAAAGGGATCTTGATGAAAGAATTGAACATCTCCGAGGAAGAAGCCCACAAGCTTCTCTACAAGAAAAGCATGGACAAGAGGCTGTCACTGAAAGAAATAGCTAATGCCATAATTATTTCAAGTGATTTTAAAAGAGTTTAATGGAGTCTTAAATTAAATCCAAAGTTCAAATGTCAAATCAAATCCAAAATCCAAAGCTCAAAAACTTTTTGGATTTTGAGCTTGATTTGAAATTTGGATTTTGACATTTGGATTTTTGTCTTGACTATATTTACTAAACATTTATAATTATCGTATCGATGCGGTTCAATGGCGAACTGCGTCCGGACAAAGCAGTCTTTCTGTGACATTGATGTCTCCTGCCCCTTGGGGCCAGGAGTTTTTTATTATTAGCGATCATCCATCAGTAAATTTTTATTTTATCTATGACTTACGAAGAAATAATGGACGCTTGCAGGAAGCGGGATATAAAAATGATCGACCTTAAGTTTTGCGATCTTCCCGGTACTTGGCAGCATTTTACTTTGCCTGTCAGCCAGTTCGATAAGAAGATATTCGAGGAGGGCACGGGTTTTGACGGTTCGAGCATCCGCGGTTTCAAAGAGGTCCAGGAAAGCGATATGCTTCTGGTCCCCGACATCCAAACTTTCGCTGTTGATCCTTTTTCCAAATATCCTTTGGCCAGTTTCATCTGCGATGTTTATGAGCCTGGCGTTAAGAAAATGCCGTTTGGCGGCGACCCCCGTTTCGTGGCCAAGAAAGCGGAAGAGCTTTTAGCCAAAAGCGGCGTAGCGGATAAAGCCTATTTCGGCCCCGAAGCCGAGTTCTTTATTTTCGACAAAGTAAATTTCGGCGCCGGGCAGAATTTTTGCTTTCATGAAATAAAATCCATGGAGGCTAATTGGGACGCGAAAGAAGACAAAGACCTGCCGGGCAACGGCCACGGATATAAGATCAGGAACAAGGAGGGATATTTTCCCGTGCCGCCCATGGACCAGCTTGCCGATATAAGGCGGGAAATGGTCTTTGAGATGGAAAAGTTCGGCATAGAGGTGGAGAAGGAGCATCACGAGGTCTCTACCGGCGGCCAAGCCGAAATAGACATCAAGTACGGGACCCTTCTAGAGAATGCCGATAAACTGATGGCGTTCAAATATATCGTAAAGAACGTCGCTTTCCGCAATGACAAGACAGCAACCTTTATGCCCAAACCGATCTGGGGAGACAACGGTTCGGGGATGCATGTGCATGTTTCCCTTTGGAAAGGCGGCCAGCCGCTTTTTTACAGCGATTCGGGTTATGCCAACCTTAGCGAGACAGCCATTCATTTTATCGGGGGGCTGTTGAAGCACGCTCCGGCGTTGATGGCTTTCGCCGCCCCCACGACCAATTCTTACAAGAGATTGGTCCCTGGTTTTGAAGCGCCGGTAAACTTGGTTTATTCCGGCCGCAATCGTTCCGCGGCCATAAGGGTCCCCGCTTATTCGAACAGTCCGTCGGCCAAAAGGATAGAATTCCGCCCGCCGGACCCTTCGGCCAATCCTTACTTGCTCTTTTCGGCAATGCTTTTAGCAGGCTTGGAAGGCGTAAAAAATAAAATAGTTCCCCTGTCCCCGATAGACGAGAATATTTATAAGATAGATAAAAGCAGAGAGATACCGCAGGTTCCGGACTCTCTTGATAAAAGCCTGGCGGCCCTGGAAAAAGACAGCGAATTTTTGACCAAAGACGGCGTATTCAGCAAGGAATTAATCTCATCTTGGATAGATTATAAAAAAACGGCGGAGTACGATCTTATTCGCACCAGACCCAATCCGGCGGAATTTATGCTTTACTACGACGTCTAAAAATGGGAAAATCCAGTCGATGGATACTTTGGCCAAACTCGCCAAGTCGGCTGTTGAAAATTATGTCGAAAGCGGCACGGTCATCCCCGTGCCGCAAAGTTTTCCAAAGGAATTCCTGGACAGAAAGGCCGGTGTTTTTGTTACTCTCGAAAAGAGCGGCGATCTGCGGGGCTGTATCGGGACCTATCTTCCCTATTGCGATAATATCGCCGAGGAAACGATCATGAACGCGATGGCCGCGGCCGGCAAGGACCCTCGTTTTGGCCCGGTAAGGGAAGACGAACTGTCCGATCTGAATTTTACCGTTTACATTCTTAACGAGCCTGAAGCGGTTGGATCTCTGAAAGAGCTTGATCCTAAAAAATACGGAGTGATAGTCGAGTCCGGTAAAAGGAATATCGGCCTTTTGCTTCCCGATCTGGAAGGAGTCGATTCGGTTGAACAGCAGCTGGCCATCGCCTGCGGCAAGGCTGATATAGACCCAGACAAGGAAAAAATATCGATCTATAAATTCACCGTTGAAAAACATCAATGAAAATAGACCTTCACAATCATAGTTATTTTTCCAATGACGGCCTTTCTTCTCCCGAGAAACTGATCAAGGAGGCGCTGAAAAAGGGTTTGGATGGGATAGCCATAACCGACCACAATACGGTCGACGGCTGGCCCGAAGCCATTGAAGCGGCTAAGAAGTTCAACGCTGTTTTGGTGCTGGGGCAGGAAATATCCACGGACAAGGGAGATCTTTTGGGTTTGTTTTTGTCCAAAAAAGTGGAAAGCAGAAAATTTTTGGAAGCTGTCAAGGAAATAAAAGCGCAGGGCGGAGTGGCAATACTTCCCCACCCTTTTCATTTTCCGGAAAATTTCAGGGGCAAAATAAAAGACGTTGCGAAGGATATCGACGGGTTGGAGGTTTTTAACAGCCGGGGGCCTGTTTCTTTGCTTGACCGAATGGCTTTGGTCGCAGCCAAAGACAATGGACTGGCGATGACCGGCGGAAGCGACACCCATCTTTGGAGAACTTGCGGCAGCGCTTATGCCGAAGCTGACGTTAAAAATCTGGAGGATTTTAAAAAAGCGATCCTTGAAAGGAAAACGAGTGTGACAGGGAAAAAGACCTCGGTCCTTTATCTCGTGGCACCAATAACGGCCAGAAGATTCTGGTTCCTTTTTGCCGAGAAAAGAAAAAGAAGGCAGAAATAGCCTGTGGACAAAGTGGTCGAAGCCGGGCTTCGACCACTTTGTCCACAACGGGAAAGGTCGATCTTACTTTGTTGCGGAGAAGATCCTTTGGATGGCGGTGAAGTTTGTCAGAACGGCCATTATTATAAGGATGATGGTCATGGAATGAGGATAAAAGATACCGAAGACCATGGCGGCAAGATAGAAGATCGCTCTTTCTCCCCGGGACATCAGTCCCCCTTTGAGCTCCTTTTGGGTGAGCTCTTTCTCTTTGGCCGCCGATTTGGCGTAAGTGGTCATCATCGATCCGAAAAGGACCAGGAATATCCAGAAATAGTTCGGCATGAATATTTCCGGCAAAGGCAGGAACAAAAAACCTAAAAGCAGTATGCCTTCGACGTAGCGGTCGAAGACCGTGTCCAGATAAGCTCCTTTTTTCGAGCTCATATTCTTCTTCCGCGCCACCGCTCCGTCCACCAGGTCCATAAAAGCCGCCAGCAGAAAGAACAAGATCGCCCACGGCAGATTTTGTTTCGTCAGAAAATAGAAGCAAACCGAAATAAGCAGTATCGAGCTGAAACTGTATTGGTTGGGGGTTATGGGCAATGGAGAAAACATTCCGGCAATGATCTTTTCCAGCCACTTAAAAAGGTCGCGATGGGCGTCCAGCATGAATTTTGTTTTTAATTATTGATCAGATCTTTTCGATCTTTTCTTTTGTTTCCGCGAGAAAATTTTTCAGATCTTCCAGCTCGTTTTTTCCTTTATCTGTCGCTATGTACGATTTTTTTCCTTCCCGCTTGTCCGTCCTGACGTACTCGCCTTTTTTCAAATGGGTTAAAACCAAGGTCACCGACAGCTTGGCGGGTAAAAAACCGAACTTTTCAAATACGAGCCGCGGCACATCCTGGTCGCAAATTTCTTCCCTGGCAGCAAGGGCCAGAACGTATATCCACAAATTATCCTGAGCGATCGACTGCTTGAACCGTTCAAGCGGAGTTTTAGCTGTTGCCATGTTTTTATTTTATACTATTTTAATTCTTAATTAAACAAACAACACTCCAAAAAATAAAAAATGAAAATGGGATTATTTCCAAAAGGCTTTGCCGATCAAATGGAGGGTCCGGAGGCTGGCGGCCATGGGGTCCCGCCTTTAGCGAAAGGCGGGACGAGCCAGCCGAGGATTCAGCGGGATTTCACGGCGGGAAATCCCGCGGCTCCATTTGGTTGACAAAGCCGTTATACTCACCTGTCCCGTTTTCCTAAAAGGAACTCCTCTACCATCTCGCGCGATCTGTCGTCCGTGAACTGCTGGGGCGGATGCTTCATAAAGTACGATGACGGAGAAAGCAAAGCGCCGCCGATTTTGCGGTCCAGGGCCAGCTTGGCCATCCTGACCGCGTCGATGACGCAGCCGGCCGAGTTTGGCGAGTCTTCGACAGATAATCTGAGCTCGATCTCCACCGGCACGTTGCCGAACTTCCTGCCTTCGATGCGGATAAAGCAGATCTTGTTGTCTTTCAAGAACGGGACCCAATCCGATGGGCCTACGTGCAAATTGTCGTAGCTCAATCTTTTGTTCAATTGCGATTCGACGCTTTCGGTCTTGGATATTTTTTTCGATTTCAGCCTTTCGCGCGAAAGCATGTTCAAAAAGTCGGTGTTGCCGCCGAAATTAAGCTGGTAAGATCTTTCAACAGCCACTCCGCGCTGGCTGAATAGGTGGCTTAAGGCGCGATGGACTATCGTGGCGCCGATCTGCGACTTGATATCGTCGCCGATGCACGGCAAACCCTTTTTTTCGAACTTTTTCGCCCAATCCTCGTTGGAAACTATAAAAACGGGCATGCAGTTAATAAAAGCGCATCCGGCCTCCAGAGCGGCGTTAGCGTAGAACTCGGTGGCTTTCTGGGAACCGACCGGCATATAGTTTATCAAAACTTCCGCCCCGGATTTTTTTAGTTCTTCGGCGACGTTTACCGGTTTTTCATTCGACGGCATGAAAGTCTTGTCTTCGGGATAGTCTTTCATATGGCTCGCGATCCCGTCCAGCAGCTCTCCCATTTTAACCTTTACTCCGGTCTTGGGAACGTCCCGGAAAAATGTTTTTGTGCAGTTTGGCTCGGCAAAGATCGCCTCGGAAATATCCTTGCCTACTTTGCGCTTGTCCACATCGAATGCCGCGACCATTTTTATGTCGGATATTCTGTACGGCCCCACTACGTTATGCATCAATCCCGGGACCAGTTCGTCGTCGTTGGCAACGTCTTTATAATAGTAGATCCCCTGAAGCAAGCTGGAGAAGCAATTCCCTGTCCCCGCCACGGCCAGTTTTATGGTTTTACCCTTATTTCCTTTGGCTATTTCTTTTGACATATGCGGAAAATTCGTTTATTATTTAGTAATTAATGGCTATTAAATGGCTGCTTAGGCTATTTTACCGCCGTAAAATAGCATGTGTCAACCCCATAAGGAATTCAGACGAACCTTTATTCATCGGAACGGCAGAAAGCGAAGCCGCCTTGCGGCTCAGCGCTTTCGCCAAACCGGACTTATTGCCTAATTCCTTACGGGGCGAGCCCCTTTCCTTTTCAATGCTCCCCTTCCTCCACCTTCAAAAAACGAATACAAAGGATAATTTGTGGATCTATATTCTTTTGCTTTTGCGGAAAAAAGAGGTTTACGGCTGGGAATTGCCGCAGATGATCGAAAAAGAATACGGTTTCAAACCAGGAAAGATAACTCCTTACAGGGTCCTTTACCGGCTAGAAGCGGACGGTTTTGTGGAAAGCAAGGCCGATCAAAGAAGAAGGGTCTACAAAATAACCAAAAAAGGGGCCGAAGAGATCGGAAAAGCCAAAAATTTTTATCAGGATCTTTTTAACAAATTTGACGCTGTCAAATAGCCGCCGTTCGTTCTCTTTTTGCGGAGCTGACGGCGCAAGCCGACAATGATAAACCAGGAAATAGCCAAAAAGTTGGAAGAACTCGCTTATTTGTTGGAAGTGAAAGGAAAAGAAGAAGATTCTTTCAGGGTCGTCGCCTACCGCAGGGTATCCCGTTTTTTGAATAAATTCGACAAGGACCTTGAGGAGATATATAAAAAAGAAGGGTTGAAAGGCCTAGAGAAGATCCCGGGAGTGGGAAAAAGCATTGCGAAAAAAATAGAAGAATATTTGGACAAGAAGACGATCAAAGCCCTTAAAAAATTGGACGAGGAGACCGCCATCCGCCAGATAGTGACCCATTATTTCGAGACAAAAGGGGTCGATCTCAAAGAGCTGAAAGAAGACGCGAAAAAAAGGAAGATCGTCTATTCCCGCTTTACAAAACCGGCCAAACAGCTGATCGATCTTGCCGGATCTGTCGATAAGGCGAAGCAGGCCATCGACAAGGTTGCGGAATGGGCAAAATCTAGAAATTTGGATTACGCTATTGAAACAGTCTTCAAAAAATGGTTAGAATTAGACAGGCTTAAGCCAAAAGAGATAGTTAAGAAGCCATATTTCCAAGGGAAGCCGATGATCTGGTCTCAAACCCGCAAGCATTGGTACGTAATAACCGAAAGCGGAGAGTGGCTCGAATTCGCGGGGAAAGAAAGCGAGATGGAGTGGAGGCTTGAAAAGTAAAATTGCTTATAAAAAATAAAAAGATCTTTTGCCGAGGCAAAAGTTTTTATAATTAACGTTAGTAACAATTTTTAAATCCAAATTTTTAAATAAATTATAATTTTTACCTGCCTGCCGGCAGGCAGGAATTTAAAACCGTTTCAAAGGAAAGGTTTATAAATTTGATCATTAAGAAATTATTTAAAAATTAAAAATTTAGATTTAAAAATTATTTAGAGATCATGATAAATTACTTTGGATTAAAAAGAGGAGTTCAGTTTTTGATGGACGATATCCCTTACGAGATCGTTGAATCCGCGCCTGTCGGAAAAGCTCAGGATGTTTTCATCATCAAAGCCAAGATCAAAAACCTGATCACCGGCAAGATCAATGACAAGTCTTTCCATCAGGACGATTGTTTCGACGAGGCGGATCTGCAAAAGGTGGAAGTGAAATTTATTTATGGAAATCGCGGAAAGTATGTTTTCTGCGAAGCCGAAAATCCGGGCCAGCGCTTTGAGATGACCGAAGATCAGATCGGAAACAGCAAAAAATACATCAAGGCCAATCAGGTCATCGAAGGCATCAAATTTAACGATGAGATAATCAATATCAACCTGCCGATCAAGGTCCAGTTGAAAGTTGCCGAATCCGAACCGGGGATCAAGGGAGATCGGGCCCAGGGCGGAACCAAAATGGCTATTCTGGAAACCGGAGCGCAGGTCAACGTCCCCTTGTTCGTCCAGGAAGGAGACACCATCGAAGTGAACACCGAGACCGGAGAATATGCCAGAAGGGTCTAATCTTTATCGAACTAATTTAAAAAACGCGGGCATTTGCCCGCGTTTTTTTTATTTCATGTCCTCTATTTCAACTCCCTTTTTATGTCTTTTATCTCTTTATCGATCCGGAATTCGGAATCATCGAGAAGCCGTTTCAATTTTTCGTAGCTCATATGCTCCTGCAGTGAAAGGGTCTCTTTCTTCTCCAAGGCTTCGACCTGCTTTTCGATCTCTTCCCGCAATCCCTTAAAGCTTCCCGCCAATTCTGCCAAAGCCTCGTCTGTTTCTTTTTTTATCTTTAATTTGCTTTTGGCGATCTTAAAAACATAGGAAACCGTTACCAAAACCATAATTGCCATCGAGGCGATAAATATGCAGAGGCTTATTTGATAGTCCATAATATTAGATTATAGCAAATATTAATTTCCTTTTGCCGCCAATTGCCCGCAAGCGGCGTCTATGTCCTGGCCGAAATGGTGGCGCAGGGTTGCTTCGACCCCCTCCATCTCCAATATTTCTTTGAATTTTTTGATGCGGTCGTCCGATGACGGGCTGAATCCCGGTACCGGGTTGCAGGGAATGAGATTTACGAGATAAAGGGGTTTTTTCATCAATCTGGCCAGTTCGCGGGCGTCCCTGTTGGAATCATTGACCCCGTCTATCAGTGCGTATTCGAACATGACCTTCCTTTTTCTCAGCTTAACGTATTCCGCGACCGTTTCCAGAACCTTGCCGATCGGATAATTTCTGTTGACGGGCATTATTTTCGAGCGGATCTCCTGGTTCGGCGAATGAAGCGATATAGCCAGATTGACCTCCAATTTTTCTTGGGAGAATCTTTTAATGCCTTCGATTATTCCGGCCGTCGAGATGGAAAAATTCCTCGCGCCTAATCCGAAACCTTCGGGATCGTTAAGGAAATAGATCGCTCCCATAACGTTATCGTAGTTCAGGAACGGTTCGCCCATTCCCATAAAAACAATGTTCGTCACTTTCTGGCCGATCTTTTTCAGATAGCGGCCAAAAAGAAAGACCTGATCGGTTATTTCTGTCTTGTTTAAGTTGCGTTTGAATCCCAGCTTGCCCGTAGCGCAAAAAGCGCAACCGAGAGGGCAGCCAACCTGGGAAGAAACGCACACGGTGTTCCGGCCGTCCCTGTGGCGCATCAAGACCGATTCTATCTTTGCTTTGTCTTTCAGGGTGATCAAGGCTTTTATCGTTTTCTTGTTTTGCGATTCGAAAACCTCCGCGTTTATTTCCAGCGGGGCTTCGGCGTTGAGCTTCTCTCTCAAGGCCAAAGGCAAGGTTGTGGCTTCCGACCAGTTCTCGATCAGGTCTTTATACAGGGATTTCCTTACCTGGCTTATCCTGTAAAGCGGCTCCCCTACCAGTAATTCGTCTATTTTTTCAAAATCCATATTTTTCTGTTATTAATCTGGCAAATACTCCGAGGCTTTGCCTCGGGGATGAATGCCAGCCCGGAGCGAAGCGAAGGATTAACAAGCTTTTCCTTTCTACGGAGCGTTAGCGGAGTAGAAAGGAAGACCTTGGGGCTTTGCCCCGGTAGCTTATTTGTTACTTTCCATTTCTTTTATCTTGTTCTTTAACTCTATCATTTTCAGCTCCCTGCCCAAAGTCAGCTTGTAGAACTTTTGCAGTTCCGCTTCTCTTTTTTCGGCTTGGTTAAGGGCTATGGCGCTGTTAAGAACCACTGCCGCCTGCACGCTGAACTCTTCCAACAGCCGCGCTTCTTCTTTGCTGTATCCCGACAAAGAAAGTTTTTTCCCGAGGACTATGAATCCGATGGGATTTTCCTCAATGAGCAAAGGGATCAAAGCGTCCATCCCTTCCGAATCCATTTCTTGTTTTATCGTGTTAAGACGGTTGGGATATTTTTTTAAAATAGCGTCCGACAGCACCGGTATTTCGTCTTTGATCAGGACGCCTTTCGTCTTTTTGAAAACGCTTGCCAGGAATATCTTATTCCTTTCAGCGAATTCGTCCACCTTTTTCCCTTTCAGGCCGATAAAATGCTGCAAGGAAAAAACATTGGTCTCCGGGTCTCTTAAAACTATGCCTATCCCTTCCAGCCTTAAAGATCCCAAAAGAGTGTAATCGATGGAGATGAGGATGCTTTCCAGGTCGATCGTCCGGTTCAATTTTTTGGCCAGGCCGGCGATAGCGTCCTTTAACGCGTAAAGGCTGTAATAAAAGTACCTTGCCGCGATCTTATTGAAAAGCCTTAAGGAATACAGGAACAATATTACCGAGGTTGCGGCGGCGACCGTTGTGAATATGGGGAGGGGCAGTGAAAATAGGGTCATATTAAGATAAGACAGCGATTGCGCCCAGACAATGACCAATAGCGATGAAAGGAGATACACTCCCGTTGTTCCGATCACCGTCCTCACGTCCATCAAGCGGTGGCGGATCATCGCGTAGTTCAAACAGCCGAAATAGATGATGATCAGCGGAAGGCCGAACGGAGGGATAGGGATATCGTAGAACAGAAAATAAGAAGTGGCTCCTCCCAGAATGCCGAAAGGAGCTCCGAGCAGGGCGTATTTCAGCTGATTCCTCAGAACAGTGTCTTTGGCCGTAAAATAAGCCATCGTGGCCGAATAAAAAGAATAGCAGGTCAGGCCGAAGTACAAAAGCCCAAGCCACCAGATATACAAACTTCCCGGGTAGGAATAATAGGAGAAGAAAGGGCTGGTTTTGACCGATCCTATGAAATCAAGGGTGAAAATGTCGGCAAGGACGAAAAAAGCGGAGAGAACGTAT
>JBBABQ010000013.1:0-16620 GCA_041657565.1 Minisyncoccota bacterium | reverse complement strand
GTCGGAGTTGTGACCTTGCCGTTCGCTTTCGAGGGGCGCCAAAGGAAAAACATAGCTTTGAGCTCTTTGAAAGAATTGAAAAAGAAAGTTGATACCTTGATCGTCATTCGGAACGACAAGCTTTCGGAAATAGTTTCGCCGAAGGCTACGGTCGAGGAAGCTTTCGCAAAGTGCGACGACGTTTTGAAAGAGGCTATAGAAAGCATCATCGGAATAGTCCTCAATCCGGGGATATTGAACTTAGATTTCGCGGACATAAAACAAATAATGGCTCAGGGAGGCATGGCGTTTTTCGGCGCCGGCGTTGCCGACGGAAAAGAAAGGGCCAGGCTGGCTTTGAAAGAAGCCATCTCTTCTCCGATAGTGGTCTTTCCGCTCAACAAGGCCAAGGGAGTAATGTTCAACGCGGCTTCGAACGGCGATTTTTCTTTGAGCGAGGTGGGTAAAATAGGGGAATTTTTGAAGAAGGAGATCCCCGAAGGCGCCAAGGTCGTTTTCGGCGCTTCTTTCGACAAGAATTTAAAGAAAGGACAGCTTAAAGTGACCGTGATCGCTTGCGGTTCAGAGGCCGTTTAAGAGGCGGAATACCATAAAACCTTTGCAAAATTTGTCAAAATTGACAGGGGTTTTTTGTAAAAGCTATAATAAAAATCCGGAACAAAACCATAATAAATAATCAGCGGTAAAACCCTCCCATGGAAACCAAAATGGAAACCAAAATCGACAAAGTTCAGAGAAGAGACGGCAGTATCGTCGCCTTTGACTTGCAGAAGATCCAGAAAGCTATTTTTAAAGCGTTGACGTCTACCGGCGAAGCCGATGGCGAGACAAGCGAAGATCTGGCCCAAAAAATATCCGGAATATTGAACCGCAGGTTCAAAAACGGCGGGATACCGCAGATCGAGCAGATACAGGATATCGTCGAGGAGGTTTTGATCTTGGAGGGGCTGGTGAAAACCGCGAAAGCATACATTCTTTACCGCGCGCAGAGGAGAAGCATCAGGGAGGCTGTGGATATCTTTGAAGCCGGGGTGGACCGTTTGGACCAATATTTGGAGAAACTGGATTGGGAGGTCCAGGAAAATGCCAATATGGCCTTTTCTTTGCAGGGTTTGAACCATTACGGGGTTTCCTATTTGATCAAAAAATACTGGCTGACCAAGATCTATCCGCAGGCCATAAAAGAGGCGGATATGTCGGGCGATTTTCATATCCACAATCTGGACACTCTCGCCCCTTATTGCTGCGGCTGGGATCTTTACGAACTTTTACAGAAAGGGTTCGGCGGAGTTGTCGGCAAAGTGGAAACAAAGCCCGCCAAGCATTTCAGGACAGCCTTGGGCCAGCTGGTCAATTTTTTCTATACTTTACAGGGAGAGAGCGCCGGAGCGCAGGCTGTTTCCAATTTTGACACCTTGCTGGCGCCCTTCATCCGCTATGATAACCTTACCTATCAGCAGGTGAAGCAGGCTTTGCAGGAATTTCTTTTTAATATGGCTATCCCGACCAGGGTCGGCTTTCAATGCCCGTTTACCAATGTCACTTTGGATCTAAGGCCTTCCTCGGTCTATGCCAACCAGCCGGTGCTTATCGGCGGCGAACCGCAGGACGAGAATTACGGGGAATTCGCCGAAGAGATGAAGGTTTTCAACAAAGCTTTTTTCGAAGCCATGCTGGAAGGAGACCGCCAGGGCAGGCCGTTCCATTTTCCGATACCGACCATCAACATCACAAAAGACTTTCCTTGGGACGAACCGGCTTTTGACGGGATATTCAAGGCTTCGGCCAAATATGGCACTAATTATTTCGCAAACTATATAAATTCGGATATGAGCCCGGACGACGTGCGTTCGATGTGCTGCCGGTTGCGCCTTGATCTGAAAGAGCTTTATAACCGCGGAGGAGGAGGGCTTTTCGGCTCGGGCAGCAAAACCGGAAGCATCGGCGTCGTGACCATCAACCTGCCGCGCATCGGCTATCTGGCCAAGACCAAAAAAGAATTTTTCGAGCGCCTTTCCAAATTGATAGATCTGGCCAAAGATTCGCTGGAACTTAAAAGAAAGACCGTCGAGCATTTTATTGAGAGAGGGCTTTATCCTTACAGCAAATTCTATCTGTCCGGGGTGAAGACCGCCCGCAACGAATATTTTGCCAATCATTTTTCGACCATCGGCATCAGCGGAATGAACGAGGCTCTGCTTAATTTCATCGGAGAAGACATCGCTACCAAAAAAGGGCAGGCTTTGGCTTTGGAGATCATGGACCACATGAGAAAGGAGCTGGTCAGGATCCAGACCGAAACCGGCAACATCTATAATCTCGAGGCTACTCCAGCCGAGTCCACCTCTTACAGGCTGGCGCAAAAGGATAGAGAGACTTACCCCGACATGATTTGCGCCGGCACCAAGAAGACCCCTTACTACACCAACAGCTCTCAGCTGCCGGTCAACTACACGAATGATGTTTTCGAGGCCTTGGACCTGCAGGACGAGTTGCAGTGCAAATATAACGGCGGGACGGTCATGCACATGTTCTTGGGGGAGCAGGTGTCGGACATCCAAAATCTTAAATCTTTGATAAGAAAAGTTTTTGAGAATTATAAACTCCCCTATATCACTTTTTCTCCGACATTTTCCATCTGTCCGACCCATGGTTATCTGGACGGGGAGCATTTTGAATGTCCGAAATGCACCATCAAACAGCCTTGCGAGGTCTATTCCAGAATAGTCGGTTATTATCGTCCTGTCGGTCAATGGAACAACGGCAAACAGCAGGAGTTCGAAGAAAGGAAAGTTTTCAAATTCCCGAAGACCCCGGCGGCCAAATAATTTTTAAATCCGTTTTTTGGGTCTATGCAGATAGGCGGCGTCCAAAAGCTGACTTTGATCGATTATCCCGGAAAGCTGGCCTGCACGGTTTTTTTGGCTGGCTGCAATTTTTATTGCCCCTGGTGCCATTCGCGGGAGCTGGTGCTTTCTCAGGAGATCAAGAATTTGCCTAAATTTTCCGAAGAAGCCTTTTTCGATTTTTTAAAAGAGAGAAGAGGCCGATTGGAAGGTGTCGCCATCTGCGGCGGCGAGCCGACGGTGAACAGGGACCTTCCTCAATTCATAGCTCGGATAAAAGACCTGGGATACGCGGTCAAACTTGATACGAACGGTTCCGATCCAATGATGCTGGCGGTCCTTATCGAAGAAAAAATGATTGATTACGTGGCCATGGACGTAAAATTGCCCTTCGAACGCTATATCGAGGTTTGCCGGACGAAAGATAACGCTTTCAATGTCCAGCAAAGCATAAATCTTTTAAAAGAGAACAGGGTCGATTACGAGTTCAGGACCACTGTCGTCTCTAATATCCATACCAGAGAGGATATATTGAGCATCGCCCGGTGGATATCTCCGGCTAGAAGATACTTTCTCCAAAATTTCCGGTCGCAGAAGACCCTTGACCGCGATTTCGAAAAAGTGGTCCCTTATCCCAATGAGTTTTTGGTGGACGTGCAAAGGACATTGGAGCCGTTCTTCGACATCTGCCAAGTGCGGTCCCTGTGACTCCGCAACCTGAAGCCTGAAACTTGAAACCTTTGGAAAGTTGGACCATCAACGAGTGTTGATCTATCCGGTTGGCTTCCGTTCTCGGGAAGATAAGGAGCGGAAGGTTACAAGTTTTAGGTTTCAAGTTCCAAGAAAATGATACCTCTATACGACGAATCGCGATCCGCAAATACAACATCGTGGATCACCGTTTTTTTGATCGTTTCGAGCGCGGTCATTTTTTTTGTAACTTATCCCGAGCTGGACAGCTTTGTCGGTTTGTATGGCATATTTCCCGATGCGTTCCTTTCCGGCCGGAATATTTTTTCCGCTTTTACTTCCCTTTTTCTTCATGCCAATATAGCGCACCTTTTGGGGAATATGCTTTTTCTCTGGGTTTTCGGAGAAAGCCTGGAGAGGAAGTTTGGCGGTTTGAAATTTTTGCTTTTTTATCTGGCCTGCGCTTTGGGAGCCGCGTTTCTTTACTCTTTCGCCGCCGTCGATAAGACCGTTCCGGCTATCGGCGCTTCGGGGGCCATAGCCGGAATATTGGGCGGCTATTTTATATTTTTTCCAAAAAATAAGATAAAATCTTTGGTGCCGCTGATATTCCTTTGGGTTTTTTGGTCGGTTCCGGCAGTCTTTTTCATCGCGCTTTGGTTTGCTTTGCAATTTTTCGGGGTTTTGTACGGGGGAACGGACATGGTGGCTTATTGGGGGCATATCGGCGGTTTTTTTACAGGCTTCTTCTTGGCGGGACTTTTGAAGAAATTTTAGGTCTCGCAAAAAGAGCCTTATTTTGAATGACAGCCGCGCGAATCTTTTTATATCTTTGCTTTGCCTTTCTGGCCGGAACGGCGCTGGCTTCTTTTTTTTATTTTTCTTTTTTTCTCATAATTCCGGCTTTTATTTTTTCTTTGGCCCTAATAGGGGTTTTTTGGGAAAGGCCGCGAATAGCGGTTTTTGGTTTTTGTTTGATCCTTTTGGCTTTGGGCATTTTACGCCTGCAGGCCTTTGAATCGGAAATACTTGAATACAGGGACCCCGGTTTTTCCGGCAAGGAGGTGAACCTTGTCGGCCGCATAAATGCGGAGCCGGATAAAAGGCCGGGCTATACGAATTTAAAGATCATCATTATCGCCGCCGGCCCTTCGGCTGGCAGCGATGATCCGTCCGCAGATATTGTTGGCAGCAGGGTATCGGCCGCTGTTGGCAATTATCCGGAATATTCTTACGGCGACAAAGTGAGGCTGAAAGGAGGTTTAAAGCTTCCGGAAAAAGACAGCAGTTTCAATTGGCCGGGATATCTTGCCAAAGAGGGAATATCCTGGCAGATCGTTCATCCGAAGATCGAGCTGCTGGAAAAGACGGGCGGGGGATATTGGCCAAGCCTATTCTCTAATATCTTGGAATTGAAGAAAAAGTTTCAGGAACCGATCCGAGAAAATATTCCCTTAAGGGAAGGGTCTCTTCTCTCCGGGCTGCTTTTGGGCGACCGGAGCCTGATGCCGAAAAATTTCAAGCAAGAAATGAGCGCGGCCGGCTTAAGCCACATCACCGCCGTTTCCGGAATGAACGTGGTCATATTGAGCAGTATTTTGATGAGCCTGCTCATAGGTCTGGGGCTTTGGAGGCAGCAGGCTTTTTGGCTGGCGCTGGCCTTTATCTGGCTGTTCGTCCTGCTGGTTGGTCTTCCGGCTTCGGCGGTCCGGGCAGGGATCATGGCCAGCTTGCTTTTATCGGCTCAATTTTTGGGCAGGCAGAACATGGCTTGGCGAGCCATGATCCTGGCCGCCGCCGCGATGCTCGCCTTCAATCCTCTGCTTTTGAGATACGATGTCGGGTTTCAGCTTTCTTTTCTTGCCGTTGCCGGGTTGATCTTTATAGAGCCGATGCTGAAGGAAAAATTAAATTTCATTCCGGATAAGAGATTTTTCAATTTGAAGGAGATGCTGTCGCAGACATTATCCGCCCAGATCGCGACCCTGCCGATCCTAATTTATAACTTCGGTTCTTTTTCCTTGATAGCTCCGCTGGCCAATATTTTGGTCTTGCCGGCCATCCCTTGGCTTATGGCTCTTGGATTTATTTTTGTCCTGGCCGGGATCGTTCTTCCGGCCTTGGGCTGGCTGTTGTCCTGGCCGGTTTCCGCGCTTCTTATTTATTGCACCAAGGCGGTCGATATCTGCGCCAGCCTGCCGTTTGCCCAATTAGCCTTGAATATTTCTCCTTCCTGGCTTTTTTTGGTTTATATTTTGATCTTTATCTGGGCCGCCCGATGGCGGAGAAAGCGCAGGTTTTTGGAAACAGGCTATCTGTCTTGAAGAAAGGACGAGAATGCTCAGAGGCTTTTCCCGAAGACCGGCAAAAAAACGTTTCAAGTTTTAGGTTCCAGACTAGGAGGAGTTTTGGGTTATCCACCTTTTGGATTTTTTAATTTTTCTTGAATTTGATAAAGTTATTATAGAGAAAATAAAATGAATTCGCTTTATGCCCCCAAAGGACAATTATAAGCTAAAAAAAGGTTTTACCGTCTTGGAGCTTCTAATAGTCATTGCCATCATCGGCATCTTTGCCGGAGTTGTGATGGTCAGAATGTCCAAACCTACGGACAAGGCGAAGATTGCCAGCTCTCAGGTTTTTTCCGACTCGATCCGCCATTCTTTGATGGCTAACAGAGTTGCCGAATGGAAATTCGACGAAGCCGCGGGAACGCTCGCTTCCGACACTATGGCCGCGGGCAACGGGGATATGATCAATTTTAATGCCGGCAATAATTTTGGCTGGAGGTCGGGGGCGGAATGCGTTTTTGGAAGCTGTTTGAAATTCGACGGCGCCAACGACTACATTAACGTCTCTGCGGACCTTGGAGATCCGTCCGAAATGACCATAGACCTTTGGTTCAAAAAGGCGAATATAAATGCGGGCTCCCAATATTTGATGGACGCGCGCAATGGAGGAAACTGGTATCTTTTACAAGACTATCGTTCCGGAGCCGGATGCCCTGATCAAAATGGCAATGTCTGCTTCAACGGAAGGGTTGAGATAGGGTCCCAATATCTTGCCAACGATACCTGGGAGAACGTGGTGGTTGTCCAAAATCCCTCTTTTACAAAAATTTATTTGAACGGCGAATTAAAAAAAACCGGAACAGGGGCCGATCCTGATATCGGCCAAGATCTGCGCATAGGGAGAAGATATAATAGCGGCAACAGCTTTAATGGTTTTATGGACGAGGTCCGTATTTATAACAAGGCCATGTCTATTTCATCCATCCAAAAAAATTATGCCATCGGTCTGGAGGGTCTTTTCGCGAGCGGGCAGATGAACAAGGACGAATACCAAAAAAGGCTGGTCGGGCTGGAACGGGCCGGGAACTTCGCTTGCCAGCGGTAAAATATCGCGATATCCACCAGTATTTTTTTTGTTATTTTTTTGGTAAGATGAGAATATTATGGCGGTAAAAAATATTTCTGTCCGGAGGCCAAGAAGTAAGGCTGTCAAAAAAGAGAAGATCCTAAAAGATAAAAAAACTTTGCCGGACAAGCAACCGGACGCTGAGAGGAAAAAATCCCCTCGATCTTGGGTTATAGACGTGAATATGGGATACGGCCACCAGCGCACCGCTTACCCTTTGAGATTTTTGGCTCCCGGAGAAAAGGTTGTTAGCGCCAACGACTATGACGGCATACCTGACGGCGATAAGATAATTTGGGAAAGCAGCCGGAAAGTTTATGAATTCATTTCCCGACTGAAAGGCGTCCCGGTCATCGGAGGATTTTGTTTTCTGACAATGGATTACCTCCAAAAGATCTTGAGCTATTATCCCAAGAGAGATCTTTCAGAATCTAATTTTAGCGTAGATCAGGTCTACCGTCTTTTAAAAGGCGGCTGGGGGAGAGACCTGGTCTCTAAGCTGACAAAAAAACATCCCGGCATCCCTTTCATCACGACTTTTTTCAATGTTGCCTTTATGGCGGAGTTTTTTGGATATCCGGGCGATATATATTGCGTGATCTGCGACGCGGATATCGCGAGGGCATGGGCTCCGTTGAATCCGTATATGACCAGGATAAAATATTTTGCCCCGAACCAGCGCGTCGTCCAAAGGCTGGAATCTTACGGCGTTAACCGGTCGAACATAATTTTGACCGGCTATCCTTTGCCGGTCGAGAATATCGGCGGGGAGAAAATGGAGATATTGAAGGAAGATCTCCGCTACCGGCTTTTAAATTTGGACCCCGACGGCCGCTATCAGGAGAACTACAAAGCCTTAGTGGAAAATCATTTGGGGCAATTGCCTCGACAGTCCGGCCGTCCGCTGACCATAATGTTTTCGGTTGGCGGCGCGGGCGCGCAAAAAGAGATGGGAGTGGAGATATTGAAAAGCCTCAAAGAAAAAATAATTTTCGGATCAGTAAAAATGATCTTGTCTGTCGGCGTCAGGGAATCGATATCGGAATATTTCGTAGAGGAGATCAAAAAGATCGGTCTGGAAAACGAGCTGGAAAGGAACATAGAGATCATTTTCAGAAGGTCCGTCCCCGAGTATTTTGACGGATTCAACAAGGCGTTGCGCGAGACCGATATTCTTTGGACGAAGCCGAGCGAACTTTCTTTTTACTCAGCCTTGGGATTGCCGATCATTATCGCTCCGCCGATCGGATCTCAGGAGAATTTCAACCAGAGGTGGATACTAAAATCAGGTTTCGGAATAAATCAGGAAAATCCGGCCTATACCAGCCAATGGCTTTTTGATTGGCTCAGCCAGGGCTATTTGGCTGAAGCCGCGATGCAGGCGTTTATTGAAGGAGAGCAGCTTGGCGCGTTAAGAATAAATAAAGAAATAGAGAAATGACGGAATTTTTGTGGCTGTTCGCCGCCATAGCCGCCTATTTTTTGTTCGCCCTGGGGAATTTGGGAGATAAGTTCGTTCTGGCCGGTCCGCCCAAGCCTCAAAGCTATACTTTTTGGGTGGCGGCAGGAGGAGCCCTTTCTTTGTTCTTGATCCCTTTTGTCGGTTTTTCTTTTCCAGGGTATGGGCAAGCGGCCCTGGCTTTATCCGCCGGATTGGCCTATATTTTTGGACTTTATTTTTTATATACCGCCTTGGAGGTTTGCGAGGTGTCAAGAGTGATGCCGGCAATGGGAGCGTTCATAGCGATATTCACTCTGTTGTTTTCTTTTTTGATTTTCGGCTCGAAAGAAGCCTTCCCAATAAGGAATATGATCGCTTTCTCCTTGCTTTTTCTGGGCAGTTTGGTGGCGGTTTGGGAAAAGGGGAAATCCCCGGCCAAGGAAAATTTTAAGATCATCGTCCTGGCCGGCGCGCTTTTCGCGTTAAGCTACAACCTTTCCAAATTGGTTTTTGAAAGCCAGCCTTTTTGGCAGGGATTCATTTGGATGAGGATAGGGAGCCTTTTGGGAGTTTCCATTTTTTTCGCCAAGACGGCAATATCGGAAGCTTTTTCTCCGAATCCGTCTTTCGGCAAAGGAAATATAGGGATTTTTATTTTCGCCCAAACGGCCGGGGGAGTAGGCTTTGTTTTTGAAAGCTTGTCGATATCTCTCGCTCAGCCAGCCCAGCTGTCTTTCGTGGCCGCTCTTCAGGGGTTGCAATATATATTTTTATTTATTTTTACGATCCTGCTTTCGCTCAAGTTTGATTTTTTTAAAGAAAAATTTTCCAGATCGGTATTTTTGCAAAAAATATCCGCCCTGGCTTTGATCTTTTTCGGGATATGGATCGCCTTTTTTTAATTTCGGGGTCCGTGCCGTTCAGGGGCCGCGGCAAGGAAAGAGAATGTGGATAACTTTCAATGGCAAATACGGCACCATTCTTTATAATAAAAATAAATAATATTCGTCCGGATCATGCCCAACCGTGAATTTCAAAAAACGATCGTTCAGAAAAAAGACCCGGGAGGGTTTGCTTTGCTGGAAATATTCATAGCGGCCGTGATCGCGGGTATTTTGGCGAGCGTCATTTTCGTGATCTTTAACGACAATAAAATATCCAGCCGCAATGCTTTGCGGGAAGATGAGATCAACGGGGTTCGTTCTGGATTGGCGGATATTTATAATAAGAGCGGCAGATATCCCATCGAAGAAGATTGGTGTTTGGTAGACGCCGCTTCCGGAGATTGTTTCAATTTTTCAGAGGAAGAAATGGCAAGCATAGTTGGAGGCCCTTCGGATCCTTTGCATCCGGAAGAATTCCAACCGGGCTGCCGTTACGGATATTACTACAGATCTTCTCTTGACGGGAAAAGCTATGAGCTGGCTGCTAAAATGGAAAAATATTCAAGCAGAGCGGGAGGGGACGAGTTTTTGTATGTTTCTTCCACTTGTGAAAGCGCAAGTATCGGTTTTGTCGGGCAGATTAGCAGTTTGTGCGGGCAGGAGTTATCAAGAGGTCCGTCCGTTGGCGGCAATTAGCCGCGAGATTTGATGCGATCCCAGTTTTTATATATTAAAAAATTATTCGAACAGAGAGGTCAAAAAGGATTTACCATCCTGGAGCTTTTGGCTGTCGCCGCGATGATCGGCCTTTTGGCTGCCATAATTTTCATCATTTTTAACGATCATAAGATAGCCGCGCGCAACTCCGTCCGCGAAGGAGGCCTTGCCGGGCTGCGTTCGGTTCTGGAGAACGCCTATAAGGCCAATGGCGTTTATCCGATAGAGACAAAATGGTGTCTTGCGGGAATTGCGGACAGCGGGGACGGTTATTATTGCCAAAATCTTTTTTCGCTGACCAAGGATATGCCGATGGGAAAAGGCCTTGATCCGTCGTTTCCGAAAAATTTCAAGGACGGCTGCCGCTACGGCTATTACTATAAATCCTCCATCGATGGGAAAAGCTACGAACTGGCGGCCAAAATGGAAAAATATTCAAGCATGATAGAAGGAAAAGAATTTTTTTATATATCTTCCGCCAGTTCTGAAGGTTCAAAGATAGTTTCTGTTTCCGATGTCGGCGATCTGTGCGGATATGGCTCTACCGGTGTTTCCTCTGGCCAAACAGTCGGAGGGACCAGTCTTTTTGCCAATTATCCTTCGGCGCAGTCGGGATATTCCGATCCTGTCGGTTTTATTTACGCGACTCCTTTCTTCTCGCTCATAAATGAACAAGGAGGATCGGCCTCAGTTGTCCAGATACAGTTAAGAGAAAACGGACAAAGCGATCTTATCTGGGATTCCGGGGATATTCCGATCGCGCCAACGGCTTCCGGCCAGCGCACTCCGGATATTTTTTACGGTTCGGGCAACCCTCCGTCCAAGATCCTGGAGGCGGGAAAGTCCTATAAGTGGCGCGCAAGGATAAAGACCTCGGATTATTCCGATTGGTCCTCCGAGGCGGCCATTTCTATGACAGCGTCCGGCGAGATGATGATAGCCAGATTTTATTCCGGTCCCGGGACGGGATATGTTGGGTTGGCCGCTTCTTCTTGGGCAAGGGCCCGCAATCCCTCGAAAGGGACGGGAAGCATTTTTAGCAACAGCCAATTCAGGGTCGGGACCGGTTATGACGGAGCTTATTCGGTCGAAAGGGGGTTTGCTCCGGTCGATACTTCCGGCATTCCCGACGACGCCATGATAACTTCGGCTATTTTTGTTTTTTCCGGTTCCGGGAACGCGGGAGGGGCGGTTTGCGGCTGGAACGGGAGCAACAAAGCGAATATAGTCCTTTCTTCACAGGCAGACCCTTTGTCTCTTTCCGCCGGCGATTTCGGAAAATGCGGGGAGACGGACGAACCGGAACTTGGATCGGACGCGGGCATACCCTTTTCTTCCGGAGTTGGATCGAATTACGCTTTGACGCTGAACGATATCGGCCGGTCCTGGATATCGAAAACAGGGTGGACATTATTGGGTCTGCGATCGGCTAACGATATTGCAAACCAAGGTTGCAGTAAATTTTACACGAATACCGTCCATTCCAACTCTTTTAAAGCGGCAGAGAACAAACCTTACCTTGAGATCGCTTATGCCGTTGAGGGAGGCGTTGGAAGGGATATTCCTTCGCTTTCTCCAAGCTTTCTTTTCGCCAACTATCCTTCGGCGCAATTCGGCGTTCAGGACCAGTCCAGCTTTGCTTTTTCCACTCCGTTCTTTTCTTTCGTCGCCAATCGATCCGGCCAGGCAGAGGCGGATATTGTAAATATACAATTAGCCGAATACATTTATTCTGACCCTGTTTGGGATTCGGGAGACATCTCGATCGCGCCAACGGCTTCCGGCCAGCGCACTCCGGATATTTTTTACGGTTCGGGCAACCCTCCGTCCAAGATCCTGGAGGCGGGAAAGTCCTATAAGTGGCGCGCAAGGATAAAGACGAACAGCGATCCCGAAGAATATTCGCCTTGGTCTTCCGATGCTTTTATCTCCATGTCCGGCGGCGTTTTGACGGCGAGGTTTTACTCTGCCGGCGGCGACGGCACGGCGGAAAAGTCTGCCGGATCGGCCAGCCAGGCTAGCTGGCAGGCCGCTCACGACAGCGAAGATCCGATTGCTTCCAGCAGCGCGGCTCAAGGGCTGATAGGAACCGTTTACAGCAATGAGACCACGACCATCAGCAGGGGATTTTTTTTGTTCGATTCTTCCAAATTGCCGGATAATGCTTCGATAGCCGGAGGGTCTCTGATCGTTTGGGCGGACAGCAAAGAGAACAAAGGGGATAATGGAAAGAATTGGCTGGCGGTCGTTCAGTCGTTCCAAGAAGATATCGGCAGCTTGGCCCCTAAAGATTATCAGAACTGCGGAAGCGACGACGGCACCGCCGGCCGCGCGAAATACGCGTCGATCCAGGAAGGAAGCGGCAGGGTGGCTATAGCCGATATTCCTGAAAACACGGACCATATAACGGACAGGCATATCAGCTGGGCTTTAAATAAAGACGGGATCGGCTGGATATCAAAAACCGGCCTGACAAAATTAGGATTAAGGGAAGGAAATGATGTTCTTAATTCCAGAAATCGCAATTATCTTCCGAGCGCGAACATCAATTGCAATTTTTCCGAAGGAGATGACGGCAAGGACCCTTATTTGGAGGTTAATTATAGGTAAAAGATCGGAGAGAATTTTTAATATTATCAATTTTTTGATCAGGATCGAAAAATGAATAAAGTTTTTAAATATTTTTTTTGGACATCGGCTGTTATTTTTTTGATCGCTTTTGTTTATCTTTTCGCCGGTTGGGCGCCGGAAGCTCAAAAGATCGTTTGGGGGGTGAATTTTTCCCAAAAACACGCCAAAGATCTCGATCTTGATTGGAAAGAGGCGTATGTTTCCATATTGGACGATCTTAAAGCGAGGAATCTAAAAGTTTCCGCCCATTGGGACCTGATCGAGCCAAAAAAAGGGAATTATGATTTTTCGGATATGGACTGGCAGGTAACCGAAGCCGAGAAGAGGCAGGCGAAGCTGATCCTGATCATCGGGATGAAAACAAGCCACTGGCCCGAATGCCACATCCCTGAATGGGCCAAGGGACTGAGCAAGGCCGGCCAGCAGGAGGCGATCCTGGCGGAGATAAGGGAAATGGTTTTGAGATATAAAGATTCTCCAAGCCTTTATGCCTGGCAGCCGGAGAACGAAGCTCTTTTTCCTTTTGGCGAGTGTCCTTGGACCGATAAGGAATTTTTAAAGAAAGAGGCGGAGCTTGTGAGGCAGCTGGATCCCGTGCATCTGATCGAGATATCGGACAGCGGGGAAGGGTCTGCCTGGTTCGAAGCCGCGAAAATAGGGGATGTCGTCGGCGTTACGACCTATAAAAAGACATGGGCAAGCCAGATAAACTCTTACGTTTCCTATCCTTTGCCTTCTGTTTTTTATTATCGCAAGGCCCAGGCGATAAAGGCGCTGTTCAAAAAGGACGTTTGGTCCGTTGAACTGCAGGCGGAGCCGTGGTGCCCGGTTCTTCTATACGATTGCCCTACAATGGAACAGGAAAAAACAATGAACTTGCAGGCTTTGCGCGAGAATATCGATTTTGCCAAAAAAGCGGGGTTCGACCATATTTATCTTTGGGGAGCTGAATGGATGTACTGGATGAAGACGAACCAGAACGATCCCGCTCTTTGGGAAGAAGCGAAAAAACTTTTTTAAAATCTGCACAGGTGGCACCTGTGCAAGTTTATAATATGACATACAAAAAACCGGAGTTCATAAACGGAGAAATATATCATATATATAACCGCGGAGTTGAAAAAAGGGATATTTTTCAAGACGATTCTGATCGCCATCGTTTTGTGTCTTGTCTGTTTGAGCTGAACGACAGAAAAATGGTAAAAATGAGAACCAGAATTTCGGAAAGGTTGGAGAGAAAAAAGAAGATCAACAACTCCGAAACTTGCACAGGTGGCACCTGTGCAAATATTGAGAGGGAAAGAATAGTGGAGATTTTGGCTTTTTGCTTAATGCCAAATCATTATCATCTGGTTGTTTATCAGCTGGCAGAGAACGGTATTACTCTTTTTATGAAAAAGCTTGGGAACAGCTACGTCGGATATTTCAATGAAAGGCACAAGAGAAAGGGGCTGGGGTCGCTTTTTCAAGGGCAATTTAAAGCGGTTCATGTTGCCAATAACGACCAATTTTTAAACCTTGCGAGCTATGTTTTTGCAAATCCAATAGGAATATCAGATCCCGAATGGAAAAAAGAGGGAGTTTCTGACCCTAAAAAATCAATTGATTTCTTGAACTCTTATCCTTGGTCAAGCTACTTAGATTCAATAGGGATAAAAAATTTCCCTTCAGTGACGCAAAGGGAATTTCTTTTAAACTCTTTTGACGACAATTCTTCCGCAGAAGAAAATATCAAAGCCAATGTTGAAGGATTGGTTCTGCGGAATTTTGGTTCTCAGGGAAAGTTGATTAGCATAGACGGTCTGTTATTAGAAGATTAAAACTTGCACAGGTGCCACCTGTGTATGTTTTGACCTGTGCATCTTTTGACAATTTCGGTTTTTTTGGGTTTAGCTTTAAATATTGCTTGCGAACGGGTGGAAAATAAACTATCATTTTTGTTAAGGCCGGCCTCTCTTTTAAACCGGCTAATTCTTATGAAATTGATCATAGTTCGGAACAAATATTTGAACGCTTTGTTTGTCTTGATGTTGTTTTCGGCTGCCATCCACATGCTGATCTTGGCATATCTTGCGTTCAAAGCCGGAGACCCTTACATTTTGAATTATTTCAATATCCTGGATGTCGATATTTTTATCCCCGGATTTTTGAACAGCGAAGCGGGCAATCTTTTATCTTTGGCTTTTACGGCCGGGTTTTATTTCTTGATCCTTGCTAAAAATAAGTGATCCGGAATATGGCTCCAACGAACAAGAAGAAAATATTGATCCTTTCGATGACCGCCGGCTCCGGCCATATTCGGGCGGCCAAGGCTCTTGTGGAATATGCCGAGGCCAACCTTCCGAACGTATCGGCCGAACATATAAACATCTCGGATATAGCCAATCCGCTGATAAAATTGTTCAACCAGGATATTTTTAAATTGAGCGTCGAGAATTGGCCGAAAACCTGGGGCAAGCTTTACGATGCCTCCGACAACAAACCGATGGCTTCGGCTCTAAGCAGGGCCGCCAAATTACAGAAGCCTTTTAACCTGAAACTTGCGGCCTATTTGAAATCCAAGGATCCGAACGGGGTTATTTTTACTTATTCGGCCCCCGCCCAGATGCTTGCTTCGACCTTTCGGAAATATTCTCCGAACATCAAACTCAGCTTGGTGGTGACCGATTACCACGGCCATTCTTTTTATAATGTTCCGAAGATCGACAAGCTTTTTGTTCCAAACCAGAAGGTGAAAGACGAACTTTTGCGCGCCGGAGTGGAAGAAGAACGGATATCGATAACGGGAATACCGGTCAATCCGCGTTTTTATCTTAAGCAGGACGCGAGCGAGCTAAAAGCCAAATACGGATTGGCCGCCGGACGGAAAACGGTTTTGTTCATGGCTTCCTGCCTTCTTTCCCAGCCGGACCTGATAGACGCCGTCAGGCAGATGCTGGCTTTCGATCCGAAAATAAACCTTGTTTTCGTTGCCAGCGGCAATAAAGAATTTTATGAAGCAATAACAGGAGCTTTCCCCAGCCAGGAAAGGCTGACGGTAGTGAATTGGACCGACGCGATAGATGAATATATGAAGATGTCCGACGTCGTTATAAGCAAAGCCGGCGGATTGACCGTTTCCGAGTGCCTCAATCTGAACAAGCCGATGATCTTGCTTGATCCGATACCCGGCCAGGAAGAGAGGAACGCCGAGTTTATCGAGCAGAACGGCCTTGGGGTCAGGATCGCCAGCATTAGAGAGATCGACCAGGCCTTGGCCAAGATAGGTTCCTTGGAAGAAAAGAAAGAGCCGGCAGTCCTGTCGGAGAACTCTTGTGAAAAAATTTTCAAGTATTTCGAGTAATAATATAGTATAAGCAAAAGAAAAATTGATTCTTGAAATATGTCCATATACGAATTGCCTAAATTCGATATTTCTCAAAAAGGAGCGGAAAAGAAAGGTTTCGGCTTGGAAAAACCGGAGATCGGGATAATAGAGGAAGGGGTCCCGACTGTTGATATCAACCAGCAGTTCTATCCTTCTTCCGCAAAACCAGCGGAGGAAGAGCCTGCCGCTGTTTTCGAGCCTATGAAAGAGGAGCCCGCTACCGGACAGCCGGTTTCGGATGGGTCCGGGAAAAGACCGGAGAGGGCTCTTTCCCCTTCGCAAAAAACAAAAGCCGTTGCCGGCCTGGCCGGTTTTGTTTTGACGGTCGCGGTGCTTTCCGGTCTGGCCGGAGGAGCTCTTTCCGGCTACTATTTTTATTCAAAGATCAAACAGGAATTTTCTTTGGTTTCCGGCCCTGGCCAAACGACCATCATCCAGCAGGGCAATGGGACCACAACCACGATCTTTCAAGATTCGAGAGAAGCTAAGGTTATAAGCACGGTACAGGAGAACTCGCCGTCGGTCGTCAGTATTACCGTTTCCAAGAACATGCCGGTTTACGGTTATTCCGATCCCTACCAGGGCTCCTATGGAGACCCCTTCGGACTTTATTTTGAAACTCCTCAG
>JBBABQ010000012.1:7731-18238 GCA_041657565.1 Minisyncoccota bacterium | reverse complement strand
GCGCCGTGGCTTCGCCACGGTTTTGTTTTGGCCGGATTTCCCCCCACTTTTCGATCAAATCCCAAGGTTTCTTGAACTCGATGATAAGGCGGCGATTGATAATTTTGCGGTTCGAGCCGACTTTTTTGAGAAAATTTTGCATTTCGGCAAAATTTTCTCCAAAAGCTATATTTTGAGCCTGATTTGCCTCTAAAATCCACCTTTTGGTGAGTTCGAGCCAACGATCACCCTTCCGCTGCAATTCATCAATTTTTTCTTCAATATCTCTTTTCTCTCGCATTAAAGAATTCTTCTTTTCTTGGAATTCTTCAATTTCAAATACGCCTTCAAGATAAGCGTCGGTCAATTTATTGATTTTTGCCTTTGCGATATAAAGCTGCGACTTTAGGCTTTTAACAAGGGATTCTGTTGGCCGATTCTCTTTATTCGCTAATTCGTTAAGCATTTCAAGGCATTGTTGCGTTCGTCATTATTTAAAGAAACGCTTTGGACATAGTTTTTCACTTGTTCAGCTAATTCTTCCTGCCGTAGAAATTTATGCTGGGAGCATTTTTGAGTTTTGCTCTTGTGGGTGCAGCGATAATATGTAAACTTGAGTCCGCTTTTCTTGGTATGCCGTTCGACTGTTATGCCATAACCGCACTCGCCGCAAACCGCAAAATTACAAAAAAGAGAATCTTTTAAATGTTTAATTCCGTGGGTCTTGCTTCGTTCGTGTAGTAACTCTTGAATATGATCATAAAGCTTCTTCGTGATCATCGGTTTATGATCGCCTTGGTAAAGCTCGCCATTATACATAAACATTCCGTAATAGAAATGATTGGTAACTATCCTTTGGACCGTCGAGATTTGCAGCGTCTTTCCGTGCAGCCCTGTTAGGCCGTCAGCGGTCATTTTATCCCGAAGACTGTATAAAGTATATTTACCGGTAGCAAACGCTTCCAGAGCGTCTTTAACCTTGTTAAAGGTGCGCTTATCGGGCTCAATGGTATGATTCCTTAATTCGTTTATATATCCAAGCGGAGCAAGTCCCGGAAATATATTGCGCCGCAACTTTTCCCTCAAACCTCTTTTTACGTTTTCGGAAAGGTTATCAACGTAATATTTACTTTGTCCGAAAGCGATATTAAGCATGAACTTTCCTTGGGGCGTAGGCTCAAACCAGAAAGTAGGGAAGCGTAGAGCAGTAATCCTGCCAGTATCAACAAGGTAAATGATCCGTCCGCCATCAATGGAATTGCGGGCCAAGCGGTCGGGATGCCAAGCTAAAATACCTACCCCAGTAGATTTTTCTATTTTCTCCATCATCTCGCCGAATTTATCGCGGCCCGGAGTTTTCGCACTCTTGGCTTCGGTTATTTCCTCGATAATATCCAATCCTTCTTTCTTGGCGTATTCTCGAAGCTCGCGAATTTGAGCATCAATACTCATTATTTGGCGATCATCTTCTTCGGTGGATTTTCTGGCATAGAGATAGCATGCAATTGCCATATTCTTTAATGATCTTTTAAAAATGATATACTGTCTTTAGTAAATAATATCCTATTCATATTATACTACTTTCAATATAGGTAGTAAATATTTACTATATGGCTAAAAATTCAACCATTTCGATTAATATCAAAAAATATCGCGCTAAGCTTGGTATTTCTCAAGATAAACTATCAAAACTATCCAATGTTACCTACAACACAATCATTAAGATTGAATCGGGCGCAACTTATAATCCGCGCGTTGAAACGCTAAAACATATCGCTGATGCCCTTAAGGTAAGTATCGATGATCTGATGAAATAATTAATGTCTATGTCTTTAACTTTGAAACAATCTCAAATCTTCTCTCAGTTGGCAGACTTGCTATATGGTTTTCTACCCGGTACGCCGCATCCATTTGCGGACCCTGGTATCTCATTTGGGGGAGTTGCTTCTCAGTTAAATTTGGGTAAGTACTGGCAGGGAGGCAGTAAATTGCCAGCGATACAGTCGTTATTAGAAAATGTCTATTTGTACGATAATGCTAAATTTTGCGACTTAATTTTAATTATTGTTACAAAAGGCATCGCTTATAAATACCGGAAAAAAGATCAAATAACGAGAGAAAATATTGAAAAATTAAATGAATTAATTAAAATACTCGGTTTTAAGATTCCCGATCTTCGCGATCCTCAATTTTTGGATACCCTCCCATCAAGTCAAGTAGCTCCTAATGCATCTCCAGTCAAAACAGAAGAAAACTTATCCGAAAAAATAAGAGATTTGGATAAGGAATTTATAAGAATATCGTCATTACAGGTAAACCAAAGAGGATTTGAATTTGAAAAATTCTTACATAAACTTTTTGAATCCTATGGATTTAACCCGCGTCCTTCATTCCGTTTAGTAGGGGAGCAGATTGACGGAAGCTTAGATTTTGACGGAAGCACTTATTTAATCGAAGCCAGATGGAGAAATCAACAAGCAGCATTTGCCGATTTATTAACATTACAGGGAAAGGTAGAGCGAAAAGCTCAATGGTCGAGAGGAATTTTTATCAGTATGTCGGGTTTTACAAGCGATGGGTTGCAAGCGTTTATTAAGGGAAGCAGAACTAGCATTATTGGAATCACGGGGCAAGATATTTATTTGGTATTGAACCAACAAAAGAATTTAAAGGATCTAATTAGATTTAGGGTTCGCAGAGCGGCCGAAACTGGCGAAATTATAAGCTCTGTCTATGATTTATGAACGAGATAAACAATGATAATGGAAAAAGATTCTTTCGGTCCGATCAAGATTGGTGGAACAATGCTTGTTTGAATTTTCGGAATGACCATCTTAACGGGTGCGCCGAAGGTTACAAGGAAGCAGCCGATGTTTTAGTTCATCAGGTAATTGAACAAAAACTTACCATTGATAAACTCATTTATCCTATAGTTTTCTTGTATCGCCATTATTTAGAAATTCGTTTTAAGGAAATAATCAAAAATGGAAATAGCTATTTAGATAATCCGGTGGATAATTGGGGTCATGGTCTTACCGATCTATGGAATAAAGTGAGGCATATTGTTCGGATACGTTGGCCGGAAACCACCGATGAAGATTTGCAAGCAATCTGCGATTGTGTGAATGAATTCAAGGAAATTGATCCTAAAAGTACTTCATTTAGATATGCGAAATTTTCAACTATTGAAGGAGAATCACTGAGCTATATAAATATAAGAAACCTACACGACCAAATGGAAAAAGTCGAAGAAATTTTAGAGGGAATTAGTATGGGCATCAAGTACTCATAGAATTGCCGCAAAATTATCAACCGCCGCCTTATCATCGAGTTCAAGAAACCTTGGGATTTGATCGAAAAGTGGGGGGAAATCCGGCCAAAACAAAACCGTGGCGAAGCCACGGCGCGTTTAAAAAACGAAACTTATACGATCCTGCGGGATCTATTGAAAAAGGGTTTAACCTATTACCAGCAAAATCCTGAATGACAGAATCCCGCCCCAAACCGACAATTCCGACCCCCGACTAGCTTCGCTTGCCCCTTTCCGCCCCCTGGCTTCAAGGGTCTGCGCTCGCAAAGGGGCAGCCGGGCTCGAATTGGGGCAGGCCAACGCATTTTAGCCGCAAGGTGGGGGGTAAAAGGGGAGAATTTCGCATTTAAAATATATAAATCGAAGCCAGCAGGCTTCGCGAATTTTTGTAGTTCAATGATTGAAAAAGCATTGGAAAAGAGTTAAATTGAATAAGATAGAGCCAGGAATTAAAGATTGATCGTTGATATTGGCTTAATCAATGGAAATATGGCTAATTTTATAACAAACAACGAAACAAAAGACCTCAAAAGTCGTCTAATTGAGCTTATACAGAAAAGCGAGGAGCTGAAATTTTTAGTAGGTTTCTTTTATTTTTCCGGGATTAGAGAACTTTACGAGGGTTTGAAATCAAGCCCAGATACTACTATAAAAATTTTAGTAGGCCTAAACGTTGATCGATTTAATTTTAAGTTGATTGAGTCGTCCGAAAACGAGCAATTGTCGGATGAAGAAAAAATATATAAATTTTTTGAGTCAACGAAAAGATCTATTAATACCGAAAGCTTTGATAATAAAGATTTCTACGAGCAAATCCGTTTTTTTATTGATCTAATACAAAAAAACAAACTAATCATCCGTAAAACCTATGATCCTAACCACGCCAAGCTATACATATTTAAGTTAGAGCAGGATCAGGTTGGCAGAAAAAATCTATTTATTACCGGAAGCAGTAATCTTACCAAGCCGGGAATTTCTACCCAAAATGAATTTAATGTAGAAATCAGTGATTATGGTTTTGAAGATGCCGAGAAGTATTTTAATGATCTATGGGATGATGCTGTTAAAATAACCGAATTTGAAGACATTAAGAAAAGGCTTATTGAGGTTATTGAGAAAGAAACTCTTGTAAAAAAGGTTAGTCCTTTCGAGGCATTTTGTTTAGTCTTAAAGGCGTATCTAGATTCTTTCGATCAAAAGGAGATCGGAGGATCAATAGTAGAAGCGTTAGAGATCAACGGATATAAGCCATACCAATACCAGCTTGACGCAGTGAAGCAAGCCCTATCTATTATTGATAAAAATAACGGGGTAATTGTGGCCGATGTAGTTGGTTTAGGAAAAACAATCGTTGCTTGTGCAATCGCCAAGCAACTAAGAAAGCGGGGTATAATAATTTGTCCTCCTGGACTTGTGGGCGATAAAAATAAAAATTCTGGTTGGAAAAAGTATACTGAAGAATTCGGGCTTTCTGACTGGGAAATTTGGTCGCTTGGTGATTTAGAAAATGCCCTGAAATTTACTCAAAAGGCCAAAGACATAGAAGCTGTTATTATAGATGAAGCCCATCGTTTCAGAAATCAGGATACAAAAGATTATGAGATCCTTAAGAATATTTGTAGAGGGAAGCAAGTTATTCTATTGACCGCCACACCTTTCAATAATCGTCCCGCCGATATTCTTTCACTCCTTAAACTATTTATTGTTCCTAAGAAATCAACAATAACACTAGAGAATAATCTCGTAGATCAGTTTAAGAGTTTTAAGGGCGTTTTTGATCGTCTTAGTTATATTAAAAAATATTGGAAATCTTTAGATGATTCTAAGAAAAATAGGGCCCAAAATTACTATAAGGGCTTATTCGAAGAAGAGAAAATTGACCTTAAAAAAGTAGCACAACGCGCGCGCTATCTTGCAAAACAGATTAGGAATGTTATTGAACCAGTTACTATCAGAAGGAATCGTTTGGATTTACAGAACAATCCCTATTATAAAGAAGAGGTGAAGGAACTCTCCAAAGTAGCCGATCCAATTGAATGGTTTTTTGAATTAAATAAAGAACAATCAGATTTCTATACTCAAATAATCGAGAATTACTTTGGAGACCCTAATAATGGCGGTAATTTTAAAGGAGCGATATATCGTCCCTTTGAATACGAAAAGGGATTCTTGGGAATTGGTTTAAATGAAGCGGAAGAAAAGTTAAACCAAAACGATAATCGTCAGTTAATGCAGCAACGCAACTTGTTTGATTTTATGCGCCGCTTACTTGTTAAGCGTTTTGAGAGCTCTTTCGGGTCGTTTGAGCAAAGCATAAAGAACTTTCAAAAGATACTAGGAGATAGTCGTAAATTTATTGATAAGACTGGCGAGTACATTTTGGATCGTACGCTTTTGGAAAAAATATACAATTTCGATACGGATGAGATTGAGAATTATTTAGTTGAATACGAAGAAAGAATTAAAAAAGGGGAATATCCTAAAAATCATAAACGTTACAAATTGAATGAGTTTAAACTAAAAGACGAATTTATCGCCGACATTGAATCAGATATTAAATTGTTTGATGAAATACTGTTTAATCTGGCTAAACTAAACTTGATCGACAATGATCCAAAAACAGCTTGTTTAGTAAATAATATCAAGAGAGATTTTTCAATAGAGCCAGATACCGGCGAGCCTAAAAGAAAGATTATTATATTTACCGAATACATAGATACAGTTCGTTATTTGGAGAAATCGCTCAAAAAAGAATTTAGCGATAGGGTTTTGGTGGTTGCCGGTGATTTACCAGCTTCAAAAATTGCGCAGATTAATAGAAACTTTGATGCTTCCTACGCAGAACCGGAACAGCAAAATGATTTTGAAATACTTTTAACTTCCGATAAAATCTCCGAAGGTTTCAATCTCAACCGCGCAGGAATGGAAATTAATTACGATATACCTTGGAATCCGGTCCGAGTTATTCAGAGATTGGGGCGTATTAATCGCATAAGTAAAAAAGTTTTTAAGGATCTTTATATCGTAAATTTTTTTCCGACCGAAAAAGGCGCGGAATTGGTAAAATCTCGTGAAATTGCCGCGAATAAAATGTTTCTTATACATACTGCTCTTGGTGAGGATTCAAAGATATTTGATATAGATGAAGAGCCAACGCCCGCAGGATTATTTAATCGTTTTCAGCAAAATCCAGACGAACAAGAAGGGGAGAGTTTTTATACTAAAGCTCTTAAAGAATTTTTGAAGATAAAAAAAGAGCATCCGGAAATAATCGAGAATCTAAAAAAATATCCTCCCCGAATCAAGGTCGCTAAGAAATATAGCGAAAATGAGCTTTTGGTCTTTTTCAAAAAAGGTCGTCTGTATGTAAGCGCAGCCAAAATTGTCGACGGTAAGATCGAGCCATTTCAAACCACTTTTGAGGATACTTTTGATAGGATTATTTGTCTTCCAAGCGAAGAATCTCTTGATTGGAATAATAGTCAATTTTGGCAAGCTTATAAAGCGATCCAAGATTTCAAAGAATACCGTTTGGGACCAATAAGCGAGCAGAGCCTTGAGCAGAAAGCATTAAATAATCTTGATTTTATTATAAAAAGCTCTCAGGAAAAATTAATGCCGTTTAAGAGTTTTTTGCGTGCGCTTCGTGAAGATATTTTAGATTATGGAACATTAGTAGATTACACCTTGCGCCGCATTGCGGATTTTAGCGAGGATAGCATTAACGATATTCAAAATTTATTGGATGAATTGGGCGAAGATTATTTAGTCAAAGAGAAAAATTTGCAGAAAAATGAGGAAAAAGAGATCATCATAGCGATTGAAAATAAAAAAATATGAGTGAAGCTAGGAAAATTTTGGAGGATATAATTAATGATTTTTCCGCAAACAAATTCGGCCGTTTTTTTCGCGAAAAAAGTCGGCAATTTTTAATATTAAATGAAGATTATTCCCGGCAAAACAATAATGATTTCGAGAACGGATTAAAAGTTGGAGAAATCAATTTTTCCGATAGTAATAAATTGATTATCTGCGCCTTTCAAGCAAAGAGGCAGCTAATCGAGCGTGCCGGAAGGAAAGCACAATACGAAAAAGCTAAAGAAATACTAAAGTCTTCCGAAAATCGGAAATTTTCCGGGGGAATTTTTATATTTTATGATAAAAGTGGTAGCTTTCGTTTTTCCTTGGTATATCCCGAAACAATAGGCACTCGGCGCCAATGGTCGAATTTTCGACGCTTTACCTACTTTGCAAGCTCTGATCCTCAAATAAAGAATCGAACCTTTTTAAAACAAATTGGGGACGGGGATATATCTGATCTGGAGAAGGTTAAAGATGCTTTTTCAATCGCGGCAGTCACTGATTTATTTTATGATGAATTTTTTAAGATTTACGATAAATTAGTTTTGGCAACCAGAAAGGCGAATAGCATAGATAACGAAGAAAAAACACACGATTTCATACTCCTTTTTGTTATCAGAACGATTTTCATAGGATTTATCCAAAAGAAGAAGTGGATCGGTGATGATGAAAAGTTTATCCAGAATTTTTTAAAGGAATATAATAGAAAATTTTCTGGGAAAAACGAATTTTATTCCCGCTGGTTATCTCCGCTATTTTTTCAAGCATTGAATTCTCCGCCAGGCCAGAAAGTTGAATATGGCAACAACGAATTCTCCAAAGAAACAGATATAAAACTGCAGATGGCTCCGTATTTAAATGGAGGCCTATTTAAACATAAAACTGGTTACGATAACAATAGTTGGATCATACCCGATAAAGAAATAGAGGAATTTTTCGATTTTCTTTTTGCTCACAGCTTTACCATTGAAGAAAATTCTCTTGATGATGAGGATTTGCAGTTGAATCCGGAATTTCTAGGAATTATTTTTGAGAGATTGGTAAACAAAGCCGATGGTGCTGTTTATACACCCAAAACCGAAGTTGATTTAATGTGTCGGTTGAGCTTGATAAAATGGCTACAAAAAAATACCGAAAACCAAATAAAAGTTGATAATCTTTACGAGCTTTTTTTTAAGGAAAGCGAGAAAGAGGACGAGCAGAAAGAAGGCAGTTTCTCAAAGAAGGAAGCCGAAGAAATATTATATAAATTGGAGAATCTTTCAATTTGCGATCCAGCGGTAGGCTCTGGTGCTTTTTTGGTTGGGATGATGCACGTATTAGATGATGTCGAACAATCACTGAAAAAAAGATTTGGACTTAACGGCAAAGACTTGTTCGATCGCAAAAGGCAAATTATTAAGGCATCTCTATACGGGGTTGAAGTTAAAGAATGGGCGGTTTGGATTTGTCAGTTAAGGCTTTGGCTCTCTTTATTTGTGGATGCCCCCGATGATTTAAAAAGTTCATTTGATCCAATTCTGCCAAGCCTCGATTTTAAGGTTCGCCAAGGTGATTCTTTGGTTCAGCGTGTCGGTTCAAAATCTTTTCCCGTTTCGGGTCATAATTTAGCATTTAGTAAGTCCACAAAAGATAAAATTACTAAGCTCAAGAATATTAAGCTCCAATACTTTGATAATAAAACGGGATTAAAAGAATGGGAATTGAGACAGAAAGAATTAGCAATTTATGATGAAATACTGGGCGATGAGATCGCAGAGAAAGATGAGAAATTGCGAAATTTAAAAAATACTAGGCCCGGGAAGACGATGAATCTTTTTAATGAAAGGGTGGAGCCGGAGCAAGCTCTATTGGAATTCGATAAAGATACAATACAAAAAATCGAGAAAGATATTAGCGAGCTTAGAGAGCAAAAACAGGCGTTGCGTGGCAATGGGAAACCCCTTGTTTGGAGTATAGAATTCGCTGAAGTATTTGCGGAAAAAAATGGTTTTGACATTATTATCGGCAACCCTCCTTATGTGCGGCAAGAAGCTATTGCTGATCCAATAGGCAAAGTCAAAGATAAAAAAGAATACAAGAATTATTTACAGGAAATGGTAAAATCGGATTTTCCGAATGATTTTCTACCGGTCGCGAAGATAAACGCTCAATCCGATTTATATACTTATTTTTATATTCGTGGCCTGCGTCTTTTGAATCCGAATGGTATTCACACTTTCATCTGTTCAAATTCCTGGCTCGACGTTGGCTATGGCGTATGGCTTCAAGAGTTTCTTCTCAAACGGTGCGCTATAGAATTTATTATCGATAACCATTCAAAAAGAAGCTTTAAGGCAGCCGACGTTAATACGATCATATCGATAATCCATGCGCCTCAAAAAAAAGTTAATGAAAATCATTTAGTAAAATTTGTCGCCTTTAAAAAATCTTTCGAAGAAGCGATTTTTACCGAAAATATGCTGGCCATTGATAATGCTAAGCAAATTGAAAGCAACAATGTTTTTCGTGTCTACCCAATAGCTACTGCCAATCTCAAGGAATTTGGCATTGGCTATCAAGGGGAGAGTCAAAAGAAAATGAAGTTAGGCCAATATATTGGTGATAAATGGGGCAGTAAATACCTGCGCGCGCCGGACATATTTTTTACCATATTGGAAAAGGGAAAAGGTAAGTTCGTAAAGCTTGGCAATATTGCCGATGTTCGTTTTGGAATTAAAACCGGTGTTAATGAATTTTTTTATCTTTCCAATGAGCAACTTAAGAGATGGAATATTGAACCCGAATTTTTAAAACCGGTAATCAAAAGCCCGCGTGAATGTAAAAGTATATTAGTTAATACTAAAAGTCTTAAGTACAAAATTTTTATATGCAATAAAAGCAGGGAAGAATTAAAAGGTACGTATACTCTAAAATACATCGAATGGGGAGAAAAACAGCGAACAAAAGAGGGAATTTATTGGAAAGACGTTCCAAGTGTTTCAGGTCGCAAATATTGGTATTCATTGGGTGAGCGTAAACCTGCAAGAATCAATTTTAATTATTTAATAGATGAAATAGGCAATTCATATATTGATGAAATATTTGTTAGCGATAATTTTCATGAAATTCATACAGATAAAATTATTGAATGGTTTCTTAATTCATCAATTTTTTATTTATTTCAATTAAATACAGGCCGTATTAGTTTTGGCGGTGGATTGTTAAAGATACAGACATACGAGCTTAATTCCTTGCCAGTAATGGAGACAAAAGCTTGCAATATTGGTTATTTTAATGATGATAAAAAATCAATCTTCAAAGAATGTGGAATTGATCCAAAATCAAATATTCCTATCGAAGAACAAGAACCGAATC
>JBBABQ010000012.1:0-7721 GCA_041657565.1 Minisyncoccota bacterium | reverse complement strand
TAAAATAATTTTTGACGCTTTAGATCTAACCGAAGACGAGCGTAAAGAAGTTTATCGCTCAGTTTGTCGTTTGGTTTGGAATCGGATTAGCAAAGCCAAATCGGTATAAAATGAGTTATGTAAAATAGCATTATTTGAATTAAAGGTATGGAACCAAAACCCTCAAAGATGTATATCAAGGAAATTAATATTGAAAACTTTAAATGCTTCAAGGGGAAATTTAACTTGGAATTGAACGAAGGACTCAATATCCTTGTTGGTGATAATGAAGCTGGAAAATCAACAATTTTGGACGCAATTCATCTAGCACTAACAGGTTTGCTCAACGGGAAATATTTAAAAAATGAATTGACACAATACTTGTTCAACAATGAGATTGTGGATGAATATGTTAAGAAATTAAATAATAATGAGCCTGCTGAATTACCATATGTTCTTATCGAAATTTTTATTGTCGGCGAAAACCTTGCCAAATTTGAAGGAGACGGAAATAGTGAAGGAAAAAAAGAATGTGGAATATCCTTGAAAATTTCTTTTAACGAAAAATATCAATCTGAATACGAAGAATTCATTAAAGGGGGAAATATCAAAACAATACCGATAGAATATTATGACGTTTTCTGGACTTCATGCGCACGCGAACCCATTACTGCAAGAAGTATACCAATTAAATCTGCTTTTATAGATTCTTCGAGCAACCGTTATCAAAATGGATCAGATGTTTACATATCAAGGATAGTGAGAGATTTTTTGGATTCAGAAGATATCATTAGCATCTCACAAGCCCATAGAAAAATGAGAGACTTTTTTATGATTGATCCGGCGATTGAAAGTATCAATACTAAAATAAAGAATGCGGTAAATATTTCAAACAAAGACGTTAGGCTTTCCGTCGATTTATCATCAAGAAATGCATGGGAAAGTAGCTTAATGACTTATTTGGATGATGTGCCATTTCACTATGTCGGGAAGGGGGAACAGTGTGTTGTAAAAACAAAATTGGCTTTAAGCCATAAGAAATCCCAAGAAGCTAGTATCCTTCTTCTCGAAGAGCCAGAAAATCACTTATCGCACACGAAATTAAATCAATTAATTCGCGAAATTAAAAGCAGCGATGCCGGAAAACAAATAATAATTTCTACCCATAGCAGTTTTGTGGCAAATAAATTAGGCCTAGAGAGCTTAATCTTATTAAATAATAGAAAGACGGTGAAGTTAGATAGTTTACAATCAGACACTCAAAGTTTTTTTCAAAGATTATCAGGCTATGATACGCTTCGGCTTATACTTTGCCAGAAGGCTATATTAGTTGAGGGCGATTCCGATGAGTTGGTTGTTCAAAAGGCCTACATAATTAATAATAATGGGAAATTACCAATTGAAAACGGTTTAGATGTTATTTCTGTAGGAATGGCTTTTTTAAGATTTCTAGAAATTGCGGAAAAAATTCAAAAAACAGTAACCGTTATAACAGACAACGATGGCGATTTAGATGCAGTAAGGAATAAATATGAAAACTATATTGGAAAGAATAGTAAGGATTTTATAAAGATTTGCCTTGATGAAACGATTGATACTGGAACATTGGAGATTGGTGAAAAGAAATTTAATTACAATACTCTTGAACCAAAGCTATTGAAAGAAAATAGCTTAGATATTTTTAATACAATTTTTTCCACAAATTATACTTCCGTTGACGATTTACATAAATACATGAAATCCAATAAAACAGAGTGCGCTTTAAAAATTTTTGATACAACGGAAATTCTTAATTTCCCTCAATATATATTAGACGCAATAAAGTAATATATGGATAATGGAAGTAACAAGTTGATTATAGCTGCGGCTGGATCGGGGAAGACTACGTTTATTATAAATGAAGCCTTAAAGAAAAAGGAAGGCAAGATATTAATTACTACTTATACCTTGGCCAACGAAGAAGAAATACGAAGGAAATTTATTAAAATTAATAAATGTATTCCTGAAAATGTAACAATTAAAACGTGGTTTTCTTTCCTATTGCAACACGGGGCAAGGCCATATCAAGGATGTAAATTTAAGAAAGATATATCTGGTTTAATCCTTGTTAATAAACAATCTGCAATCGGAATCGCAGAGAGCGACACTCAAAAACATTATTTTACGGAAAATCAAAGAATATTTTCCGATAAACTATCAAAATTTGTTGTTAAATGTAACGAAGGAAGTAAAGGCGCTGTAATAAGCAGGCTGTCAAGAATTTATACAGATATATTTATTGACGAAATTCAGGATTTGGCGGGCTATGATCTGGATTTTTTAAATTTAATCATTCAAAGTACAATAAATGTTTTATTGGTTGGCGATCCGAGACAAAGTACGTATTCAACAAATAACTCGTCAAAAAATAAGAAATTTAAGAAGTCAAAAATTGTAAATTTTTTTGAAGGTAATTTAACAAAATCATCAAAGATAGAAATCGACGATAGCTCTTTAATGATAAATTATCGTAGTTGTCCTGCAATATGCGATTTATCAAATAAACTTTTTCCAGGATTTAAAAAAACGACCTCCGGTAATGAACAGATAACGAATCATGATGGAGTCTTTTTAATCAAAAAAATCGATATAAAAAGATATTTGCAAAAGTATCATCCGATACAACTACGGTGGGATTCTAGGACAGAGGTAGAAAAAGATTATAAAGTGCTAAATTTTGGAATTTCGAAAGGACTTGAATTTGAAAGGGTTATTATTTACCCAACTACCCAATTCATCGGGTGGCTAAAAGATGATAATTTTAATCTAAATCCTGTAAGCCGTTCAAAGTTGTATGTTGCAATAACAAGGGCAATGTATAGTGTGGGAATCGTGTGCGACGAAAATCTAAAGATTGATACAATTAATAGTATCTCATTCTCAGAAATTATTGAATAAAATCGTTAAATGTCTTTTTTAGTTGAAGATTTGTTAAAAATCAAGACGGTGAATCACTCGAAAATCCAAGCGTGGATCAAACGTTATTTTTATAACCTCGGTTATTACTCTCGGACCGAAAAAGAAGTTTGGCGGAATCGAAGGGGGCGGATTGATGTGTTTGCCCAGAAGGGAAGCTATACGGTCGGAATCGAGGTTGACCATTGTTCAATCCGGCTAAACTCAATTGAAAAGTTAAACGCACTCAAACCGTCTCTGGCGGTTTTTGTTCTAAAGGGGCGAGTTTTTAACTGGAAAAAGACATATTCCCGCTTCAAATTTTTAGAAGTAAAGTCGCTGATTATCCATTTACAGACGGGAAGATACAAGTGGGTATACCCACAAAGTAAAAATTTTTGTAAAATGAGGGATAACGTAAATTTTCCTCAGACGTGTCCAAATATAAGTTCAAAAAATTTGAGAGAAACCAGGAGCCGCCCAAATTCCGCATCGGCCAAACCGACATCAAAATTTTAAACGATCTGTCCGATTGCCGCACTTTGGATACAAAACATATCCTCGCCCTTCATCCCGAAATGAGCCAAAGAACGCTCCAATCAAGGCTCTATTTCCTATTCCACGCCGGTTACGTGGAAAGGCCGGTAAGCCAGATCTCATATTTTCGGGAATCAGGGCATCTTGTTTACAGCCTGACCAAGAAAGGGGCCGGGCTGGTTTCTCAAAATAAAGGGCTTCCTTCTCCGGCAAAAAAGCCCAAGGAATTGGGCGTATCTTTTTTACAGCACTCTTTAATGATCTCGAACTTCAAGACGATTTTGAATTTGGCTTTGGAAAAAGAAAGGAACGCAAAGCTGATAGTGTGGCGCGAGCTTGGCCCGATTGACGCGGTGCAATGCGAAGGCGAGCGGCTGCCGATTGCGCCGGACGCCTTCTTTACGCTTGAAACCAAAGATTACTTAATGCACTTTTTCCTAGAGGTTGACCGCTCAACAATGACCGGGGAGCGGCTATTGGATAAATTTAAAGGATATTGGATTTGGCGGGCCGAAGGCAGGCAAAAAACAAAGTTGGAAATTGCCAATTTCCGAGTGCTGACAATATGCCTTAGCCGGGAGCGGGCCGAGAATCTGCGCCAGATCGCCAAGAAGGCCGATGACCATCAAACGGGCAGCGAAATGTTTTGGTTTGCCTGTGAGGGCTCATATAGCCTTAAAGAACCGGAAAATGTTTTACAGAATATTTGGAAAACGCCCAAAAATGACTTGCCGCATTGTTTGCTTGAATAAAGGCCGGGTGCGGAGAATGTAAATTTAAAATAAATGCCAAAATTCAAAGAAAGTGAAATTGTCGAGCAATGGGGCACTTTGATCGAAGGAGCCCAAGGAAAGCAGCAAGATTTTTATAAAGCGATCAGGGAGCGGCTCAACGAATTGCAGCCGCCCAAGCTGGATATTTCGCAAGAAAAAATCTGCGCTTCGCTTTTAAGGCAGTTGAAAGGGGAAAGCCGGATGTTTCTGGTGCTCAAGAGCAAGTATTTTGACGGCTACGTTGTCCGGGTGGGGGCCGAAGATTACGGCAAACAGCTGAATATCTCCTGGTATATGACGCAAACGCCAAGCAAATTCATCCAATTCCTGCTTGGATTGCCGAGCCTTGTTTTCCTGTTGCTGTACCCGGTATATATCGCGGTGATCATTTACGAAAAGGCCGTTAAAAAACGGGTATCGCTTGAGAATATGGATTTGTTCGACAAAGACGAATTTAGCGCGTTTGCGGGAACAGTGCACCATTCGGTGCTTTACGGCTCGCGGTATATTTCGGAGGCGGTAGGTTTTGATTTTTCAAAGGTTGATCAGAAGTCGAGAGGTTTCTTGAATCTAAACTAAAACGATGATCGCTCAACGTTTCCGCCAAGCCTTGGAATCGCTCAAGGCGTTTTTAATGGGTATGTTCGAGAAAAACATTTCGCCGGATTTGCCGGAGGCGAAATCGGAATTAAAAGAGTTTCCCTTGTGGAAATTTCCGGTTCGTTCCGGTAAGGTTGCTTTGGGTTGGGCGGATGGAGAGGTTGACGAAGTAACGGGCTTGGCGGGGAGCATCAAAGGCGTTGACGCAAAATACCGCAGCACTCATTTTTACGCGGTGGGCGCGTCCGGTTCGGGCAAGTCCAAGTTTTTGGAATCGCTGGTTATCCAAGACATCATCCAAAACGAAGGGTTTGGCGTTATCGACCCGCACGGCGATCTGGTGGAGGACATCAAGGGCTGGCTGTACTTTTGGACGCAAAAGGATTTCAAAAAAGACATCGTTTTGATCGATCCGGCGGATTTGGAGAATACGGCCTGCTTCAATCCGCTGGAGCCGATCCACGGCATCCCGCCCGAGAGAATGGCCGCTCAGCTGGTGGAAGCGTTTAAAAAGATATGGATTGACGCTTGGGGGGAGCGTATGGCCGACATTATGCGCAATTCCTTGATTGCGCTGGTAGAAAATAACTTAACGCTTCTTGAACTGCCCCTGCTTTTGACCGAACCGGCGGCGCGCAAAAAGATTTTGGCTAACGTCAAAAGCCCGACTTGCCGCCAGCGGTTTAAATACTTTGAATCGCTGCCCGCCCACACTTGGCGGGAATGGCTGGAATCAACGCTCAACAAAGTTGACGCGTTTCTTTCCGATCCGGCCATCAGGCAAATATTCGCATCCTCCAAAAGCTCGTTTAACTTGCGGGAGATTATGGATAACCAGAAAATTCTGCTGGTGAATTTAAACAAAGGCAGGTTGGGCGATAGTGCCAACCTGCTGGGAGCATTGCTGGTAAGCAAGATCAAAATGGCCGCCTTTTCCCGTAACGAGATGAGCGTTACCAAACGCCAGCCGTTTTATCTCTACATTGACGAGTTTCAGAATTTTGCCACCGACAGTTTTGTTGAAATTTTAAGCGAAGCCAGAAAATATCAGCTTTCCCTGATACTGGCCCACCAAAATTTGACCCAATTAACGGAAGGCTTGCGCAGTTCCATTCTCGCCAATTGCGGCATCCAAGCCTGCTTTAGGGTGAACCGCGAAGACGCGCAATTATTGGCCCGCGAGCTGATGGGGCCGATGTATCGCCACATTCCGGGCTGGGAGCTGAACATCCAACAATTACAAGAACTTCCGCCGCGCTGTTGCTTTATCTCCAATAAAGCGGAAAGCGGGATTGTCGGCGTGCGAACGCTTCCCGTGCCTTATCCTTGGGAAACGATGCAATACGAAGAAGAAGGCCAATGGAAAACTTGGGAAGAAGAGCCCTTCCATTGGGTTGTCCGCGATCTGGAAATCGGGGCGCAATACCTGCGGAGCAGGGAGGCGGTCGAAAGGGAGCGCGCGGAACGGGAAGGAAAGCTGATGGCTGACGAGAATGAAGCAGAAAGCTTTAAGGAGAAAAAGTAATGGCCCAAAGCCATTCTTTACTTCTTTGCTATTTGTAGTAAGAATAAGGCAATATGGAAATTTTAGCTTCAAATTTAATAACCCCGGCCATTATTATCTCCGTGGCTGTTTTTCTTGTAAGATTCTATGGCAAGGTTATTTCAGATCAAAAACCGTTTACAGATGATCGAAATTGGGAAATAGAGTTAGCTGGTATTGGTTTCTTTGTAAATATGCTTATTCCCGTTGTGTCAGGAATATTTGGTGCGCTAAACTTTACGTGGTTTACTCCTTCTCACCTCTTTAGAGCTTCGTTTATAGTTATTTCGTCTGCATGGCTGTTGATTATGATATATGCTCTTACGGAAAAGATTTATGGCATTAAAATTCCATTTATCCAAGACTTAATTAAATCAGCTAAAGATAACCAGATTGAATTTAAGGAACCTAGCCCCATTCTTAAGCTCATCCACTATAGCGCGATAACTTATCTTCTTCCCTTTTTATATGCGTATATTCTAATTCTTGAATATCAATCTAATAATGTGGAATGGCTTATTTCGACCGCAGCAATCGTTTTTATAAATTTTAATTTGATAGCACTATTCTATTCGCTAAACAGGACCCGATTACCACAGGTTAATTTAATTTTTATAAACAACAAAAGATCAATTTTCGATGTAACGCTATTAAAGGTAAACAAAGATAATATCCGTATTAAACAGGGTGAAAAAGTTTCCATTGTTAGTAAAGACCAAGTTGAAAGGATAGAGTTCCTTCCTTTAAAAGAAAGCGGCAAAGAGTAAATACGCAAAAATATCTCAGTTACTTGGTTAAACAGCCACCGCTGGTAGGTTTTGCGTGTTTAAGTTATTTCTGAGCAGATCGCAGATAATGGGGTCAGATGCAATTTATGATAAAATAATTATTGATCAATCAGGGGGCAGGATGTAGATAAATAAGAATATAATTTAACGATGGCAAAAATTCACAATCTAAAAATCAAGAACTTTAGAGGTATTAAAGAGCTTGACTACACCTTTGGTTCTGCTAGCTTTGTATGCCTTGTTGGGCGTGGAGACTCAGGCAAGTCAACTATTCTTTCGGCTATCGAACAAGCTCTGTATCCGAATTGGAACATATCGATAAGCGATAATGATTTTTTTAATTGTGATACATCTGTACCTATAGAGATAGAAGTAACATTAAAAGATGTCGGCGATAAGCTCATAAGCGATAATAAATATGGATTATATATTCGCGGTCTTGATGGCGATGGAGAAACTATCTGCGATGAAATAAGGGGCGGGCAAAAAAAGATTCTTACGATATTATTTAAAGTTGAAAAAGATTTAGAGCCTAAATGGTTTGTGACAAGTCATAGACCGCACCAA
>JBBABQ010000011.1:0-19240 GCA_041657565.1 Minisyncoccota bacterium | reverse complement strand
CGATCTCCGTTCGGTTAGTTTCGGTTCGGACTCTATTTTACTGACAAAAATTAATTCTCTAGGGGGTTTTTCCTGGGCCAGATCGATAACAAGCCTTGGTTTCCATGTTTTGGCAAAACAGACCTTCGATGGAGGATATATCATCGCGGGAGACAGCGGAATAATGAAGCTCGATCCCAATGGTAATTTATCCGGCTGTCCTTCCGTCTCCTCTGTTGTTCCAACCGTTTCCGACCAGATAGTGACGATCTCTCCTTCCTCTTTAACTCTTTCCCCGACCACTTTAACCGTTTCCGACCAACCCGCTTCGGTCGTTTCGTATCCTTTAAGTTTGATCAGTTCCTGTCCGTTTTAAATTATTTAAAGCATAAATTATGCGTCTGCTGGATAAAATTAAAAAAGCGTCAAAAATAAAAATATTGGTCCCGTTTTTGCTTGTTTTGATATTGTTGTCCGGTATATTTTTAGTTATCTGGCCGGGATCCGGACCGAAAATGACCGGACAGTCATTGTTTCCCCAAAAGGTTCGGCCCGGAGATACTTTGGTTTTGAATTTGGAAGCCGGATCGGTTTTTGGGGTCAAAGAGATCTCCGCTGATCTGGGAGGCCTCGAAACGATAAAATTCAAATTGGTTTCTGGCAATATTTTTCGGGGATCATGGCGGGCGGATTGGAAGGTCTCCGAAAAGATCGAACTGAAAAAATATCAAGTTCGTTTGATCGCCAAAGACAATATCGGGAAAGAGTCGGAAGATGTCAGCCTTTGGTTCGAGGATCCTTTATTCGGTCCGGATTTCAGCACTTCGGCCATAAGCGGAGGGTTTACTGTTAACAAGGATGCGTCGAGCTACGCTTACTGCTATAATTCCCCCTCTGTTTATCAGGGAACAAAAGTGGCTTGGAATGACGGGGGAGGCGACGTGTTCGACAGGTTTGGCTGTCCGATGGTTCAGATCGGAGGGACTTGGCAGGCTTTGCCAATGTATAATACCGCGGCCGGCGTTTGGACGACGGACAGTTTTTCCGTAGGCGGAACGGACATCAATGTCAAACAAGGTTGGGCCAATACCAATGTTTATATCATTAAAGTAAGCAGGACTGGGGGAACCGAGCAGAACGCGAACGTTAGGATCAGCGGCAATATGGGTTCGGACAGCGCGACGAACAGCTGGACGGATGTTTTTTCGGACAGCGGCATTGCTTGGAAATATTATCAAGGCCAGGATTCAAGCACCAGGGACGCGACGGGAGGAGACCCGAACTTTTTTATGTCCGTATTTTCAACAGACCCTTCTTACTCCGAGTCGGCCGTTTATTCGAGATCGGTCGATAATGTCGAAGCCATATTGAACGGCGTTCCTTTACCGGTAACTTTCTATGTTTCTTGGGGGCAGATGGCAAGATCTCCTTATACCGATTGGGTCGCGTCCGATTGGTCGATGCTGAATCAGGCTCCGAATTCCCCGGTTTTGGTTTCTCCTTTAGCTGGTTATGTGGGAGCGAGCCTTGCGCCTTCCCTGGTTTTTAATTACAGCGACCCGGAAGGGGATGCGTGCACAAAGTTCGATCTGAAGCTTGATGATAACTTTGATTTCTCTTCCCCCATTATCGATCTTTCGGATGTCAGCGGTTCTTGGACCAGCGGTTCGGACATTACCTATAGCGTAGGTTCCGATCTGGTCCAGGGAATGACATATTATTGGAAGGCCAGGGTTTTTGACGGAACCGCTTGGTCTCCCTGGGCTGGAGGTCCTTCGTGGTATTTCATTTCCAGGACGGACCCCAGGACTTTTACGATCAAAAGAGACAACGGGTATCCCTGCTTAACTGCTGAAGAGTGCTATTACGGCGTTTGTACCGGCGGTTTTTGCGGCGGTTCGGCCACCGGACCCGCTCTTACGAATTTGACCTCTCCCTCCGATACTTCTGAAAATTGTTGTAAATTTTGGCTTGACGCGAGCGATCAGGATAAAAAGAAAAGCGGTCTGGGCGGCCAGTTCGCTTTCAGCTGGGTCTATCAGGACCCCATCGGCAGTCCGATGGTTAGCTATGAGTTGAAAGTGAGTGAAGAAAACAATATCAACGGAGCCACGACCACCTATCAAAACAGGACCGGCCTCAATGCTTCTTCCGGATCCCAAATAGACACGGTACCGACGGAAGTAAGGTCTGGAGACTTCCCCGGGTATATGTCTTATGGAAAGACCTACTATTGGTGGGCCAAAGCCTGCAACGCTGACGCCGCCTGCACCGATTGGACGGCCGGACCTTCTTTCTCCACTCCCGCGAAACACTATCCGATAGTCGGCATATCCTGGGCGAACGAAAGGATCGTAGCTAACCAAAATATCCAGTTCTGCACGACCGCGGACGTCAACAACCCTAATGATCCCTGCTATGCGGCCTGCTATAAAGGATCGGCCTCTCCGGCCGAACCGAACGATCCGACCGAGGCTGATACTGAATGGATCTGCAGCGTCTGTTATGCCGAAAAAGATCCCGCGCATCCCGAGCTCTTCGGTAAAGACCTGTCCTGCCAGGACGTCGCGGGAACCCAGTATAGTTGGATCTTCCCGGACCTGACGGAAGGAGACGAATATACCTTTGTTAGCAGTACTTCGGCCGCTTCCGCAAACCCGATAGTTAAATTCACGACCGTCAAGAAAGATCAGATGATAAAGCTCCGGGTATCCGGCTCCACTTGCGGGGAGGAGATCGATTCAAATATATTGCTTCCTAATCCGGTTTGGAAAGAGACCAACCCATTCTAAACGGGAGACGTTATTCAGACGGCCAAAACCGCGGGACTCCCGCGGTTTTTGAACGGCCGAATTCCTTGGAAAGGTTTTCCACAGGCCAAAGAAAATAACTATGGTATTATTAAAATGATTTAAAATAGCAATTTGGTTTTTGTATTTTTTAACGCTTCGTTTTGGTAAGAGGCGCGTTATATTAGGAGAATGGAATTTTTTAAAAATAAGATCCGTAAAATAATTTAGAGATGAAATTTCTTTCCATAGAAAATAGAAAACCGGTTTTAATTTTTTTTTCGGGATTGGCGATATTCGCCGCCATCCTTTCAGGCTTTTATTTTTTAAATAATATAAAACAAGCGAAAGAAAATTTTTCCGAACCGGCCCAATTGAAGATCACGCAAACCGGGTCCGACAAATATTCTTTCAAAACTTTAGGCAACGACCTTATTGAAATAGGCGCGAGCGGAAACTCCGGCCAGCCCTATTTAAAACTTAACAAATGGGATGGAGAAGTTTCTTTGAATATAAATTTTCCGAATATCTCCGGATCGAAGCCGAATTTCAACGGAGATAAAATTACTTTTTCCAACAACTCCGGGGATAGGCTTCAACCGATCTTTGCTTCCATAGGATTGGTCGATGCCGCGTCGAAAGTAGACGTCGCCTTTTATCCTCGCCAGCCGGAGCAGGTATCCGAGAAAGATGCTGATGGAAATAACAATACTTATACCGTCAACGAAGAGGGGGGAGTGGAATTCGATACCATCCTTTACGAAAAACCCGAGAGCAACGAGATCTCCTATCCGATGCAATCCAACGGATTGGAATTTTATTACCAGCCTCCCTTGAGCCAAGGAGAGCAAACCGATGGGATCGAGTGTACCGAAACGGCCTGCAAAGACAGTGAAGGAAAAGTTGTAACCTATAGACCGGAAAACGTTGTCGGTTCTTATGCCGTTTATTACGAAGGGAACAAGTCGGGAGATTACACCGAGGCGGGCGGAAAAAATTACAAGACCGGTAAAGTTTTTCATATTTACAGGCCGAGCATTTCCGATGCCAGTGGAAAAAAAGTTTGGGGAACTTTGAGCGTTGACGAAAAAGCGAGCCAGCTTTCAATAATAGTTCCGCAGGACTTTTTAGACTCAGCCGTTTATCCTATTAACATCGATCCGACCTTCGGGTACAGCGGTATTGGCGCGAGCAACTGCTGGTTGTCGGGTAACAGTTATCGCGGATCCAAAGTAACGACTCCGGCGGATTCGAATGGCGCGACTGTCAGTAAATTGAGCCTTTATTCCAAAGAGGATTATTCCGGAACATTGAATTACAGGTCGCTCATCGCTAACGATAATAAAAATCTCATTTTCAACGGCGTCAGCATCGGTGCGCTGGTCGGTTCTTCCTACTCTTGGGTAGACAGTGCTTTTGGAACCCCTCCTTCCATTACTGATAACTCCGTTTATTATTTCGGTTTTATAGCTGACATAGGATCGTCCAACTTGGCGGTGGCTTGTGACAACAGCGTGTCAGAAGCCTCTTATTTGAGCGATGCGAGCAACAGCTACGCCTCTCCCATCGATCCGACTGACGGCACTGTAGTTTCCGGCACCAGATATTCCTTATATACTACTTACTCCGGCGGCGCCCCAGCGGTGATTCCGGGCGGTCATTATTTAAATTACACGGCTTCATCGACGATTGCTTCGTATACGATGTACAATTCTTCGGCAGCCTTGAGCTCAACTAAGGTTTTTATCGCTTACGCCAATAGCAACCCCGGATCGGGTATCGGCGTGGTTGCCACGGTTTCGACCACCAGCGCTCCGGTTTACGGGACGCCGGTAAGTTTTTCCGCGGTCGGTACAAACGGAACCCATTATATTTCGGCAGCGGCCCTTGATTCCACCCATGCCCTTGTCGCTTACACCAGGGACGGCCTCGGCGCCGCCCGGGTTGTTACGATCAGCGGAACGACCGTATCTTACGGTACGGAGTATTCTTTTTGCACGTCCACCAGCCAGATAAAAGTTTCCAAACTTTCTTCAACCAGCGTTCTTATATCCTTTGAAGATTACAGCGGAACGGTCACCAGCAACGCTATTGTCGCCAATATATCCGGGGGCGTAATTTCTTACGGTTCGGTTTATTCCTTTACCGGCCCGAACAACTCCGGTTTAGACTCTGCATCCCTAGATTCCACCCACGGCATTGTCGTTTATCAAAAATTCAGCTCAACGGGCAGTTACGGCAGAACTCTCGAGATCGCCGGAACCAGCACGATCAGCTATGGTCCGGAATATATGATCTATGGCGGACAGATTTTTGACGTTTCCATAGCTCCTTTGGACTCGACCAGAGCTTTGGTTTCTTATTACAGGGCTAGCCCAGGGACTAACGGCGTGGCCCGCATTGCCAACATTTCCGGCACGACCATTAATTTCAGCGCGGAACAGATTTTCGCTCCCGACCAGGAGATCTCTCCTGCGGCCGTTGCCCTCGACTCTTCCCACGTTTTGTTGTCATACAGCCGTTATGCTAATTCGGTGTGGAAGGGAGTCGGCGTAGTGGCCGCCGTATCCGGCAACAAAATATATTTCGGTTCGGAATATCAATTTTCTTCCGTTTTTAACGAATGGTACTCGCCGGCGGTCTTGAGCCCGACCCATTCTTTCATCTCTTATACTTACGGAGGATACGGCGGCAGCGGAAAGGGGCTGGTTGCTTATCTTGGCGACGCCCCGAACGTTCCCACCCTTATTTCCCCTGCAAGCGGCTCCACCGGCGTCAGCGTTTCTCCGAATTTTCAATTCAGTTTCACCGATCCGAACAGCGCCAATGCCGTGAAGTTCGACCTCCAGGTCAGCACTTCTTCCGATTTTTCTTCATTGATCATAAACAAGGAAAATTATTCCGTTGGCGGACCTTGGGCGAGCGGTTCGACGATAAGCTACCAGGATCCTTCCTCTTTGGCCGAGAATGTTTCGTACTATTGGAAGGCCAGAGTCGCCAACTCCAACGGGTGGTCTTATTGGACGGATCCGAATTTTTTCACCACAGGAGTCAACCAAGCGCCGAACGCTCCTTCGATCGTCTCCCCGTTAAACGGAGCTTCCGGGATCGCTCTTTCTCCGGTCCTGTCTTTTCTATACAGCGATCCGGACGGAAATAATTGTTCCAAATTTGATCTCCAGATCGATAATAACGCTGATTTTTCTTCGCCGTTTGTCAGCGCCACAGACTATTCGGTCGGCGGACCTTGGTCGGCCAATTCGGCGATCAGCTACACGGTCCCCACAGAGTTGGCCAGCAGTACTACCTATTATTGGAAAGCTCGCGTTTACGACGGGTCGGCTTGGTCTAATTGGTCCGGAGGAGTAGGCCTGAATTTAGCCAATGAGATAGACATTGTTTCGGGGAACACTCTTAATTGTTCGATTTCCGATTCGGGGAATTCTTATTGTTGGGGTTGCGGTTATCCCGGGAATAATACCCAATCGGTTTGCGTTTCTTCTCCGACGATCACTCCCGTCCAAGTTTTGGATGTCAACGGGTCGGATTATTTAACGGACGTAGAAGAGTTGGACGTAGACATTAGTAATACTTGTTTCCTTAAGTCTGACGATACTATATATTGTGTGGGAAGGAATAATTATGGCGCGCTCGGAGATAATACAACCACCACTTCTTTGCTCCCGGTTCAAACTTTGGGTGTAGGCGGGTCCGGCTATCTGACGGGTTTAAAGCACGTGTCGTCGGGAAATGATTATTCTTGCGCCGTCAAAACCGACGGCACCGTCTATTGCTGGGGCATTAATGGTTATGGAAAACTTGGCAACAATAATACTACAACTCAATTAATTCCGGTCCAAGTTGTCGGAGCGGGCGGGTCCGGCTATCTGACCGGGGTGGAAAAAGTATACGCGGCTTATGAGAGTACCTGCGCCCTTAAAACCGACGGCACGGTTTGGTGCTGGGGGAAAGCCAGCTTTGGTGAATTGGGAAATAATGATACTTTCGCTTCTTTCACTCCCGTCCAAGTCCTCGGCCCGGGCGGATCAGGATACCTGACGAACGTGACTCAAATGTCACAGAGTGCGAGTCACTCCTGCGCCCTTAAATCCGACGGCACGGTTTACTGCTGGGGCTGGAATGGATATGGCGCGATAGGCAATAATTCTACCACGGACGCTCTTACTCCCGTCCAAGTCCTCGGCCCAGGCGGTTCGGGATACCTGACCGGGGTGGCACAAATTAACGCCGGATTTTATTCTTCTTGTGCTATAAAAAATGACAATACCGTTTGGTGCTGGGGTCACAATAATTACGGCCAGCTTGGAAATAATACCACCACCGATTCTTGGACTCCCGTCCAAGTCCTCGGAGTTGGCGGTTCGGGTTACTTGACGAATGTCAGCAAGGTTTCATCGGGGGGTTATCATACATGCGCGATTAAGGACGGTGCTGTTTATTGCTGGGGAAGGGGTGATTACGGCCAGCTCGGTAATAATACAACGGTTACTTCTTATACTCCTGTCCAGACCTTGAAGGGCGCTGCTCAGCCGGGAGATACGGATACCAGCTGGACGTTTACCACGTTTTCCAATTACCCGCCTGTTTTATCATCCGTTTCTGTAGATACAGTTAACCCTAACATTTGTAAGTTGTCCGGTCCTGAGACTGTTTGCCAAAGCGGCAGCAATATAATTTTCAACTCTTTATCTTCCGATCCGGATCCGGCAGACCAGCTCAAGCTTTTCGTCTGCAAGGATTCGGCATGCAGCAACTGCGGGATCAGCGCAACCAGCGGGTGCTGGGCCGCTTCGGAATCTTTTGCGGCCAGCGATCCGAGCGCTGTCTATAATTCGTCTTCCAGTCCGGCGTGTACCAGTGAAGCAACCAGCAACATCACGACCACGGCCGAATACGTCCACTCTGGCAGTTATGCAGTAAAAGCCAATGTTGGAATGCCGGACGGATATGCCAGCGTCACTTTTGAGAATGCCGAAGCTAACCAGCAAACGGTTTATGCCAGGACCTATTTATACATCCCTTCGGACTTCGACTGGGGAGGAGCTTTCAATATTGATTTTCTTTCTTTTGGCGACAGCGACGGCGGAGACCGTTTGGACGTCGAAATGACCAAGAACGGCGCCGATATTAATTTAACTTATGACTATTGGGATTCCTACGGAGAAAATCATACGGTAGAGTCCGCTTATCCTTTATCCAAGGGCTCTTGGCATTACGTACAGGTAAAACTGGTCGTTAACTCGGCCAATGGCCAGGTGGATATCTGGGTTGACGGAGACCATCCGGTCAGCGATTCAGGGCTGGATACCGGCGACACTAACGCGGATGAATTTTTCGGCGGGACTTCTTGGGCGGACGGGCCTTTCAGCAGCTATATTTACCAGGACGATATCGCTTTCGGCACCGCCGTCATCGGCCAATCTCCGGCAGTCGGAAATGTTTTCAACGACGGTTTTGAGACCAATGATTTCAGCAGCTGGGACAACTCAAGCGTCAGCAGATGCGATACTCTTGATACGCAATCGGACTATGTGAATAACGGCAACTATGCCTTGAAGTTCAGAGTGGGATTGAACAATTCTCAAGCGGAAATTGATAAAAATAATTTTGTGGGGAACAAGACAGTTTATGGCCGGGTTTATTTGTATATACCGGAAGATTTTGATTGGGGAAGCGCGAACGCTACAAACATAATGGGTATCGGAGACAATAACGGCTATTCTCGCCTTTCTTTGTCTATGGAAAATTGGGGAACGCCTCATTTGACATGGACCTATTGGGACACCAATGGCGACTCTCACTGGAACGATGCCGGCGACACTGCCTCGGTCGGTTTTGTCGAAGGCAGCTGGATAAATATCGAGACCAGGGTCACGGTTGATCCGTCCAACGGGATTGTAGAAATTTGGGTGAACGGGGAGCTGATGGTTTACGAAGACGGCCTTAATACCGGCAATACAAATGGAGATATTTTTTACGGAGCAAGCACTTGGGCCGATTCCGGTTTCAACAGCTATCTCTATGAGGACGATATCGCTTACGGTACAGAAAGGATCGGCGAAGCTCCGGCTCAAGGGAATATATTCAATGACAGCTTCGAAACAAACAGTTTAAGTTTGTGGGACAGGGTCCAAGCAGGGAACGGTTCTTCATATTGCGGCATCGGCGGCTGTTTCTTCTGCCAGGACAAAGAATATTGGGGAAAGGTTTGCGACGATAAAGGCAATTGTTCGGGAATTGCCGGCGAAGCAGGGGAAGAGCCGGAGGGCGAAGGATGGGTCAAAGTTTTTGGCGGCAGTGATTACGATCGGTTTTATTCTATCCAACAAACCTCGGACGGAGGTTATATTGCTGTTGGAGAAACAGGCAGTTATGGAGCGGGAGATATGGACGCTTTCATCTCCAAGCTCGACTCCTCCGGCAACCTTTCCTGGGCAAAAACTATAGGAGGAAATCTTTATGATCGGTTTTATTCTATCCAACAAACCTCGGACGGAGGTTATATTGCGGCCGGTGGGAGCGAAAGCTACGGAGCAGGAGAGGGATATCGGGATATTTTCATCTCCAAGCTCGACTCCTCCGGCAACCTTTCCTGGACAAAAATTATTGGCGGGGGTCTTTATGAGGATGCCTATTCTATCCAGCAAACCTCGGACGGTGGATACATAGTTGGCGGTTATACCAATGGTTATGGAGCGGGAAACCTGGACGCTCTCATCTCCAAGCTCGACTCCTCCGGCAACCTTTCCTGGACAAAGACCATAGGAGGAGGGAACGAAGACTACATTAATTCTATCCAGCAAACCTCGGACGGTGGATACATAGTTGCCGGTGCAACCGAAAACTATGGAGCGGGAGGTATGGATATTTTCATTTCTAAGCTTGACTCCTCCGGCAACCTTTCCTGGACAAAAACCTTGGGAGGAGGCAGTTTTGAAGTAGGCTATTCTGCCCAGCAAACCTCGGATGGGGGGTATATTGTGGCAGGTTATACTTATAGCTATGGAGAGGGATATAATGATGCTCTCATCTCCAAGCTCGACTCCTCCGGCAACCTTTCCTGGACAAAAACCTTGGGAGGGGATTTTTATGAGTATATTGATAATTATTCTGCCCAGCAAACTTCGGACGGAGGCTATATTATTTCCGTTTTTACAAATAGTTATGGCTCTGGATACTATGACACCCTCATCTCCAAGCTCGACTCCTCCGGCAACTTTTCCTGGGCAAAGACCATAGGAGGAAGCGGACTGGACTCCGCCTATTCTATCCAGCAAACCTCGGACGGGGGATATATAGCTGTCGGCCAAACAGATAGTTATGGAGTTGGAGGTCGCGATGCTTTTATCGCTAAGCTTGACTCCTCCGGAAATATTTCTAGCTGTTCGGCTTGCCAGAGTGCCTTGCCTATCGTTTCTTCCGTCTCTCCTTCGACTTCTTCTCCGACCCCGATCGTTTCTTCCGTCTCTCTTTCGACCTCTTCCCCGACCCCGTCAGTATCTTCTCCTTCTCTTACGGAAACAACCGTTTGTCCGGAATGATAAATTTTGAATATAATTTTTAAGATAAAAGATCATAAATATTTAAAAATCAAATGAATATGTCGAGGCCGGTCAAAATTTCACTTTTTTCTTTTTTCCTTGTCCTAGCGGTCATGTCTGTTTTTCTTGTTTTTAAGTTCAAGCAAGTTGACGTCGAGGCATCTTCCACCGTTGAAATTTTGACTGGCGCCGCTACCAGTTCCTGGGCTACCAGCTATGCCCCATACAATACTTACTATATGGATTCCATTGCGCAATCCATTTATTTGAAGTCGGATCTGGAGGCTGCCGGGATCGTCGGTCCGTCCACCATCTCGGAAATTTGTTTCCAGTGTTCCGCGCTTGCCGGCAGGGATATCGCCAACTTCAGGATCAAGATGAAAAATACGGCGGCGACCGTTCTTTCCGCTTTCGACACGACCGGTTTGACCGTTGTTTACGGTCCGACAAGCTACACCAAACCGGCCGTCGGAGCTTGGAAATGCCACACACTTACCGCGCCGTTTAACTGGGACGGTACAAGCAATCTTTTGATCGAGGCTTACAGGAATGATTCTGCTTGGACGTCGGGCGGGGGAAATTATGTCCGCACCGCGGCCAGCGGCCGGACTTACGCCGGTTTTTGCGACAACTGTACCGGTTGCGGCGTCGGCCAGGATTGCTACACGCCCAGTTCCAGAACTTCTTTTGCTCAAGTGATGAGTTTAAAACTTACTTATACGGCGGCTAATCCTTCTCCGAACACTCCCACGCTGGTTTCTCCCGGCGACGGAGCATCCGATATTTCTTTAACTCCGACTTTGCAATTCGGCTATTCCGATCCGGCCGCGGAAAGCGCCACCAAATTCGATCTTAAGATCGACGACAATGCCGACTTTTCTTCGCCCGTCATTAATCTAACCGACTACTCCACCGGCGGCCCCTGGGCCAGCGGCTCGACGATAAACCATACGGTAGTAGCGGGCGGCTTATCCGTTAACGGCCATTATTATTGGAAGGTTAGAGCCTACGATGGTACCGGCTGGTCAAGTTGGTCCGACGGAACATGGGATTTCTTTACGATTGCCAATAACTCTCCCGATACTCCTGTTTTAATTTCTCCATCTCAAGATTCGACCGGTGTCAGCAGCGTTCCGACCCTGCAATTTTCTTACAGCGATTTTGAAGGGAACAATTGTGCCCAATTTGATCTTCAGGTTGACGATAATTCGGATTTCTCATCGCCGATAATAAACGAAACGAACTACTCCACCGGCGGCAGAACGGCCAGCGGCTCGACGATAAGCTATTCGGCGGCAACGGAGTTAATAAAGGGGACCAAGTACTATTGGAAGGCTCGGGTCAACGACGGAACGAGCTGGTCTTCTTGGTCCGGAGGAACGGGATTGAATTTGGGAAGTATGAAGAGCCTGAGCACGGAAAGATATTCTTCCTGCGCGGTTTCCGACGCCGGGAACGTGTATTGCTGGGGATGGAACAATTACCGCAAGATCGGCAACAATACCACCAGCGATTCCCGCACTCCCGCCCGGGTTTTGGGCGTAGGCGGGTCCGGCTATCTGACAGGAGCGGAACAAGTGGAAACCGGATCTTATCACGCTTGTGTCCTTAAAACCGGAGGAACGGTTTATTGTTGGGGAGACGGCGAATCCGGCCAGCTTGGCAACAACACCACAAACAATTCTTATACTCCCGTTCAAACTTTGGGCGTGGGCGGGTCCGGCTACCTGACCGGGGTTGATCAGGTTGATGCGGGAACTTATCATGCTTGCGCCGTCAAAACCGACGGTACCGCTTATTGCTGGGGATATAATATTGCGGGACAGATAGGAAATAATACTCTCTCTGATCAACTGGTTCCCGCGCAAGTTAAGGGCGTCGGCGGTTCGGGCTACTTGACCGGAGTGAGCCAGATAGCGGCGGGATACCAAAATACCTGTGCCGTCAAAACCGACGGCACGGTTTACTGCTGGGGAGACAATGCATCCGGCCAGATCGGTAATAATACCACCACCGATTCTTCCGTTCCCGTCCAAGTTTTGGGAGCGGGCGGTTCCGGCTACCTGACCGATGTGAGCCAAGTGGAAGTGGGAGATTACCCGTATGGAGATTATCATGCCTGCGCAGTTAAAACCGACGGCACGGTTTACTGCTGGGGAGCTAACGGAAATGGCAGGCTTGGGAACAACACCACTACGGCTTCTCTTGTTCCCGTTCAAGTTGTAGGCATCGGCGGCTCCGGCTACCTGACAGGGATCAATCAGGTGGAAGTAGGAGAAAGAAATGTTTGTGCCCTCAAATCCAACGGCACGGTCTATTGCTGGGGAGGGAATAATAATGGCCAGCTTGGCAACAATACCACTACCGACTCCTACTCTCCTGTCCAAACTCTCGGCATCGGTGGGTCTGGTTATTTGACGGATATTTCTGAATTGGGAGCGGGCGTTTACGACTCTTGCGCTCTCAAATCCGATGGTACGGTTTACTGTTGGGGAGACAATGCTTACGGCCAGCTTGGCAACAATACCACCACCGATTCCTATGTTCCTGTTAAAGTTCTGAGAGGGGAGGCCCAATCAGGGGATACCGATTTTACTTGGTCCTTCACTAGTGTCGAGCCTAACAACATCCCGTCCGTTAGTTTGATCTCTCCAAATGAGGGCGCTTCAGGGATCAGTTTTACTCCGAATTTGCAATTCCAATACTTTGATATGGATTTTAGCAGTTGTACCAAATTCGATCTTCAGGTGGACAATGATCGTGATTTTGCTTCCCCGGCCGTCAATTTGACGGATTATTCCGTGGGCGGCCCTTGGACCAACGGTTCGACTATAAGTTATACTGTTCCATCCGCGTTGACCCCCGGCACGAGATACTATTGGAGGGTCCGGGCACACGACGGGGAAGATTGGTCGGAATGGTCCGGCAATTTTTCCGATGATTTTAACGATAATTCGATCGGTACAAATTGGAGTGATTGGGCCTTTAATTCCGCCGTCGTCGCCGAAAGCGGCCAGCAAATAGCCATTACTCCTGCGGTGAGTGTGACAGACTCCATAGGAGGGGTCGAAACGATTTCTCCTTATGACCTTAGGGGAGGATCCGTATCGGTCAATGTCAAGCAAGTAAGCGCTGGCGATAACGTCGATACCGCTTTGATGCTGTGGAAGGACGATGATAACGTGGCTCAGATTATTTATACCGTTTATGACGAGGGAGATGCGATAGTGGCCGAGTGGTTCAAGGATGGCGTTGAATATTGGTCGTCTTCGACGACTTATAATTCTGTTACCATGGCTTGGTGGAGGATCAGAGAAGATTCCGGCACTGCGTATTTTGAATATTCCGCCGATGGATCTTCTTGGACCGCGTTAACTTCCATACCCGATCCTTTCTCATTCAGCTCTTTGATTCCCAAACTTATATCCTACGAATACGCCAGCGACAGCTCCGCCGGACCGGCTTGGTTTGATAATTTTAGTATTGAAAAATCTCAATATTTTACGACAAAAACCAACTCCAAAAAATTCACGCTTAAGAAATCCGATGGTTGTTTCTGCTTCGCCGATTCGGAGTGTTACGGCGGCACCTGTGGCGGCAATATTTGCGGAGGTTCGGTCAGCGGCCCCAATCTTACCAATCTTACTCCTTCGTCGAATACCTCTGAAAATTATTGCAAGTGCTGGCTGGACGCCAGCGACGAAGACAAAATGAAGAGCGGCTTGGGCGGCCAGGCCAGTTTCAGCTGGATATATGAGGATTCCAACGGCATCCCGCTGGCCAGTTACGAGCTGAAAGTGAGCGAAGAAAACGACCCGATCAACGGAGCCGTTGTTCTTAGCCAAAGCAATAACATCAGCAAAACCTCCGGTTCTCAGGTGGACACGGTAGCGACGGAAGTAAAGGTTGGGTCTATCCCAGGATATATGTCCTACAACAAGACCTACTATTGGTGGGCCAAAGCCTGCAATGCCGATAGTATCTGCACCGACTGGATAGCCGGGCCTTCGTTCTCCACTCCCGAGAAACGTTATCCGATAACAGGCATAGCCTGGGCCAATGAAAAGATTATTTCCGGCGAAGACATTCAGTTCTGCACGACCGCCGATATCAACAACCCCGAAAACCCTTGTTACGAAGCCTGTTACAAAGGATCGGCCTCTCCGGCCGAACCGAACGATCCGACCGAGATCGGCACCGAATGGGTTTGCAGCACCTGCTTTAAATCCGGGGACAGCGGTTATTACCCCTGCCAGGATGTCGCGGGAACCCAGTATAGCTGGATCTTTCCGGACCTGACGGAAGGGGACGACTATACCTTCGTTAGCAGCACTTCCGCCACTTCCGCCAATCCGATAGTCAAATTCACTACCGTCAAGAAAGGCCAGATGATCAAGCTCCGGGTTTCCGGCTCCACCTGCGGGACAGAGATCGGGTCGGATATCTTGTTCCCCAATCCGGTATGGAAAGAAACGAATCCGTTCTAGTTCCAAGGCTTTGCGCATAAGAGGAAAAACCGCGGGAAACCGCGGTTTTTAAATTATCTTCTTGCCCGGCAGGGGATTTTTTGTTATAATTCAGCCAGAAATCGTTTATAAACACCAACCTTGGATCTTTGGTATTTAGGATTTGAGCCGCTTTTTCTTTATTTTTTTGACCGTTTGCAGGAGAAGACTGTTGACCATCAGTAAAAATATAGCGGTTTTAATTGTAATGGTTTGTTCGTCCCAATTCGAGGATCTTTATCGGTAAAATTCAGCGCGGCCATTGCAGGCAAAGCCAAAAAACAGCGAAAGAGGCTCTAGTCCAAATCGCAAATAGACCGTTTTAATGCCATACCAATCATTCAATTCGAAATATGAACTCATTGTTCCTAACGATCTTAGGAATTTTTGGCGCGCTTGCCCTCGGTTCGGTAATCGGGTATTACGTTCGCCAATCGATCGCCCGCAGAAGGGCCGGATCGATCGAAGCAAAGCTTCAGGAGAAGCTTATTCAAACTAAGAAGGAAGCGGCGGAGATTCTGTCTAAGGCTCAGGAAAAAGCCGACAAACTGGAGAAGAGGATCATTTCCGAGCTCGACAGCCGGCAGCAGTCGATCATCAAAACGGAGAACTTACTCTTGAAAAGAGAGGAAATACTGGAAAATAAACACCAGGATTTTGAGAAAAAAGAAAGAGATCTGTCCCAGAAAGTGGAAAGGGTCAAAGAAATAAAGGAAAGCGTTGAGGCGTTGAAGATAGAAGCCATTAAAAGCCTCGAGCAGGTCGCCGGCCTTTCCGCGGAAGAAGCGAAGAACGAACTTTTGGAAAAAATAGAAAAGGAATATCAAGTTGATGTCGTAGCCAGAATAAGGAAGCTTGAGGCTCGCGGCCAGGAACAATACGAAAAAAGGGCCAAGGAAATTTTAGCCCAGGCCATTCAGGGGTTCGCCCTGCCGCAGTCGCAAGAGCTCACCACCAGCACGATAACCTTGCCTTCCGACGAGATAAAGGGCAGGATCATCGGCAAAGAGGGGAGGAACATAAGGGTTTTGGAGAAAATGACGGGAGTGGAATTGATAGTCGATGAAACGCCGGAAACGGTCATTCTTTCCTGCTTTAACCCTGTAAGGCGCGAGATAGCGCGCGTCGCCTTGGAAAGGCTGATCAAGGACGGGAGAATCCAACCGGCCCGCATCGAAGCCGAAATAGAAAAGGCCCAGGGAGAGGTCGCCAAAAAAGTGAAAGAAGCGGGAGAGGCCGCCGTTTATGACACAGATGTTCTGGATCTGCCGGAAAAATTGATCCAGGTCCTTGGAAGGCTCCATTACAGGACCAGCTACGGACAGAATGTCCTTTTGCACTCGATGGAGGTATCTCGCTTAGCAGCCGCTTTGGCCTCGGAATTGGATGCCAATGTCAGCCTTTGTAAGAAAGCCGGACTGCTTCACGACATAGGGAAAGCCCTTGACTGGCAAGTGGAAGGGTCTCATACTGATATTGGGGTCAAGATCCTTGAGAAATTCAAGGTCAGCAAAGACGTCATTTCCGCGATGAGATCGCACCATGAGGAATATCCTTATGAATCGATAGAAGCGATAATCGTCCAGGTGGCCGATCAGATATCCGGCGCCAGGCCGGGAGCCCGCAAAGATACGCTGGAAAATTATTTGAAGAGATTGGAGGAATTGGAGGGAGTGGCAACATCGTTTGCCGGCATTAAGAACGCTTTCGCCATCCAAGCCGGACGCGAGATAAGGGTGTTCGTAAGGCCCGAGGAGATAGACGACCTTGCCGCCCATAAATTGGCAAAGGATATAGCCAGGAAGATCCAGGAAGAATTGAAATATCCCGGAGAGATCAAAGTGAACGTTATAAGAGAGTTGAGGATAACCGAATACGCGAAATAGGGGCCATTCGGAAGAAAAATAAATTTTCGTAAAAGGTCGACTTATTTTAAAACAGTTATATTAAAACAAATCTTTAAAATTTAAACACCTATGACAAAACAAGAATTAATTGAAGCAATAGTAAAGAAACAGGATGTTTCCAAGACCCAAGCCAACGAATCCATCGATATAATCATCGACGAGATCACCAAAGCTTTATCAAAGGGAGACCAGGTCACATTGACCGGTTTCGGAACCTTCAAGGTTTCTAAGAGAGCTGCCCGCACTGGCCGCAATCCTAAGACCGGAGAGGCTTTGAAGATCCCCGCAATGAGCGTTCCTAAATTCAAGGCTGGGAAAGGTTTGAAAGACGCAGTCAGATAGCTTCAAGTATTTCGAAAAAAACAAAAACCGCCTTCTTGGGCGGTTTTTGTTTTGCGGTTTTCAAATTTTTTAAGTTTGACATGATAATGAAAAAGTTTTAGGAAGATACTGAGGTGTTTGCCTTGTTTTCAGAATACATGGAGAAGCTTTTAGCAAGATTTGATAAGAGAGTGGCGGCGTACGTTAACTCCCAACATGCCAATAGCGTTAACGTCGTCAAAGAGAGCGGACCGATGAAGGAAGAATTGGCCCTGATAAGCCAGAGAGCAGGCAAAGAAATAGTCCGGGAAGAAATAGCCATTACCGGGCGGCAAAGACTATCCCTTCTTTTCGGGGGAGAGATCCCGGTAGGCGAGAGGCAAATGCTTGCCGGAAGCGAGCAGTTCTATCTGTTCAAGACCGGCAGCCACTTCGCCTTAGATTACCACCATGGCTACGAGGGCAAAACTTATTGCCCGCATTGTTCTTTCCCAACTTCGCCGTTTAAAGGCGGTTTTTAGCAGATGGCTGCAATACAAGCTTTCGGGGCGTTCAGCCCCGATCATTCATTATAAAAGCTTTGAGCAGCCTTTTTCTTTTGGGGAAGATATTGATAAACAAAAACCGCCATATAGCGGTTATTTGGAGCGAGGGACGGGAGTCGCCCAGTCATCCGATTGGGCGTCCGGTCGAATGACCGGACGAACCCTTACTAAGTACATCTTTCAACTGGCATTTTAATAATCTTCTGCCTTCAGTTGTTTTTAAAAAACGCTCCCTTCTGGAAGCGTCCGATTTTAATAAATAACATTCATAATAAATAAGCTTCAGGGGTCTTTTGTTCTCCGTTGAGATAACTTTTCCTCTTCTGTGTTCTTCCCATCTCCTCTTGAGGTTGTTGGTTGTTCCTTTGTACAGATTACCGTTATTGAGCGAAAGCAGATAAAGGTAGTGCATATTTTGGAGCGAGGGACGGGAGTCGAACCCGCGTAGATAGCTTGGAAGGCTACTGCACTACCACTGTGCTACCCTCGCGAGAGATTTAAAATCACGATTTTAAATCTCGAAGGGACGTAGAATTGCAGCAGCAATTCGTACGTTCCAACTTGTATTTACGAGTACTTTAAAATTTTACTACGAGTTAATATATATCACTAAAATTGCCCTAAATCAACTAAAAAAGGCCGGCCGGCCCTTTATCAGTTCGAAACTACGGCGTATCGCTGATCGCCTTCGCCCCGCACTCTGCGGGGCTGCGGCGTATCGATGTCGGGGTGGCGGGATTCGAACCCGAACTAAATCCTCCCAAAGGACTCGTGCTACCGTTACACTACACCCCGTTAGAAATTTCATATTGCAGGATTACTGTTACACCCCCTGTTTTTTTGAAGACGGCAGATTGTGGATCATATCCTCTAATCCGAAATTTCTAACGGGGTACACCCCTCATTTAAATCGTCAAAAAAGAATTTTAAACGATTTTTGATGTACTTTTTCCCCATGCCAGATTTTAAATATTTTTCTCTTGCTTTAGCATCTTTTTCATCCAACGAAGCTTCATAATATATGAGTTTCCATGGCCTTCGAGCTTTCGTTGAAAAATTAAGCCCATTATTATGTATTAAAATCCTTTTTCGTAAATCGCCAGTATAGCCAGTGTACCAATCATCGTCTTTGTAACTTTTTAGCACATAGACATAATACATAAATCTTCTAAGCCTCAAACTAAATTTTGAACAAACGTTTTATACCATTTCCGCAGGGCAGCGTCAAAGCGGGAACGTAGGATTTAATTGATTTTTTGGTCCTTTCTTGGTACACTGCAAAGGTAAAAAAGCGATTTTTTGCCTTGTCCGCCGAAGTCCCGCAATCGTTCGGGACGAAGGAGGATTTTGTCCCCATAGCTCAACGGATAGAGTTACAGCCTTCTAAGCTGCAGATCCAGGTTCGATTCCTGGTGGGGACACCAGTGCGAGGAGTTAGGAGTTAGCTTGTAGCTTGTAGGAGTCCCGCCTCTGGCGGGAGAAGGAAACCTTTCGCGAAGCGAAACGCCTACCAGCTACAAGCTAATTCCTACAAGCTCGCAGTCATGGTGGCCATAGTGTAGCGGTCAGCACCAGAACCTGTGGAGTTCTTAGCGGGAGTTCGAATCTCCTTGGCCACCCATTTTTTCATAA